>JBLHJX010000075.1:0-20106 GCA_047619225.1 Candidatus Latescibacterota bacterium
TGCCCTCTTAGCCTATCGCATCGAACGCACCCTAGGCCGCAAAAAAGCGCTCATCTCACTCATACTCTTGTCAACCACCGCCTATCTGCTCCTAAGCCAATTTCAAAGCCTATGGGCCGCACCTATCTTATTCATCTTTTACCTAGTACGCGGCATCAATGGCCCCGTACTCAACGACTACCTCAACCGCATCGTCACCTCAGACATCCGTGCCACCGTACTCTCAGTCAAAAGCCTCATCGGTCGCCTCATGTTTGTCATCCTCGGCCCCATCATGGGCTGGGTCAACGACGCCTACTCACTGGGCATGGCCTTCTTAATGGCCGGATGCACATTCTTAATTCTCGGTATCTTCTCACTCTGGCGTCTACACAAAAATAACGTACTTTAAAAATCTCTCACTTTTACTTATTACCAAACTATGACCATCTCCGATATCTATACCGACTTACCACCCCTAAAAACAGAGCGCCTGCTCCTGCGCAAAGTCACCCAAGAAGACCTCGACGACTTCTACGCCTGGGCATCTGACCCCGACGTAACCGAGCATGTCACTTGGTATGCACACACATCCCCAGACGAAACCCAAGAATTCATCAACCGCATACTCAACCGTTACAAACACGCCAAAATAGCACCGTGGGCAATTGTTCACCGCCAAAGCAATCAAATGATTGGCCTCAACGGCTTTTGCACCTGGGATATAAGACACAACCGAGCCGAACTCGCATACGTCCTATCCAAAACCTACTGGGGCCAAGGGTATGTCACCGAAGCTTCACAAACCATCATCACCTTTGGCTTTCAAAACATGAACCTCAACCGAATTGCCGCACGCTGCCGCATCCCCAACATCGGCTCTGCCCGCGTCATGGAAAAATGTGGCCTCACATACGAAGGCACCCTACGCGAAGTCGCTTTTATCAAAAATGAATTCGTCGACCTCAAATACTACGCCATTCTCAAAAAAGATTGGCTGGCATCCCACACGGACACACCGACTCCTTAACCCAATTAAAAGACATCACAATGACCATTCATCCACACATTGCATCCATCTACACCCAAAATAATAATGACGATAATAATCCGAACCGGCGACGGGCTGGCCCGGCATAGATCGTCTATTGCCAAAAAGCAACCTACCCGCCGTCGATCATCTCGACGGCGGGTTTTTTTTGTGCCCGGAAGAACACGGAAAAGAAAGGAGGAAAAGAAAGGAGGAAAAGAAAGGAGGAAAAATCCAAAAGCACCTACCCCCGGCCCCTTCCTAAAGGAATGGGAGTAAAACCAAAACTTTAATACGACCCGCTGGTGGTGTGGGCCGTTGTGCAGTTGGTGGGTTGTGGCCGGGTGAGTTGGGTGGCGTGTGGAACACGAGGCGGGGTGTGGGAACTGCGCGGGCAGGTAAGGGTGGTCTAAACCCGTAATAAACACTGAAGAAAATTTAAGCTCCACGCAGTGGCGGATTTCTTTGCCTCCTTTCTTTGGCCGTTCAAAGAAAGGAGGTCGTCGAAGACAAGACAGAGAAAAAACATAAAAACGCTTTTCACCAAAGGAAACACACCATGAAAACCCTACAGATTTCCAAGCTCCAAGAACACATCAACCAAACCATCACCCTCCAAGGCTGGGTCCACACCGTCCGCGACCAAAAACAAATGCAATTCATCATCCTACGCAACAGCACAACCCAAGTCCAAATCGTCAACCTAAAAAGCGAGAACCCCTCCCTCGCCAAACAAATCACATCCCTCACCCGAGAATCTGTCATCACAGCAACCGGGCACACGAAAAGCTCTGACACACACAGGAAATACGAAACTTTCATATCGAAAAACCCTGTCACATAATATCAAACAACAAACCAATGATCCTACCGCCTTTGAATCTCCCTCTATCTTCTTCCTCTGACCTTTTGCCTTCACCCTGTCTCCTGCTCTTCCTTTTTACTTTTTACTTTGATTCCCAATTCCACCACCCGAAAAAACACATCCCGAGAAATACGCTGCCCCGCATGATGTACCGTCACCACCAATTGATGAATCCCCACTGGCACCTGATGCAAATCAATATTCAAAAATATAAATTCATTCTCCCGATCCCCTTCATAGTTCACAGTCACCTCTGTCTCCGTCTCGTTTTTGTCTCTCTTCTGAATCAAATGCGATTGCTCGGGTAAAACATAGCGCACCTGATAATCGCGAAATCCTTCGGGTGCCAGGTCACTCTCTTTAATCAACAACTGCGCATTGGGTTTTTCTAAAGCCAAAAAGAGCGACGCATCCACCTCTTCTTTTTGAGGCCACCCAACCCGATACGAAACATCATAATGGGTATGGCCAAAAACATCTCGCTCTAAACGATACACCTCAAAATACACCTGAAACGCTTTCATTTGCTTTTTATCATAAACAGAACCCTCTTCTTCCAAGATCATTTGATACAAAGAATCCACAGCTACGGTCGACTCTTGTGCCCATACCACAGACGTGGTCAGACGTCCAAGTATAAGGAAATAAATCAAAACGTGTGCCATCACGACCGACCCTCAAATGGAGATACTCTCACCCATGTCAGTTAATCTAAACTTCTTCAATACCAATCCCGGACATACACAAAAAAAAGACAAACACCATACCAATACCCTAATAAGAGATTAAAAAAACCCTCTAACCCACAAATCTAAACATTAATATTTTATGGAGATTAAAACAGAAAAGCAAACCGTTTTCGACCTTTTTTTATAATGACCCTTGACGCATCGACATCTTTTTGTTTAATTTAAGACGCAGTAAAAATCGAATATGCATCATCCGCATAGGGGTGCCGAAAGGCTGAGATCATACCCTTGTGAACCTGATCTGGGTAATGCCAGCGTAGGGAGTAGCGGAGTCCAAAGCAATTGTGTGATTATCACTGTATATGCTAAGGCCGTTTTCTCTATGAAAGCGGCTTTTTTTATGTCTTAAAGGAGCATGGCAATGAAACACGCACTTGTTTTTTTCTTGTTGTTCTTTTCTTCTCTCACACTACAAGCAGCGACACTCAACGGCACCATCACCGACGCCCAAACCGGCGAAACACTTGCCAATGTGAACGTCCGCATCCAAGGCCAAAACTTGGGCACCGTAACGGACGACACGGGCCAATATACAATCATCAACCTGCCTCCCAACACCTACATCTTACACCTCACCCACATCGGTTATATCGCACAAGAAAAACGCATCGCCCTTGTGCAAGACCAACAACACAACCTCATCCTTATCCCCACATCCTTACCGGGTGACGCAGTCACCGTCACGGCAACACGGGCCCGCAAAAGAGAAACACCAACCACCTTTAGCAACATCACCAAAAAAGAACTTGAAGATCGTTACACCCTTCAAGACATGCCCACACTCTTGTCCGAACTGCCCGCCATCAACACCTACGACGAAACCGGCAATGGCATTGGCTACAGCTACCTCACCATGCGCGGTTTTGACCAACGCCGCATTGCCGTCATGATCAACGGCATTCCACAAAATGACCCCGAAGACCACAATGTGTATTGGGTCAACTTTCCAGACCTTGCCTCCAGCCTCGAAGACATCCAAGTGCAACGCGGTGCAGGCAGTGCCTTTTATGGCCCCGCCGCCATTGGCGGTTCGATCAACTTGGTCACAGATCGTTTTGCGCCCGAACCCAAGCTCACCATCTCATCAGGATATGGCAGTTATGACACGCGCAAACTCGGTGTCACCCTCAACTCGGGTCTGCTCGACAACCGGTTGGCCCTCAACGCACACTTTGGCAAAACCCAAACCGATGGGTATCGCAACCAAGCCTGGGTCGATTTTCTTTCTTATTTTTTTGGCGGTGCTTACTACACTGAACACACCACCACACGTTTTCACATCTACGGCAGCAAAAACACCGATCACCTCAACTTTTATGGCATCTCACCCACAACAACGGTCGGCACACAAACCGTAGATGCCCTAAATGATCGCACCTTGCGCAAAGAAAACCCCATCACGGGCAATGAAGAAATAGAAGACTTTCACCAACCCCATTATGAACTCATTCACGAATGGACCGCAAGCCCCAATCTCACCGTGAGCAATTCACTCTTCTACGTACAAGGCGGCGGATACTTTGACTTTGATGGGTCATGGGCAGACGACTTCTACTTTCGGCTCACGCCAGAATTTGGATTCACCTCACAGGGCTATCCGGGGCAATCGCTCATCAGAGCCTATGTCAACAACCGCCAAGGCGGCTGGTTACCCCGCATCACCTATCAACGTGAGCAATCCACAACCGACGTCGGTTTTGAACTGCGCTACCACCAATCCCTCCACTACGGGCAAATTCGGTGGGCAGAAAACTTGCCCACAGAAGCCACACCCGATTACCGCTACTACGAATACAAAGGCAGCAAATGGATCACTTCTGCCTACTTCAATCACAACCACAAACTCACAGACCGCCTCAACATCATGGGCAACCTGCAAGTGGCACACAAACGCTATCGCCTCTTTGATGAAAAATATGTGGGCACAGAATTCACCGTACCAAACACATTTATCAACCCCAAGCTCGGAATCAACTTCAATCTCACCAACAGCACCAACTTTTACACCAGCATAGCCCGTACCGAACGCGAACCCAGACTCGTCAATTATTATGACGCCGCCGAATCGACCTGGTCTACCCCACAATTTGAACAAAATGCCAACGGCACGTTCAACTTTGACAATCCTTTGGCCAAACCCGAAAAGCTCAACAACATCGAAATAGGATTCGCATACACCACCCCGCGTTTTCGGGCCAATGCCAACGCGTTCTGGATGGACTTTCGAGACGAAATTGTTAAAAGTGGTCAACTCGACCTCTTTGGTCAACCCGTGACAGGCAATGCCGACAAAACCTTGCACTCTGGCATCGAACTCTCCGCCGCCGTTCGCCCCATTCCCACACTCACCATTCAAGGCAATACCACCCTCAGTCACAACACCTTTAAACACCACACCGACTTTTCAAGTGGACAAGCCGTTGCGCTTGATGGCAATCGCATTGCTGGATTCCCAGACCTTCTTGCCAATTTGCGTGCGACCTACGAACACAACAATATGCGAACATCCCTTTACCTGCGCCACGTGGGCAAACAGTACACCGACAACAGCGAAGACAACCGCCAAAACCCAACACTGCGCAATACCCAAGGATATATACCTCTTGTTGTTGATCCTTATACCACAGTCGATCTATCACTCAGTTATAACTTAGGTCACCAACTGGGCCTAAAAGGCTTTGAAATTCGCCTCGACATCAACAACCTGTTCGACACCCTTTACGAAACCCATGGTGAAGGGCTCTCTTTCTTTCCTGCAGCCACACGCAATATCTTACTCTTCACAAAGTTTGAGCTTTAGAGTGCTCCACAAAGTGAGGCACCACCATTCCTGATACACATGTGAACAAAAAAAAGGCGACTCGTTTTCACAAACGAGTCGCCTTTTTTATTTTTATTTTTTAACACTGTTTATTCATCATCTTTGGCTGGTGCCGCCTCAGGGGGTTGTGTTTTGAAACTTGCCACCGCGCGATCAACTGTTTCTATTGTTCTAAAAATGCTGGCCAAACGCGTCACCATCAAAATGCTCTCGATTTTCTTCGTCACACCCGTCAACCGCAAATCGCCACCTTCATTGCGCAAAGTCGTTAAACTGGCCGTCAACACACCCAACATCGAGCTGCCAAACCACTTCACACTTGAAAAGTCCACCACCACATATTTAATCCCATCGCGTACCAACCTTTTAACGTGCTCTTGAAAAGGTGACACCTCTGGGCCACTCATCAATGCACCCGTCACCTTCAACACCGCAACATCTTCCCGGATCTCTTCTTTAATATTCATACAACCTCCGTAAATAACGATCCCCAATTTTCATGTCAGACCAAAACCAACCTACATAAAATAATGCGGATCTCCCGAAAAATCAATCAGAACTAACACAGATAAGAAAAACAGCCTGACGAAGGCCCATTTTGTGCTTACCTTCAAATGGTATACCCCATTTTTAGCCACAACACAAAGGATTGTAATTGCATATATATAAACACTTTACAAACAAAAAACTCTTCGCAACCTGCCTGGTTTTATGTTTCCTATCACAAACGGGAAACTGCCGTGCACAAAAAGAACCCTATGAAAGCCAAGGCCAACGCTTCACATTGCTCCCGCTTGCAGGCTTCAGTTCAGACGATGGCATAGGGTATGGATTTCGTGGCAACGTATATCGATATGATGGACAGACCATACCCTACAAACAAGCCTACGCCCTACAGCTTTTTGTTACAAGCAAAGGCAAATGGACACACCGAATCAAACTAGACCTCCCCAAAGTTCACGCCAATGACCGTCTTGAAGTCGACTTCCGGTACGACAAAGAAGCGCAAGCCGCTTATTATGGCACCCTCTCCGACACAGAGATTGCACAATATAGCCAAGATGAGCAAACATACGAAACCCACTACAAAACGCTCGGCATTATTTGGTATCATACCCTCCAAAAACCGTATCAACTCCGTATCGGATTTATTGGTGGACACAACCGCATTACCCCCAACACCAGCCAAAATGCCCTCTTAACAACACTTGCACCCGTAGGACAAAATGGGGGTTCCCTCATTCAAACACACACCGCCCTGAGACGTGACACGCGTGATAACTATTTAAATAGTATCCATGGGTCCTTACAAGAGGTGCTCGTTGAATACGGATGGGGACCCGGTGGCACCTACAACGGTGGCGAACTCAGTTTTGAACACCTACATTTCATTTCCATTTCACAAGGTTGGACACTGTCTCAACGCCTCATCACATCACTCACTTTAGGTGATGTACCATTTTATGAACAACCCAAACTCGGCAGCAGCAAAACCGTTCGCGGATTATCACCCGCAAGAGAACGAGGAGAAGGTCAAACACTGATCAACACCGAACTCCGTTGGCGTCAATTGGCGTTATCACAGCGCTACAATGTCAACTGTGGCCTGGTCCTGTTTACAGACATCGGTCAAATATACAAACGGACCGATGGTCCCAGTCTAAACGATTGGCAACTCGGTTTTGGGGGGGGGCTGCGCATCTTTTGGTACAGCACCATCATGCGCCTCGACTACGGAAAAACCAAAAACCATCAATCCCTCTACATGCGATTTGCACAAACATTCTGAGAATCTACGATGCACGATAAAAAGAATAAACCAACACCTCAGCTCAATGACCAAAAAGCCACGTGGGGCTGGGTGCTATATGACTGGGGAAACTCAGCATTTGCCACCACCGTTTTAGCGGGATTTTTTCCAATCTTCTTCAAAGAATATTGGAGCGCTGGCGTCGATGCAACCATCAGTTCTGCGAGATTGGGATTCACAAATTCTGCGGCGGGTTTGTTTGTTGCCATCCTCGCGCCCATTTTGGGTGCCATTGCTGATCGTGGCACATTCAAAAAGAATTTCCTATTCATCTTCACCCTGCTCGGTATTATCACCACGGCCATGCTTTATTCGGTTGGACAAGGCGCCTGGCAAAATGCTGTCCTCTTATTTGCACTGGCAAATATTGGCTTTTCGGGTGCTATCATTTTTTACGATGCACTCATCACCGACATTGCCTCAGCAGACCGCATGCATACCGTGTCTGCAAAAGGATATGCATTTGGATATTTAGGTGGCGGGTTGCTCTTTGCCCTCAACGCCTACATGACACAAAACCCACAAACCTTTGGGTTAACCAGCGCAACAGAAGCCGTACAGTTTTCTTTTATTTCTGTAGCTATTTGGTGGGCAATCTTCGCCATTCCACTTTTTATATGGGTGAAAGAATCAAGCAATCCACAAACCGAATCGGGTGCTCGCATGATCATAGCGGGGCTCTCTCAGCTCCGCGAAACCGTGCGGGATATTCGCCATCACAAAACAGTCGTACTCTTTTTATTCGCATACTGGTTCTACATCGACGGGGTGGGCACCGTCATTCGCATGGCTGTTGATTATGGCATGTCCATCGGTTTTGATTCGAATACGCTCTTAAGCACATTGATCCTAACCCAACTGGTAGGTTTTCCATCGGCACTGCTATTCGGTTTTCTCGGCAATCGCATAGGTGCTAAAAGCGGAATATTTATTGGCATTACCATCTATGTGTTCATTTGCATAGGTGGCGCATTTATGCAAACACCCACCGAATTTTATCTTCTTGGTATTATGGTTGGCATTGCACAAGGGGGCATTCAAGCCTTGAGCCGATCTTATTTTGCCCTCCTCATTCCGCCTGATAAATCTGCAGAATATTTCGGTTTTTACAACATGCTCGGCAAATTCGCTGCCGTTTTAGGCCCTGCGATTATGAGTGGCGTGGGTCTACTGGTATACACCATGGGCTACAACAGCAACATCGCCTCACGCCTCTCTATCAGTGCCATTGCCCTCCTCTTTATTGTTGGTGGTACCCTGCTCTATTTTGTAGATGAACAAAAAGGTCAAGAAGAAGCTGCCTATATCTCGGCATCATGAACTGAAGTTGTGACCCATAAACGCTCCCAGTACAGGGATACATATCCTAATTTTTTTTATAAAAAAAGCCCCGTGATCTTTTCAATCACGGGACTTTTCCATTTATTCAGACAAACATCGCTCACAAACAAGAAGCAACGCAGCCTCAGCAATTTGTTCGCGAATGGCATCGCGATCCCCATCAAATACAAATACCTTACATTGGGCGCCACCAGGGCCAACCAAAGCCACATACGCCGTTCCGGCAGGTTTGGGGGATCGCCCAAGTATAGGACCAGCAATACCCGTCTCGGCCAAACCCAATGTAGCCCCACTCACCTTTTGTACACCTTCTGCCATCGCAACAGCAGTTTCTTCACTCACCGCACCAAACTGCCCCATCACCTCTTCATTCATGCCCAGCATCTCAATCTTAGACGCCTTGCTATAAGCAACCACACCCCGCTCATAATAGGCCGAACTGCCCGGCACAGCCACAATACGCGCACTGATCAACCCGCCCGTAGTCGTTTCAGCCACAGCAAGCGTCCAACCCTTATCACGCAGCAACGCACCTAATTTAATTGCCAAATCATCTGCCACTAAAACCTCGCTTTAAAATCACATATACACAAAAACACGTAGCGCATTGTGCAAGGCAGATTGACCCCAAACACGATTGCGCTACGCGCTTTATAGACATCTGTGTTTATGCGTGCTCATCTACGGTTGCTTTTTATTTACCCCACCGTCACTTTTGGTGGATGTGCAAAGTCGTGATACCGCTCTTTAATATTGCCAGCGGTTGCATCACCTTTGTGAATATAATACCGATAGATGCCCGTTATCGAATCTCCTGGCGACATCGTATGATGCCCACGCCCATTGTCACCCGGATAATAAGACAACCCAAATGGGTTGGCCGTCATCAATCCATAATTGCGCACATGCCAATACGTAGGATGCCGGAAACTATCGGGGTGATCCATCAATGCAATCCCGACATTGTTGCCATTCACTGGCCCCGAATAATGACACCACGGCGCGCGCTTGCCCCACGTCTCTTCCTCATCAATACCACCAATGCCATTCTCAATCTTTCCGCCCAAACCGCGTTTCACTTCCATCGACTCTTCCACGCGAATAGATGCCAATCCACCTTCTTTGGTATCGCCCAACACAACGTCCATATCGGTCGCTGTGAGCGTCAAATGCAAATCAAAAATGCGCACCGAAGCAGGGGTATTATAAATTGTCCATTCGGCACGTTCTTCAAGCAGCACATTAGACCCGCGATGTGGGCCTTTCCAGCCATCGCTGCCCACCCAAGGACCCTTGCTCACAATGCGACCCAAAACAGGGCCTTCTTCAAGCGTCTCAAATCTTTTCACCACCGTACGGGCATGCGAGTCTCCTTCGGCCCAATTGTTAAAACTGTTCACTTCGCCATGGGCAATCCACACAGACCGATGATGGTGATGATCTAACGCACGCCCATCTTCTGGCGTGGCCAACCGACGCGTTACGGGATCTCCATAAGGCCCAATAACAGGATACAAATTGGGACGCGCCAACTCTTTACCATAGTTATAGGTTGTAAAATGGTGGCCTCGAATCGATACGTCTATCTTACCACGTCCCTTTGTCAAAGACACACCCTTACCCGCATCCTTTGTTTTGCCACCCACGTTTAGCTTGTATTCTGCCGACTTTCCCGCGCCCAAATTATCGACGACAAAACTCACTTCCAAACCCCCACGCACACTTCGTGCTTGGCACGGCACATTCTTTTGTCCCAAACTCAATGTTGCCGAAGAAGTCCCTTTTGGTGCATCCACCACCACCGATACAGGGCAATTCACACGTCCGTGTGGCCCAGCTTGAACCGTTAACTTTACTATTGGCATAACTTCCTCCAAAAAAGAAATGGTGTCCACTTAACACGATACGCCATGAGGGTACGAAATCCCATTTTAATGTCAAGCATTTCGCTACCTGCTTAGCCAAAGCCATTGACATCTCCACCACGCGCAGTTATCATACAAGCGGGCAATTCTCAACCTATCTTTATTACATACTCTGGAGTTTTTATGGCCAATCAACAGCCTAATATTGTCGTCATCATGAGTGACCAACAACGCATGGACACCGTCAGTGCCTATGGCATGAACGACATTTGCAAAACACCCAACATTGACAAACTCGCCCAGCGTGGTGTGTTGTTTGATCATGCATTTACACCCACCGCCATCTGTTCACCTGCCCGCGCATCTTTTTATACGGGCCTCTATCCCAATCACCACGGTGTGACTGAAAATGGCCGATCGATTAAAGACGGTATCAAAGGCATTAACCATCATCTCGAAGAAGCAGGTTACGCGTGTGGTTATGCAGGCAAATGGCACGCCGACCATACACGTGGTCCATCCGATTATGGGTTTGAAGGCAAAGATTTCATGGGCTACGCTTTCCCCGGTTCCAAAGTGCTTCCGGGTTTACAATTTGGAGCAGCGCCATTAAACAAACCCAACCACTATGAAGAATATCTCAAAGAAAAAGGATTCGATATTCCCACCGTATCAAACCGGTTTGTAGGCACCAACCCAGGGTGTAACACACAAGAAATGTTTGCCCTGCACAACGGGTCTGTCGAATCCTGTATCGAATACTTTGTGGCCGACGAAGCCATTAATGTCATGGAGTCGCTCAACACCCAAGACAAACCCTTTTTCTTATGGGCCAACTTCTGGGGACCCCACAGTCCCAGCCTTGTTCCCGAACCTTATTTTTCTATGTACGATCCCGAATCCATTCCCGAACACCCCAGTTATTGCGAAACCTTTGAAAACAAACCCCGCGTGCAATCTGTTATCGAACGCATGTGGGGCTTGGGTGATTATGGATGGGACGGTTTTCGCGAGATCTGTGCCCGCTATTATGGCCACTGCACGTTGCTCGATGATCAAGTGGGCCGTATTGTTGCCGCCTTAGACCGCTTGGGTCAACTCGACAACACCATCATCATCTACACCGCAGATCACGGCGATTGTTTGGGCGCACACAAACTCATCGAAAAGGGTGAGTTTATGTACGACGAAATCTACCGCATTCCCTTCGTTGTTGCCCACCCCCAGTGTGAAAACCCCGGCAGCACCAATCATGACTTTGTCTACTTACACGAATGCATGCCCTCCTTCATAGAAGCAGCAGGTCTCGACGCCCCCACCAACTTAGACGGCCAGTCTTTCTACCCTGCCATGTGCGGCGACCAAACACCTAACAACCGCGAAGAAGTCTTCTGTGTTTTTGACCGCCACTTCACCATAGCCAATCAACGCATGGTTCGCACACGCACCCATCAATTTACTTTCAATCCAGCCGATATTGGCGAACTATACGATCTCGAAAAAGATCCTTACCAGCTTAAAAACCACTTTGGTGAACCAGCTTATGCAGAGGTTCAAAAAGATCTAATGAAACGTATGGGACGTTATATGAATGAACTGGGTGATTCACAAAGCAGTTGGTTCCGCCGTATGAGCCCAGTTTATTAAACGGTACCTTTCATTTTTATTTTTGATTCTTTTATTTGGAGGTTCAAATGTCTGTTCTCATCACAGGAGGCTCCGGTCTCGTCGGTTCTTGGGTTGCCAAGTTGCTCGCAGAAGAAGGTGAGGACGTTATCATTTATGATATGTTTGAACGCCGTGATAACTTTTTATCGCACGTCTCAGACAAAATCACCTTTATTGAAGGCAATATTCTCGCATTTGCCCATCTGAATGAAGTCATACGCAATCACCCCGACCTCACGGGCATCGTTCACACCGTTGCTCTACTCGGTGGCGACGTGCGTGACAGTCCACATTTTGCCACACAAATTAACGTGGGTGGCACCCATAACGTGCTTGAAATTGCACGCCAAGTAGGTGGCCTCAAAATGGTCTATGTCTCAAGTGGTGCTGTATACGGCAAACAAGAAGGCCCCCTCACCGAAGACATGCCCATGATCCCCAGTGACCCTTATGGTGCAACCAAAGCCATGTCGGAACATCTTTGCCATCAATACTATGCCACCTATGATGTCGATGTCCTTTGTGCCCGACTCTTCTTCCTCTATGGCCCACCCAACACACCCGGACCACACTCTGGCTTCAACACCAACCTCTTTGGTGCATTGGCAGGCCAAGATGTGAATATGCCAAAAGGCCGCGACCAAAAAGGCGACTGGACCTATATCGAAGATGCCGCACGCGGTGTGATCCTCATGCTCAAAGCACGAAATGTCACCAACCGATCCTTCAACATTGCAACGGGTACCTTTAATCCCATTGACGAAATAATAGAAATGGTTCGCAAGCATGCCCCAGGTGATAACAAAATAGAAGTCGGTCCTGGTGTGAACCTCGAACGCGGAACCCCTCTTGACATTACGCTTGCAAGAGAACAACTCGGTTATGAACCCAAATATGACCTTGAAGCCGGTGTCAAAGCCTTTAAAGAATGGCTCGCATTACATGGGTAAAACCACTCTGGTCCAAATCTAAATTGATAAAGGACATACACCTCTATGCAGCAAGACCCAATAAGTCCTCAAGACCCAGATACACAAAAAGATCACAAAATAGCCATTAGAAATGCACTCACAGAAGACAGCTTCTTGAGGCTTACCTTTAGCGGCAAAATACGCAATGAAACCTCTCCCTTACTCAAAGCGGTTGTGCGTCCTATTCAGATCAAACAACAAAAACAATTCCAGTTCACCTATTTCGATGCCAAACAAGACAACACGAAAAATTATACCGAACAAGAAAGCATTGAAAAATTAGACGCGTTGCTCAATTTGTCTTTTAGCAATACGCATTTGCAAACAACCACCTACGACCTGCACGTTCGCATCACAAAAAAACTAAAAGTGCTCATCAAAAAAGCCGCACCCTCACGCCAAGAACAAACACCCGACCTCCAACACAACCGCGTCAAACGCCACCCCATCTCTGCCGACACGCCCGATAGCTTCTTACAAGGCATTGGCATTATGGATCATGAAGGCAACGTCAAACCCACACGCCAAGACAAATTTCGCCAAATCAATGAATTCCTCAAACAACTTCAAGAAACCCTCTCCCTAACAGCCTATACCGACAAAACCCTTCACATCATCGATTGTGGATGCGGCAATGCCTACCTCACATTTGCCGCCTACCATTATCTCACACACATTCACAACATCAATACCGAGCTCACGGGTATAGACAGCAACCCCAAGGTCATAGAAAACTGCATCAATTTGCGCAACGATTTGGGATGGCAAGGATTAAACTTCATCGTCACACCCATTGCAGATTATTTGCCACCGACCCCACCCGACTTGGTCTTGAGCCTACACGCCTGCGATACAGCCACCGACGATGCCATTGCCCAAGGTGTTCGCTGGCACAGTCCCGCAATCTTAGCAGCACCCTGTTGCCAACACGAGTTGCGTTCCCAAATCGAATCTGCAGACTTTTTACCCGTTTTGCAACACGGTATTCTCAAACAAAGAACCGCCGAAATCCTCACCGATGCGTGCCGTGCACAAATTTTACGTATCTTGGGGTATCGCGCCGACATCGTCGAATTTATCGACTCCAAACACACGCCCAAAAACCTCCTCATTCGCGCCAAGAAAGCTTCTCATACAGATACTCAAAAGCAGGTGGATGGATATCTCACATTGCGCAACCAATGGCACATTGAACCCAGTCTTGAAAAGTTCTTGCAAAAAGAACTCTCACCCTATCTCACCTAACTTGGAGTAACAATGAAACGTGTTGGCTTTTTACTCAAAGTAAAAAAAGACAAAATCGACGAATACAAAAAAATTCACGCCAATGTTTGGCCCGACATGTTTGAGGCCCTGCGTCGATGTGGTTGGCACAACTACTCGCTCTTCATGCATAACGACGGTACCTTATTTGGTTATTTCGAAACGCCGCATGACTTGCAAACCGCCATTGAAGCCATGAACAATGAAGACATCAACACCAAATGGCAAAACATGATGGCCCCTTTTTTTGAATCTCCAAATGGTGCCCGTGCAGACGAAATCCTCGTCGAAATGGAAGAAGTATTTTACGTTGAGTAAAATTGAATACCGTAGACACATTGACAAAACCATCGAAACTCTCCGGAGTCTAAACACTTCGGGGTTTGGCTTGCCCCTATTCAAATAGAACCTTGACTACCCAGCATACAATTCTGTATACTTCCCCCTAGGGGGAATCCTTCTGTAACTTTTTATGTGGCGGTATTCTTGCATATTTGGGTCATAGTCGCATTGTTTGTTGTTGTGGGAGTTAAATTTTATACTTCCAGAGAAATGGCACAACTTGAGCGTCGTTTGCATGCAGTAAAAACAGAACTGCACACCAAAAAAGTGGAATTAGACACGTTTCATGTAAATCAGGTGGAGACTAAAAAGGCCGAAGAGGCCATGGAGAATCGCATCACACACATGAAAGAAATCATTCAGGATATTAATGTGCGTTTGACGCAAAGCGATCCATCCATAGAATCCCGGTCGGTCGCAGTTCAAAACATCATCGAAGGACAACAACAAACCCCGGAGCATTTTGCTTCGGGGTTTGTTGTTGACCCTATTGCGTAGAACCTATATTTTACTGCCCCCCAATACCCCATCTGCCTCTCCCAAATCTATTAAAAACCTAAACAGAGGAATACATGAATCAATCCCACCTCCAAATTATCGCCGAAGAACTCAGCATCAGAATCAACCAAGTAGAGGCCGTTGCCAATCTGTTTGCAGAAGGTGGCACGGTGCCCTTCATTGCCCGTTATCGCAAAGAAGCCACCGATAGTTTAGACGAAGTGGCCATCACACTCATTCGCGACCGCCTGGATCAATTGGCTGAACTAGACAAACGCCGAGAAGCCATTCTCAAATCACTCGAAGAACATGGTCACCTCAATGATGACCTTCAAAACAAGGTAGACGCAGCCAAAACCCTCACCGAACTGGAAGACATTTATCTGCCCTACCGTCCCAAACGCCGCACTCGCGCCACCATTGCCCGCGAAAAAGGCTTAGAACCACTTGCACAACAGGTCTTTGACCAAGAAAACATCGATCCAGAGCAAGAAGCCCAAAACTATATCGACACAGAAAAAGAAGTGCACACCATTGAAGACGCCCTTGCAGGTGCACGCGACATCATCGCCGAATGGGTCAGTGAAAACCAACAAGCCCGTGAACAGATGCGCAACCTATATGAAACACGCGGCACATTTCGCTCAAAACTCATTCCGGGTAAAGAAGAAGAAGGGGCCAAATACCGCGATTATTTTGAATGGCAAGAAGCGGTCTCACAAGCACCTTCCCACCGCATACTGGCCATGCGACGCGCCGAAAAAGAAGGCATTCTCACGATGCGCGTTCTACCCCCTGAAGATGACGCCATTGCAAGCCTTGAATCGCTCTTTGTCACAGCTCAAAACAAAGCAACAGATCAGGTCAAACTCGCCATCGAAGACAGTTATAAGCGCCTCCTATCAACCTCCATTGAAACAGAAATTCGCCTCAATACCAAAAAGCGAGCCGACGAAGATGCCATCCAGATTTTCACAGAAAACCTGCGCCAATTGCTCATGGCCGCACCCTTGGGACAAAAAAATGTCATGGCCATTGACCCTGGTTTTCGCACAGGCTGCAAACTCGTTTGCCTCGACCGTCAGGGCAAACTGGGTTTCACCGACACCATTTACCCGGGTCAAGGTGCAGGACGCGATGCCGAAGCACGCGAAAAACTCGTCAAATATACCAAGCAATATGCCATCGAAGCCATTGCCATTGGCAACGGAACTGGGGGGCGGGAACTTGAAAGTATGGTACGCGAGCTCTCACTGGGTGTTCTCATCGTCATGGTCAATGAAAGCGGTGCATCGGTCTACTCTGCTTCGGAAGTTGCGCGAGAAGAATTTTCAGACTATGACCTCACCGTACGTGGCTCCGTTTCCATTGGGCGTCGCCTCATGGATCCCCTGGCAGAACTCGTCAAAATTGACCCCAAGTCCATTGGCGTGGGGCAATATCAACACGACGTGGATCAAACCGCTCTCAAAAACAGTTTGGATGATGTTGTGATGAGTTGCGTAAATGCCGTGGGAGTCGAAGTCAATACCGCCAGCAAACAACTGCTCACCTATGTCTCGGGTTTGGGCCCACAACTTGCAGGCAACATTGTCGCTTATCGCGATGAAAATGGCCCATTCAAATCGCGCGCAGCCCTCAAAAAAGTACCTCGCCTGGGTCCCAAAGCCTTTGAACAAGCTGCGGGGTTTTTACGCATTCAAGATGCCAAAAACCCACTGGATGCCAGCGCGGTTCACCCCGAAAGCTATAGCCTTGTAGATGCCATTTCCAAAGATCTTCAAGCCACCATTCAAAGCCTCATACAACAAGGCGACTTGCGACAAAAAATAGACCTCAATCGGTATGTCACAGAAACCGTCGGTTTGCCCACCCTCACAGATATCATTGAAGAATTAGGCAAACCTGGGCGAGATCCACGCGACCAATTTGAAGCCTTCAGTTTTACAGAAGGAATCAACACGCCAAACGACCTCAAACCCGGTATGAAATTACCTGGTCTGGTCACCAACATCACCGCCTTTGGTGCCTTTGTAGACATTGGAGTCCACCAAGACGGCCTCATACACATCAGCCAGCTGGCTGACCGCTTTGTCAAAAACCCTGCAGACGTCGTTCAGGTGCAACAAAAAGTGACCGTCACCGTGCTCGAAATCGATCATGCACGCAACCGCATCGCCCTCTCTATGCGCCAAAACCCAGAAGCCAGACCCGAAACCCCGTCAGCCTCCAAAACACCAAAAACAGAACCCAAAAATACACGCCCACCCCAAAAAAAGCGCCCGCCTCAAAAGCGCGAAACACCAGAAAGCAATACGGCCTTTGCCGATGCACTTAAAAAAGCGGGATTAAAATAGGTGTACGAAGGTGCCTCATTTTGTGGGCAGTCCAAATACCGAGAGCCGAAAGCGGGATCTATGCCAAACCTCTTCAACCTACCCGATCCACTCCCTACTCAGGAACAATTTGACACCCTCATACCTGACCACGGGGTCAAAATTGAGCGTATCCTCTCGACGGGTCAAATCACACCCGAAGGAGAATGGTATGACCAAGACCGCGATGAATGGGTCATATTACTCCAAGGAAATGCCAAACTCGAATATGAGGATGGTCAAACCCTATCCCTCAAATCAGGTGATCACATCCTGATTCCAGCCCACAAAAAACACCGCGTGGTCTATACCAGCACAGACCCGCCGTGCATCTGGCTCGCAGTTCATGGGGCTCTAATGCCCACATAAACGAGTAAAAAACAAGACAATCGCCAGACAAAAAAAGATCGGACAGGTAGAAACCTGTCCGATCTTTTCAAGATTGGGACATGACGAACCGATAATAAGAAGAGGCAGATCTATGCCTCAAGGTCATGAACCACTCCAACACCATCCCAAAACATCGACCAACTATGAAACGCATAAAAACCATCCCCATATTAATTGTATTGTGTTTTTGGGTCACGGCACCGCTCTTTGCAGATCGTTTTTCAGCCAGCCTCTTGCGCATTGATACACGCGTGGGTACTGAACTAAGCCCGATCAACGACGGTATTCAAGATTTACCCGTACTCTTAGCAAATGAGATCTTTCAAATCGAACTGTTTGTTGAAGGGGGGCGAGGCGGAAGAACCCGCGCATTCACAGTTACATTTGACAACTCGGAAAATAACTTTGGCGAGCATTTTGCCATAGAACGTATCGATGGCATCTTACCCCAAACCGATGTCGCAGGGCCAACATTTGTCAAAGCCGGCGCTAACTTTCCCGTGGTCGTTCCGCCAAGTGGCTACTTTGCTACCGTTACATTACGCGCTAAAAAAGATCTCACGGCAGGACAACGATTGGGGTTTAATCCCACGCGTACCACCATCACAGATGAGAACACCAGGGCACCAGATATACTCAGCGTAGGCAATTCCATTATCACATTTGGGCGACCAAACTTCAGTCTCTTTCTTGACTTAGACACCGCACCAGGAAATCAGGGCGTTGTTAAAGGAACCGGCCTAAGCACAACCAATGGCATCCGCATTCAAGTTTTTGGCGAACGCATTCGTTTCACGACCGGGTTTATTCTCCGCTTTGAATTTGACGAAAGCCAACTCACATTTGATGACTTTTTACCGGGTACAGCCCTTCCGAATGCACAAACATTAGAGCCCGTCATAACCCAACTTGACAGCCCGCTGGCCGAAGTGGAAGTCACGGCAGCATCCTTTAGTGGCAGTGCCAATGTAGAAGACGGCCTGCTGGGCACCCTCTTATTCAAACCCAACGAAGACCTCGCACGCACAGCCATTGTTATGTCGGGTGCCGAGATCCGCCGAAGTGGCACATTCAATCCTTTTTTTACCCCCCTCAGTATAGAACTGTCACGCCTTGACGCCGACTTTGACAACGATGGTTTTGTTGGTTTTCGCGATTTTGTGTTGTTTGCCGAACATTTTGGCAGTCAATTTGGGCAAGAACGCTACGATGCCGAATTTGATCTCGTGCCAGATAGCAACATCAACTTCGCAGACTTTTTGATCTTTACCGAAAGTCTCTCCTTCTTGAAAGTCACGGTTTTAGATTGAAAAAAACGTAGGGCAAAAACCCTACGCTAAAAACATCCAATACCATATGTCAGAATCTATAGCATACCTTATCGCCAACCTTCCTGCCATTGTCCCGTCTTCAAGTTGCTCTCAATCAGCCACTTGCGCATAGCGTCCAACATCTCCTGCTTCATTTCCTGACAATCTGGATCATCCCACAAATTCTTCTCTTCTTTTGCATCATTCTCCAGGTCAAACAACTGTCCCATCGGTTCGTCAATGAAATGAACCAGCTTCCACTTGTCAGAACGCACCATCGTCATAAATGCGGTCTCTTCCAAAATACCATCGCGTGCGTGTTCTGCAAACACATAGTCCCGCAAGGGTTGATCTTCTCCCTTCAACGTTGGCAACAATGACATGGCCTCCATCGTCTTGGGCGGTTCAACACCCCCCAACTCCAAAATGGTGGGGCCCAAATCAAACAACTGACACAATCCATCCACATGTCGCCCCCCTTCAAATTGCCCGGGCGACCACACGATTGTTGGTACCCGCGTAATGGTATCGTACATGGTCCACTTTTGTGAATGGCCATGATCGGTCAAACAATCGCCATGATCCGATGTAAAAATCACCACCGAATTCTCCAAATACCCATTGCGATCCAGCGCCTCTAGAATCTCACCCACCTTTTGATCAATCATGGACACATTGGCCAAGTAATAAGCCCGTTGACGGTGGCGTTGTTCGGCTGTGGGATTTAACTGATGTACCACCGAGTCATGGTCCACATCACAATTGTGTTGGCGCATTGCTTTAAAGGGCGGTGGCTGACCTTCCAGATCTTCTTCCGTCACGTCATCAA
>JBLHJX010000076.1:0-19866 GCA_047619225.1 Candidatus Latescibacterota bacterium
TGCCCCAAATGCGAACGTTCATGTTTGCGCCTTCGCTTTCGATGGCGTCGTCCCATACGCCTGCGATGAGGTTGCCGTAGATGTCGGAGTCGCGATTGGGGCTGCCTTCAAAGCTGTAGTTGGAACCACCACCAATGGCGTCGTTGAAGCCGTGGTCGTCGGTAGTGACAATTTCATTGTACCGAATGATGTTGTTGCCCGATGAGTTGCTCAAGCTAATGGCTTGAGGGCCAGAAGGATGGCCCGTGTCCCAATCGTTGGAACCGCCACGGGGGTCTTCGATGCGGTTGCGCTGAATGACAAGATGACCGGCACCACGACTGGCGGAGATTGCGCTGTCGTAACCACCCTCGTTGCCAAAGGTTCTGGGGCCACCAACACGTCCCCAAAAAGTGATGCGGCAATCTTCAATGATAATGTGATGGCGCCCTTTGGCAATGCGAATGCCGTGGATGGCAGCGTTTTTGAGTTCAAGTCCACGAATGATGATGTAGTCGGCATCTATGGTGATGTTGTGATCGGCTTGGTTGCCTACGTCGAGGGTGGTTCGGGTTTTGGGTGGGGGGGTGAAGAGGTGATAACCTTTGGGGGTGCCTGATTCGGTGATTTCGAGGGTGGATGATAGGGAGGTGACATGTGTGGTTTTGCTTATGGGGAATTGATCGCTTAGGGTACGGCTTTTGAGGGTTTCAGATTTGTTATTTTGGGTGAGTTGGATTTCGTATTCGGTGTTGGGGGTGAGGCCTACGATGCTGCCTCTGTGTTCGTTGTTGCGAGGGTCGTGGACGAGGCTGAGGGCTTGGTGCCAGTCTTTGGATTTCTTGGGGCGATATCGCACGGTGCATTCGTTGGTGTCGTTGGAGGGGTAATAGAGGCCCAGGCATTCGAAAGTTGGGATGGCGGCGGGTTGGGCTTGGAGGTTTGGGGTGATGAATAAGAAGAGGGCGAGTGTTAGGATATTTTTCATGGGGTGTCTCTGGATTTAAAAGGTTTTTTTAGGTCATAAGGCGATCTGTATTTGATTTTATCTTATTATGCCTTCGGCGACTTACTTTTCTTGAACACCCAAGAAAAGTAAGCAAAAGAAGGGTGCCACTGCGTGGGGCTTTAATTTTCTTCAGTGTTTTTACGAGCGGAGACCACCCTCACCTGCCCGCGCAGTTCCCGCCCCACCGCATATTCCATATGCCCCATCCACACCCACCCACAACACCCACCAACTGCACAACGGCCCACACCACCGGGAGGCGGAATTCAGCGTTTTGCTTTTCCTCCCCTTGCCTTTCCGTGATCTAGAAAGGTTTGACGACGGCGAGGAAGATGATGACGACCATAAATCCGGCAGAGATGAAGCTGAGGGTGCGGAAGAAGGAGGCTTCTTTGGTGTTTTCTCCGTTGACGAAATTTTTTCTGTGCTTGGAGAGCATGCCGTGGAGGCCTGAAAGGAGGATGACGAGTACAAATTTGAGGTGAAACCAGCCACCCACTTGGCCACCAATGGCAAAAATGAGCAGGATACCGGTGATCCAGACCAAGATCATGCAGGGTGTGAGCAGACTGCGCAACAAACGTTCTTCCATGGTTTGAAAGGTGGTGTCTGTTTCTGATCCGGCAAGTGTGTCGGCATGGTAGGCGTAAATGCGTGGCAAATATAACATGCCAAGCATCCACAGTGTGATGGACAGGATGTGGATGGTTTTGAGATAGGGATATATTTCTGCGAGGGTGCCCACGATGACGCTCCTTAGGTGTGGTGTTTGTTGCTAATGATGAGAGATGGGTATAAAATACAATGTAGCGGTGTGCTTTTGAAGTTAAAAATGGGTTGCTGCCGTTGTGCATGACAAGGGCAATATAAAAAATCTTGATCTTGGGGGCTGATAGATACATTGTATTGGGTTTAGATTTATCAATAGGGTATTATATTTGAGCGATTGGGGCTGTATGAATACTGAAAATACACTGGTGATTACAGAAAACAATCTATCGGCTGTGTCGTGTGACGATGTGATGCGCGATTTGGATGCGTTTATGCATCGGCGACAAGAAGACAATATTGTGCTGGATTTGTCGCAATTGGGTTTTGTTGATCCTTATGGTATGGGCATCTTGTGTCTTATTGGACGGCATTTGAGTACGCGATATTGGGATATGACGTGCCGGTTGCCTGCGGATCCAGATGTGGTGAGTTATTTGACGCGTATGAAGGTGTTTGAGTCTTTGGCGTCTTATGCAACATTTGAGGGCACACCGCAAACAGAACGTCCGCCGATTCACAACGAGCGTTTGTTAGAGGTGATGTCTATTGAACAGAAAGTGGATATTGAAACCGTATTGGGCGTGATTGAGCAGCGTGTGGGTGCGATTTTGAGTGAAGAGTTGCATTATACGGTTCGGGAGATTACGGGGTTCAAAAATGTGGTGGCCGAGTTGTGTCACAATATTATTGATCACAGTGGGGATAAGGGATTTTTGATCGCCCAACGATATATGAATCATAAACTGAGGAAAAAGTTTGCGATTATTAGTGTGTGTGATTTGGGCATTGGGATTCGAGAGAGTTTGTCGAGCAAACACGATACGTCGTCTTGGAGTCACGGGCAGGCGATTAAGATGGCGGTGCAGAAAGAATTTTCGCGGGGGGATACACGGGGTTTGGGTTTGTATATTGTGGGGCAAATTTGTCAGGACAATGGGGGCAGTTTGCATATTCGGTCGGGTGATGAAAGGGTGTATATTCGGGGCGATCGGACGTATGTTCATCCTTCTGGAAATTTTCCGGGCACACAGGTGAGTATTACACTTTATGAAAAACAATGAGTAGAGGCAGCGGTTCAAAATAAATGGAGATAGAGATGACCGAGATTGAACAATATGAGTTTGATCGTCAGGGATATATTGTGATTAAGAATATGCTGACAGATCAAGAGGTCGCATCTTTGCGATCAACTGTAGATGTGTTAGAAGAGCACGCGTTAGAACATGTGGACACCCCCCCCCAAAAGGTGAGTGCTTGGGGAGCGACATATCATGTGAATGCAGAGAAGGGCTACCACGTTCAAGGATCAAATGCGGAAGGCAAAACGCTGATTGTTGAAGATTTTTGGAATGCAGATTCAGCATTTGATGTGTTGTTGGATCATTCAAGGACAATGGATTATGTACGTGCGGTGGTGCGAAGCCGACCGACGATCAACAATTCAGAAATTCGTATTCGGTACAAAGGGAATGCCTCAGGCAGCCATGGTGGGACCCGGCCTGATAACAGCAAATATCGATACGGTTTTGATGGACGCATTGATTGTATGATGGTGCGGATGGTTTATTTTGTGCATGATGTGACAAATGAACAGGGTGCGTTTTGTGTGGTGCCCGGTACGCATAAGGGCAATTTGGCATGTCCTTATGACAGGGACCCTGATACAGAACCTGGAATGATTGGTTTGGAAGTTGAAGCGGGTGATGCGATTTTTTTTACAGAGCATTTGCGACACGGCGGTCTGACAAATCGTTCGGATCAGGTGCGCAAAACCATTCATGTTGGTTATGGCCCTTATTGGATGATGTCACAAAATATCGCAACAATGGATGAACCACAGTTTGTAACAAATGAGACAATGGCGCGATATACAACGCAACAACGCGATCTGTTCCGCCCGTGGCCAGAGAAGTAGGGTGCAGACTTCCGTGTCTGCCTGATGGTGTTAAACATTTTGAAGGAACACAGATTATGTATACAACAACCGAAAGTGTGATTGTGAAAGATGCCGAGCCATTTGGTGAGGCGAAGACACAAGCGCTTGTGACACAGTTTCATCGCGATGGGTATTTGTTTTTGAAGGGTGTCTTGAATAGGGACGAAGTGGAGATGCTTCGTGAGTTGATGGAGCGAAAGTATCAAGACCCCAAAATGCACGAAGAAGCAGGCGATCATATTCGGGGCATGAGTATGATGCGGATGTATGAGTATAATATCCATTTTCGCGATTTGATCGCACGGGAGCCGATTGTGAGTTTGGCCGAGGCGATTCTGGGTGATGATTGCCATATGATGTCACAAAATGCACTGCGGTATGAACCCGGCCAAGGGGGCGGTTGGCACGTGGATGATCGGGTGCATGTGCCGTTGCCCGATGATATGCCACGACACGATGCGCGGCTTAGGTTGCCGTGTTTTGTTTTGAATACCTTGTTTCCTTTGAGCCGAATAGATGATGTGAAATATGGGGTGACCGAGGTGGTGCCCGGCAGCCATTATTCAGGCAGGCGACCCGGTGACCCACATGCAGAACCTGAATTTGATGGCCAAGGTCCCGTGTCGTTATTGGGCGAACCGGGTGATATGGTGATGTTTCACAATCAGGTGTGGCACAGAGGGCGAAAGAACGAGTCAGATCAGATTCGCTATGTGGGTTCAGTCGTGTATAGCCAACGAATTATTGCACAACGGCTGTATCCGTTTATCGATTATCGGATGCCCGACTATGTGTGGCAAGGTGCAGATGAACGGATGCAACGGTTGTTAGGCCGGCATAAAAAAGGTGCATATGGCTAAACCTACGGCATAAGAAGCAAACTCAAAATATCCAGAAAGTGGATGGTGGGGCAGATTAATGTATTGGTGGCGTTGACGGATATTGGGTCAGGTGATGGGCCAACGGTGTTGGTTTCGGGAAGTCATAAGAGTACCGAAGTGCATCCGCGTTTGTGGGTAGATGGCAAAGGGAAGGTCAGCCATGGTCGAGAACCGGCGGGTATGAAAGAGATGTATATGAAGGCTGGGGATGCACTGTTTTTTACGGATGCCATTACACAACGGATGAGCAGCGGAAAATTATTCAGCCGGTTCCACCAAGGCAGTCGCCTGCATAAAAAAATTTCAAAACCCTTTGCTCAAATTTAGACGCCGTGCTTCGGGTACAATCGGTGCAAGATCTGAGTGTTTGTTGCTTCCGAGAATAGGATTGTGTTTGAAAAACGGATAGAGGCTTCGGTCAAGTGCAGTGAGAGGGTTAGATGATAGAGGTTATTGCAAGATTAAAACGAAACTGTGCTTGGTTAAGCGAGATTGCATCATGCGATCTCGCTTTTTTAAAAAAGTATAATGCCTTTATTCTTCTTCCATCATCGCTTTGATCCGATCTTCATACAGACCATCATCTCTTGGCCATTCTAAGATCTCAGTATCTGGTGCATCGTTTTCTGGTAACCATTGCGAAAGTTCTTCCATCACGTCTTCCTGCGCAGGGTCCTCGGCCAGATTAAGCCATTCCATTTCATCGTTTTCATGATCGTAAAGCTCCTCAGATCCATCGGCATATTGAATGTACCGCCATTTTTCCGAGCGGATCGCGTGATTCCCGAGGCCGTGGGTGGTTATTGCAGGGCGTGGCCATTCGCGATCGGGGTTTGCCATGAGCGGTACCAAGCTCTGACCTTCTAATGTTTCGCGCTTGGGCAAATCACACAGTTCAATGAGCGTGGGATAAATATCAATGAGGCCTACGGGTTTTGAACATGTGCTGGCCAAATAGCCAGGTGCAGAAAACAACAGGGGTACCCGCGTAGCCTCTTCCCACAACGTGCTTTTCTTCCAGTGTTCCTTCTCTCCCAAGTGCCAACCGTGATCTGCCCACAATACAACCACTGTATTATCAGAATAAGCGCTCGTATTCAGTACACCAAGCAATCGACCAATCAACGTATCGGCATAACTCATGCATCCCAGATAACATCGGATCGCTTCTTTCCACTGCCCTTCATCTTTAATGCGTTTGTGCGGACCTCGATTCGCCCACTTGCGTCCCACCTTAGATACATCGTCCAGGTCGTTTTCAAGAATATCTGGCAGCACAATGTCATCCAGATTGTATTGTTCAATATATTTTCTCGGCGTATGCCACATGAGGTGCGGTGATGTAAAACCACAGGTTAGAAAGAAGGGTTTGTCTTGTTCTGCCTGCAATTGTTCCACGCAATAACTGACAGACTTATAATCTCCCATCTCTTCATCCGCCACGTCCAGGGGTCCCCAGTCCAGATTTCCCATGTTTTCCATGCCATTGACAGGTAGGT
Organism: Candidatus Latescibacterota bacterium; assembly: GCA_047619225.1. Lineage (GTDB taxonomy): Bacteria > Latescibacterota > UBA2968 > UBA2968 > UBA2968 > JABIFK01. Next base: position 6,076 of record JBLHJX010000076.1, read on the forward strand.
GATCTGGGCTTGCGTTTGGATGCGTTTGGTTAAATTTGCTTGGTACATACGCATCCCACGACATGGGGTCGGGGAATTTGCCGTGGTATACTTTGCCACTTCCCATTGTGAGATATCCATTTTGTCTAAAATGCTGTGGCAATGTGACACAGTCTCGGCCGGCTTCTGAGAATCGCAAGGGTTGCCGATTGTTGTAGATACCTGTTGTAGAGGGGCGCAACCCGCTCATTAAGCTTGCTCGGGATGGATTGCAAATGGGAGCCTGACAATATGCGCGTTCAAATACGGTACTGCGTTTGGCCAATCGATTCATATGGGGGGTGACTGCATGAGGTGCCCGATCTAAAAACCCCACGTAGTGATTCATGTCGTCAAATGAGATGAACAACACATTGGGTTTGTTATTTTTTGCCATCTTCTTACTCCCTTAGACCAAATAAAAACACGGTTGATATATAAAGATGACGAAAGATAATCTGTAAACGTCTAAACTCAATGAGAAAAATGATTGCTTCGATCTCTTCAACTGATTGGATGGCAAAGTGGGTCTCTGGTACGTTTTTGAAGATGACGTGACACCAAAGGATATTTCCTTTTTCATTGAGTGCCGGTTTATAGGGCAGCGAACCAAGGTGTCTCCAAATGCTTCCAGCCACTGATATCCTTTTAGGAAGGGCTGAAAGTCTTCGCAAACTTTGGTGAGATGTTGAGAATGGCTTTCTAAAGCAAATTGTCCAATACTTCGGCACGTCTGATGGCGTCACGCCAACCGCTGTTTGGATCATCTATGCCCCATTCGGCCCAGATGCAGGCCAGAACGACGCCCCATTTGATGACGCGATCACGTGGCATACCTAATTCTTCGATCATGGTGTGGATACGGCGTGTATCGGTTTCATTTCGATCTTTTCCTTCGCAGGATTCTTCGGGATAGTTGGCCAAAAATGCGCCAACTTCATATCCTGGATCACCGTAATACCCTTTGGGATCAATGGTGAGCCACGGTTCGCGTGTGGCACTTAAAATGTTGTAATGGTGAAGATCAGCGTGGAGAAGAACGGTTTCAGTGCTTGTGGCCATGAGTTCTTTATAAAGTGTTTCTGCACGTGTGGCCCATTTTTCGGGGAATATGCCTGTGGTGCCGTTGTTCTTTTTGCGCAATCTGTCGAATCCTTCGATTTCGTAATCGGTTGGTACAAAATTGTGCTTTGCTGGAAGAGGCTTCCAAAACCTTTTCATCATACGAGAGGCAATGCGTGTGTTTTCCTCGTCGTCTGTGTTGAGGGCCAATGGGATGCCGGGTCGTGCGCGTTCGATCATGATGGTGCCCAAGCCTTCGTCATAACCGAGAAGTTTGATTGTGCTCTCACCGTTACATATTTCTAAGGCTTGGCGTTCTTTCAACTCTGTAAGATATACGGGGGGTACACTTTTAAGCACCACCTCTGTGCCGTCTGATCGTGTGGCCGGTGTGATATATCCGTAGCCCATTTCGACATAGTCTTCGCTCATGGGGGCTTCAATGCGCAGGTCCCATTTTTTTGCACAGGCTGTGAGGATATTTGGCAACTGAGTAAGCCAGTCGGCCAACTTTTTGTTGCGCGATAGTTTTTCTGGAATTTTGATGGGTATGGACATAGTGAACGACCTTTCTATGTTTATTCCTGTCGGTGTGATGGGGTCTCATTCGCCGTCCCGCCAAAGACTCGCGAATGAGGGGATCTAATAGACGACTTTTTGTCGATTTTTTTGCCTCCTTTGTGATTTTTTTTGATTTTGGTAAAATCGTTCACTGTTTTGAGGGGTTATATAGTTTCAACAGCTGACTTTTTGTCTTGATAAGTGTTTGAAAGCTTGAAAAACGAGCAGAAATACAAAAAGCGCTTACCCATCCCTTTGCCTGTTGAGGTATCAAAAGGGTAGATAAGCGCTTTTTTGGTGCTGCTTAGTATGTAATAGAGTTTGTCAGTTGAAGACAAACTTATGGAATTTTAAATTGAGAAGCAAGAAAAATATAATGTTTTCTATTCTGAAAGTCTTAAGCCCAATTGAATTTCTATGGCGCGTTCTACTTTCTGAATGTCTTCTGCTGATAAATTTCCAAAGCGATTGATGAGGCGCTTTTTGCTGACCGTTGTGAGTTGGTCTGCCATCGCTTTTCTTTGTGTGTTATTGAGTATGACGTAAGCTTCACCTGGGTAAAGCTTTGCAACATTACTTGTTAACGGTACCACTTGAATACGATTGAGATTTTTGTTTGCAGCGTCGTTGCTCATAATAATGGCTGGGCGTTGTTTGCGTATTTCTCCACCCACTGACGGATCAAAGTTGACCCACCAAACACTACCGCGTGTCATCGGCAACATCCCCTATGGTTGCCTCAGACCATTCCAGAGCTTCTGATTCACGGGCATCGTCTTGCGCCATTTGTTTATAACCTGCTTCCAGGTCAGATGATAAAACATGAGGGCGGAGCAAATCTTCAATAAAACGACTGATTTGACCATGACCGACATGTTTATGAAGCTGTGTGTAGATTTCTTCATCGAGAGTGATAGTGAGTGTTTTATGCATATGATGTACCTTATGAAAGTGAAAAGGATGATATGTATAACATACATATTGTTAAGTCATTTTTCAAGTCGCGAAATTAAAAATAATGCCCAAGACCCAATGATATTTGCCACGTGCGGTCTTTGAAGGCGTAGGCAAGATCGGTGCGGAGGATGGGTTGGTCATATACACGAGGATTGGCAAGGCGTAGACCGAATCCGGCGGCGGTATTGAACGATGCGGAGGATGGGTTGGGTGTCCAGGCGTCTCCGGTGTCAATGAAGAGGGCAGAGCCGATAATAAATGCACGGTGTTGATAAAGTGTAGGGCGGGCTTCGAGGTTGAGGGTGTAACGGCGTGTGCCATCGAAGCGGCGTGGGAGATATCCGCGCAGGCCTCGATTTAGACCGAGGAGGAGTTGGTCGTTGTCTTCTGGGCGAGAGAGGGCGTTATAGCGGGCGCGAAGGGCAATGACGTGGATTTCTTGGATGCGTGTGTAAAGTGTGAGATTTGCTTGGGCAAGCACGTTGGCATAGGTGTTGTTTTGATAGCGTCCGCTGACTGAAAAGTTGGCAAATACAAAGGTATTGGGTGTGGGTTTAATGCGCGGTGTGACTTGGAGGGTATAGAAGAGGAAATTTTGGTCGGAGCTGAGTGTTTTGGATGAGAGACCTATGCGTGTAAATAGGCTGCTGCCCATTTGAAGGTCTTCGGTGCGTCCAAGTTGACGTACAAAAACCTGTTTTTCATAATGGGGTTTCCAGAGGGTGAAGGTGAATGATGGTAAGATGCGACGTCGATTTTGTGGGGTGTAAGTATAATTGGGTTCAGGTGTGAAGCGTCGGTCTGATAGGCTCAGTTGAAAGCCGGGGCGGGCTTTGACGCTGTTGCCATAAGAGCGAGTCAGCCAAATGTTGCCACCTGAAATACGGTCGGTGTATTTGTCATTAAGAACACCCCCACGATAACGGCGTTGAATTTGTTCTTGATTGTAGATGTTGATACCATAGTTCCAAGAGGCGGCAAGTGCGTAAAAGGGGTGTGTGAGTGATAGGATGACGTGATGGCCTTCGTCGGCAATGCCAAGGTTGGATGTGAAGGTGTGGCGTGAATTATTGAGGCGGGGGTTGCGATAAAAGAGACGTGCGCTGTTGCCAGTGATGGCATCGTGAAACAGAGTGAGTTGGGTAATTTGTCCCCGCCCAAGAAAGTTGTAGTCTAAAGCAGTAAAACCATAACTGAGTTCGTCGGTATTGCCTGATAGGAGGGGGGAGAGTGCGCGGGCGTAGAGGTCTTTGACTTGAACGGTGAGATCGGCAAAGCTGCTGTCGATTTGGGCTTGGATGTTTACGTTACCCAAAAAAAACAAACGACGTAGGTTGCGTTCGGTTTCGGCAATCTTGAGGGTGTCGAGAGGTTGACCAGACAGGAAGAGGAGTTCACGCTGGATGATTTCGGTGCGTGTACGTGTGTTGCCTTCTACGGTGATGTTTCGGATGATGGGTTCGGCGTGGGTGATCGTCAAAAGCAACCACAGATGGACACAGATGAACACAGATAAAAGAGAAACTGCTTCGAACATCGGGTTACGCTTCATGTGTCTTGAATTTCTACACCAAAGATGGGTGGTATTGGGAGAGATTATTGGCGGGTGACTCTTGATGTATGATTGTTCACCATCGACCCTTTTCATTCAATTACGGACCAGAAGACTTTGCCGTTTTCGTTTTCTTGTTCTTTGGCATATTTGGGATCAATATCAAATTCGCGATTGAGCCAAAGGGCTTGGCGTTGTTCGGGGGTGAGCTGTGCGATGAGTTCTGGGGTTAGGCAGTCTTCGAAGTGGAACCGATGATTGGCTGCATCGGATTTACGAAAGAGCCAATGATGCATGAGGCGGCTTTGATTGGTTTTGTTGACCCAGGTGCTGTGAAATATGCGGGCACTGCGTATGAGCAGTTGGTGGGGCTCGAGTTCGAGGGAGATTTCATCGGGTAACTCGACGTCTGGGATCGATGGACCTGTTTTTGGATTTTGATGGCCGTGTTGTTGGCGTAGGTTTTCGGTTTGTTTGATGAATGGTTCTGATGGGCCAATGTGGCTGCCGGGTATCACACGCAGGCAGCCATTTTCTTTTGTGGAACCCGAGAAATAATGCATCAACTCGATGTATTCCCAATCGGTATCGCGGTGCCATAGAAAGGATCGGTTGGGGGCCAGTTCGTTGATACCGCCATTGCGGAAGTAGATGTCGGTATCGTTTTCGAGTTGGCGGATGAGTTCGACAATTTCGGTGTGGAGTTCTATTTGGAGAAAGGGAAGGGAGTGGTCGAGTTTGCTCCAGTATGAGTTTGGCATTTGCGGTCGTAGGCGATGGTGGTTCATTTTGCCATCGTCTTCTGGCATCGGTTCTTCGGCTACTTTTTCAACGGCTTCGAGACACGCATCGGTAAGTGATTGGAGAAAGGGGCAGTCGATGATGACATAACCGTGTTCATTGTATTCTGTGAGTTGATCGGCGGTGAATCGCATGGGGAATCCTTATCATACAATCATTTGATGGGCGCGCGTAAAACAACGGCGGCGTACAACGTGAACGATAATTACGGCACCGATCGCGGTTGATGCGACGATCATGAGCATGACAATGATCTGGTATTTGATGGCGGTGAGGGGATCGGACCCTGCGAGAATTTGTCCGGTCATCATGCCGGGTAAAGAGACGAGACCAACGGTCATGAGGGCGTTGATGGAGGGGATCATACCGGCTTTGATGACGTCGCGAAGAATGTGTTGGGTGGCTTCTTGGTATGTTGCGCCGAGGCAAAAGGCGAGTTCGATTTCGGCGCGTTGTTTGCGTAGGTCCGAGAAGAGGCGGTCAAGCGCAATGGTGACAGCGTTCATGGCATTGCCAATGATCATGCCGCCTAAGGGGATGAAATATTGGGGAGTATACCAGGGCTTGACTTGCACGATGACGGCTGTGACAATGATGGTGACAGTCATGTAGCTGATGATCATGGAGATAAATGTGGGAATGAAAAATGAGACTTTTTCTTCTTTGACACGGCCTCGAATGGCATGAGCAGCCCAGAAGATCATGAAGGTGAAGAGCAAAAGAATGAGGATGACGTTGTTGAGTTGGAAGATGAATGTGAGGACATATCCCATCATAAAAAGTTGGGCAAAGGTGCGAATGGTGCCCCATATCAGGTCTTTTTCAAGGCCGAGTTTGAGCAGGAAAGAGCCCGCGCTTGAAATGACGATGAAAATGAGGCAGAGGACAAGTTGGATGGGTGTGATTTCGATGAGGTTCATGTGAGACCATTGGGCGTGAGGGTATATGTTTTGGGTGTGATTTCTTGCGTCGAAAAGTCGATGTGTGTCACAAGGATGATGGTGACCTGAGCGGTTTGGTTGATGTGTTCCAATTCGCGTTCGACAATGGTTCGTGATTCGGGGTCCAGTGCCGATGTCGGTTCATCGCACAAGAGGATCTCTGGGTTTACGAGCAACGTGCGAATAAGGGCCAAGCGTTGTTTTTGACCGACTGAAAGCTCGAGTGCACGGTCATCGAGGCTGATGTCTTTTAAAAGATATGCGGTGAGTTTTTCTTGGAGGACGGTGTCGTTTGGTTTTGTTATTTCGCTGGCCGTTTTATAGGTAAAGGGCAACAAGAGGTTGTTGCGTACTGTATCGTCAAAAACAACGGGGGTTTGTTGTACATAACCGATGCGGCGGCGTATTTGGGTGACATCATAATCGGTGAGGGTTTTATCGTCGATTAAAAGAGTGCCACCGGTGGGTTCTTGTAGGCGATTGATCAGGCGGAGTAGGCTGGATTTTCCGCTGCCTGACGGGCCTTTGATGATCACAAAGTCACCCGATTCAATCGTGAGATTGACATTTTGAAATAAGGACGCTTTGTTGTTGTATTGGAGAGATAGGTTTTGGAGTTGGAGTTTCATGGCGGCCGTAGGGTGTGATCTTAAGGTTTTAGTCCGTAGGACTTTGCAACCGTAGGGCTGGAATTTATTCCGGCCTGAAGGTCGGGGGATTACCGATCTGGTTTTTCTATTCTATTATTTCCTCGCGGAGTTTTGGGTACTTTTTGGGGGATGATAATCGTTTTACAATTTGGATGTTTATGACGCATTTTTCCTGGTACTGCCACGGCGTTGATTCCGACGTTTTATGCTGTGATTTTATCGTATATGCTTTTTTTGCCACTTCAGCATCGGTTAGAGAAACAGTTGTTATCTCAAAAATAAGCTGTCTGTCACATTAGGTTTTCATAAGCGCGTGGGCAAATGGCTCACGCGCTTTTTAATGGGTGGTGTGTGTGGGTATGGCAACAATCGCTAAATGAGGTGGCCCGCAAATTCGCCTGCATTGCGCACAAAGATGGTGGTTGGAAAACCTTTGGCCAGTTCGCTGAGCCAGCGCGCGTATTCGCCTTCTGTTTCTGGCAAAGGATCCTTGAGGCCCAAAAAGACCACATCGGTTTCTTGGGTATGTGCGTGCATGACTTCGGCAAAGGTTTGTTCGGGTGATTTAACAATGACTTCTGTTTCGGCTTGAATGCGTGCTTCGGGAATGAGCGCGTTGAGGTTGGCGGCTTTGGTTTCACGGTCTTGTTCGTTGTTGGCAATGGAGCGCACGATGATTTTGGCCTCACGCCAATCGGAATTCATGCTGAGCAAGTAAGCGAGCAAGAGCATGAGGTCGCCATTGTTTTGAAAACCGCCCCACCAAACGATGAGTCGATTGTTGCGTTTGGGGTCTAGGCCTTCGTTGATGCGTGCAATGATGGTGCTTTTGCCTGCGCGAGACAAACCTCGTGTGATGCGAAGCAAAGATTCCAGTCTGTCTGGTTTTTCTGGCCAGCCAAACATGACAGTGTTGGACTTTAGAGCACCAATGCCGTGTGCCTGTGCAATGTCGATGATGCCGTTTTCAAATTCGGTTACGACGTTGACCTGGCTAAAGGCAAGTACATTTTCTTCAGCAAGCACACGTTCCATGTCTTGCTGTTGACGTGCTACGTTGATGCTTTCTTGTTTGAGATCTCCCGAGAGGACTTGGCTGATGGTGACCATGCCGCGGTTTTGATTGAACCAACTGGCCAGTCGCACAAGCCCAATACGTTTGGCCGGGTCCCCAGAGAAGAGGAGGATGTGTGGTCGCCAGTTGCGGGGGTCGTTGCCGTGGTTTTTGAGTTGGATGAGTGAAAGACGCGCCAGGGCCATCCAAAGCCCTGCACGTGCATCGCCCCATCGTTTTTGCATGACCTTTTGACGCAAGTAAAGAAAAAGTAACAATTCGAGCAGGATGGCTGCGACACAGGCAAATGGATTGATCAATGCCATGACGGCTATGGCACCAAAGGAACCGAGTAAGGAGACATACCACGGTACATTGATTGTAGGACGAAATGAAGGGTCTCCCGCCAATTTTTCAATGGCAGCACTCAGATTGACGGTGACGTAGAGGGTGAGAAAGAGGATGGTGACAAATTGGGCCACTGCATTGAGGCCACCAAGGGCAACAGCCACAAGGGCAATGGTGCCGCTGATATAGGTTGCAATGGTGGGTTGACCCGTTTTGGAGAGGCGTGCAAGGAACCGAGGGGCTAACCCGTCACTGGCGAGCGCTTGAAGCACACGTGGCCCGCCCAGTACGCTGCCAAAAGCAGAAGAGAGAATAGCACCCCAAACGCCAGGGTAAACCAACCAGGCTCCTAAAAAAGCGATGTGAATCCAGACGATGCCGGGTTGTGCCAACACTTCGACGCTCACGCGATTGGTGATGCTTAAGAAGACGGGAATCAGGAGATAAATGAGGGTACCCGTCATCACTGCTAAGAGGGTACCTTTGGGTATGGAACGTCGGGGATCTTTAAGGTCGCCACTCATACCAATGCCGGCGGTGAACCCGGTTACGGCAGGAAAGAAGACGGCAAAGACATACCAAAACCCCTCGGGCGCTGTGCGATAAGTGGGGGTCCACTCGGGTGTGTGAACGCCACCCATTGCGACACCCATGATGAGGGCAACAATGGACAGCCCTACGGCAATCATAATTGGGATTTGAAGTTTAAGAGCCAATTCGGCACTTTTACCAGAAACGGCAGTAATGACAACAATGATGCTTGCAGCAATAAGTTGCAGGGCATAACCTGGTAAAGGATCGGGATAAAATGTGAGGAAGGATTCGGCCAAACCAAAGCTGTAGAAGGTGATGCTCAAGGTACGACATAAAAAGAGGGGAATGCCAATAGCACCGCCCAATTCCAAACCGAGGCTGCGAGAGATGAGGTAATATTCACCGCCCACACCCACATTCATATTGGTGGCAACAGCCGATGCGCTTAATGCTGTGATAAAGGTGATGGAACTGGCGAGGAGAACAATGAAGAGAGTGGTGGGCAGGCCCACATTGCCCACCACCCAGCCAAAGCGCAAGTACATGATGAGACCGAGAATGGTTAACACACTGGGTGTATAAACGCCTAAAAAAGTGCCAAACTTAGTTTGGGCGGGTGCTTCTTTTGCGGTGCCATCTGTGGCCATACGGTTTTTCCCCCAGCTTTGATGAATGAAAACGCCGCAACTTGAATGGGCTGCGGCGTTGATCTGAGTAAAATGTAGTGTATGTTTTGGGTTCGTGCAATGGAAAAGACCGTTATTCTTGGGCGGGGTCGTTGGCGTCGTAGCGGCCTTTAAAGCGTTGAAGGAGCTGTTCGTAAACGCTGAAGTGTTCACCTTCGTTTTCTTCAGGGTCGACGCGTTTAAGCCAGGCTGCAAGGTTCTTTTTGTCGGGATTGATTTTGTCGACAGGACCGGCGTTTTCAGGATGAGGTCCATTCCAGATGACGTCGCCGTCTTGAAGGAAGATATAATCGCCAGCGTATTTTCTTATGAAATCGTTCTGGTTGTCGCGGTAATAAAGGGCTTGTTCACAGGCTGTTTGACGCAAGAGAACAATGCCTTCTTCGCTGTTGAGTTCCCGAGAGTTGAATTCGGCAAGTGGGGGTTCGAGACCGCCAAGGTCGTGATCGATGTCGTTTAGATCGACGGTGCCAAACCCGTGTTCGGCTGCTACTGCGATGGGGCTGCGGTCTCGACGGTAGGGCGGGTTGGGCCAGTCGAGGGCAGGGTCGGTACCCATGAGGTGCGTGCCACAGGCGTCGGTGGCGATGATATGATCCCCTGCTATGAGGGCGTCACAGATTCGACCTTCGCCGCCCCATTCGGCTTTGGATTGGCCGGTGAGGGCGTCGATGATGTTGAGGCAGGGGTTGGCGATTTGGCCAAGGTCAGGTAGAACGTAGGAGAGACGGATTGGGTGGTGGAAATAGGTTCTGAGTCGGCCATGAGGTGGAATGGGCGGTAGACCGAAGAGGTTTTTGAGGCAGAGGGTGATGCCCATGAAACCGTGGCTTTTCATTTTGGCAAGGGAGACAAAGGCGTCGGCTTCTCCAAGAGCGGCTGAGAGTTGGTATTCGGAGAACATGATGCCCCCGCCGGGCACTTTGTATTGTGTGAAGGGTGGATCACCGGCTTCGACATAGGGAATGTTGAACTCTTCGAAGATAGAACGCATGTTAAAGTCGGAGCCGGGGCGTTCTCCGGGAGGGGCACTGCTGGTATCCAGAACAAAGATGTGGGCTGTCGTGCGTTCTTTTAGGAGGCGCAGGACACCGTGCAATACGTCTTCGTCAACGAGCTCCTGACGGCGACCACCGATGCGACGGATGTTGTCGGTGCGCATTTGCATGTTGACTTTGATGCCAACTTTTTTGGCTTTTTCGAGTTTGTCCCAGCTCCGGGTGAGAGGATAAGTGACGGTTTTGAGTTTTTGATAGATATCTTCTCGGGAAGCTTTGTGACTGCACTGTGTGGCGCGCACTTTATAGGCTTTTTCGGATGACATGTGGTTTGCCTCAATTTTATGAAAAACGTGAGTGAAGAGATCGTATTGTTCTTCGGTGATCAAGTTACAAATGACCGTTGTTTGCGTCAATGAGTTTGAGAATGGTGTAAAGGTTTGGGTATCTACGTCCGTTTTAGATTCTCTTTTTGGCCCAGTACAGGCCAGCAGTCATTATTAGGTGTGAAGACTTTCTTATGTTATTTGTGTATATATATTAGGTGTATTTACCTTTGAAACATAAACCCATAACAGGCAAATTTTAATAGGCGTTTTTTTTACAAAAATGATGGGATTACATGATCCAAAAGTGTCCCAAAATCGGACACTTTTGGACCTAAATTCCACAGATACAAGCAATTGGGGGTCGGTAGGCGTTTGCATACATTTAGTATTGACTTTTGCTAAAAACCACCATATATTGTGTTCACCTTGTAATACGTGGTGTGTCTCGCACACCAATAGCATAGAAACGTAGGTTGATTTTTGGAAGCCGTTGATAAAACAATGATTTGAGCTTTGAGAGCCCCCTTTCAAAGCTCGTTTTGTCCTCGGTTAAAAAGGTCTTAGCGTGGGGTTTCCCCAATTCTACACATAGGATCTTTTGGACGTGAGTTTTTCTTTACGTTTGTTCCCCGTTTCTCCCTTTTCCCTATCAGTATTTAGGTTTTGAAATTTCCTGCGGTTTGGCATCTGTGGGGAGTGGTCTCTCTATTAATTTCTTGGAATATGGATTCGTGTGCCCAGACGTTTTTCTATTCCGCCCGTTGGCACTTTGGAGGCACGCATGGTCGAGGCAGTAGAAGAAGCCGTACAAGCATCAGTTGATTTTATGGTGCGCAAACGTGATGGTCGTGTTGTGGCATTTGATCGATCCCTTATTGAGCGCGCGATATCTGCTGCGTTTCGAGCGGAGTTGGGGCTTCCCGATGGACAAGCCTTGCCGCCGAAGATTGCAGGAGATATTTCAAGCATTACAGATGCTGTGATTGCCGATGTGTCTGATGGGTTGCGCGACCCTGAAAATGCAGTGGATGTGGAGCGGGTTCAGGACAAAGTTGAAATTCAGATGATGCGTGCAGGGCATTTTACGGTTGCGCGTCGTTATATTGTGTATCGTGAAGATCACAAAAAAGCGCGTGTATTGAGTGGTGAAGAAATCCCCACTGATCCTAATGCGCCGAAATTGCGTGTTAAACTTGCCGATGGTAAGCGTGAACCCTTAGATGCCAACCGCATTCGGGCAGAGATCTTTGCGACTTGTGATGGGTATGACGAGGTAGATGCGCAGGATTTGTTAGAAGAGATTTATCGATCCCTATACGACGACATCCAACCTTCAGATATTGAACGGGCCATGATATTGGCGACACGTAGCCGCGTGGAAAAAGAACCGGCTTATGGTAAAGTGTCTATGCGAATTTTGTTGAATGTGATTTATCGCCACGCTTTGGGTATGAAACCCATTAGTGAAGATGTCGATAAAGCCTGTCGTGAAGGATTTGCCAATTTTATCGAAACGGGCATTGAAAATGATCGCCTCGACCCGACATTGCGCGATTTCGATTTGGTCAAATTGGCTGCTGCTTTAAAACCTGAACGAGACCAAGACTTTGAATATTTGGGCATGCAAACCATCTTTGATCGATATTTATTGCACGTGGATGATCGTCGCATTGAAACACCCCAGTTTTTCTGGATGCGTGTGGCAATGGGTTTGTCGGTAGACGAAAAGAACAAAGAAGATCGTGCCATTCAGTTTTACGAAGTGTTATCGGCGTTCCGCTTTGTATCTGCGACGCCTACATTGTTTAACTCGGGCACCTTACACCCGCAGTTGTCGTCGTGTTATTTGTCTACGGCACAAGACGATTTGGAACACATTTTCAAAGTGGTATCTGACAATGCCAAGTTGTCGAAGTGGGCGGGTGGTTTGGGCAATGACTGGACCAATGTGCGTGCGACCAATTCTTATATTGCGGGCACCAATGGCAAGAGCCAGGGTGTGATTCCATTTTTGAAAGTGGTCAATGATACAGCCGTGGCGGTGAATCAGGGTGGCAAGCGCAAAGGTGCGGTGTGTTCTTATTTGGAAACGTGGCATTTAGATATTGAAGACTTTTTAGAGTTGCGCAAGAATACGGGTGATGATCGCCGTCGTACACACGACATGAACACAGCCAACTGGATTCCTGACTTGTTTATGAAACGTGTGATGGAAAAGGCTTCGTGGACGTTGTTTAGCCCCGATGAAGTGCCCGAATTGCACGATTTGTACGGCAAAAAATTTGAAGCAAAATATGAAGAATATGAAAGAAAAGCTGAAGCGGGCGGGTTGCGTCAATATCGTCAAATTGATGCGGTGTCGTTGTGGCGCAAGATGTTGTCGATGCTGTTTGAAACGGGTCATCCGTGGATCACGTTTAAAGATCCTTCAAATGTTCGTTCACCACAGGATCACAAGGGTGTGGTTCACAGTTCAAACTTGTGCACAGAAATTTTGCTCAATACAAGTCGCGATGAAACGGCAGTGTGCAACTTGGGTTCTGTAAACATGGTGGCCCATATTAAAGACGGTGGTTTAGATCGCGACTTGTTGGAAGACACGATTTTCACAGCCTTGCGGATGTTGGACAATGTGATTGATATCAATTTCTATCCCACCGATGAAGCCGCCAACTCCAATAAGCGCCATCGCCCCGTTGGTTTGGGGTTGATGGGTTTTCAAGATGCGCTTTATATGTTGCGCTTGCCTTATGATTCTGACGGTGCGGTTGCGTTTGCCGACGAGAGCATGGAACAGATCTCGTATTATGCGATCTTGGCATCAGCCCAGTTGGCCGAAGAACGTGGTACTTATGAATCGTATGAAGGGTCGAAGTGGGATCGTGGCATGTTGCCGATTGATACGTTGAAGCTGATGGCCGAAGAACGCGGTTCGTATTTTGAAGTGGATATGTCGGCGCGTTTGGATTGGAATGTGGTGCACGAAGCTGTGAATAAACACGGCATGCGCAACAGCAATGTGATGGCGATTGCACCCACGGCAACGATTTCAAACATTTCCGGTGTGACGCAGTCGATTGAGCCGACGTATCGCAATTTGTTTGTGAAGGCCAATTTGTCGGGTGACTTCACCGTGTTGAACAATTATATGGTTAACGACCTGAAAGCCCTGGGGCTTTGGGATGATGAGATGGTGGATGACTTGAAGTACTTCGATGGTTCAGTGGCCGAAATTGATCGTGTGCCTGATGACTTGAAGGCTTTGTATCGCACGGCATTTGAAGTGGCACCTGAGTGGAT
>JBLHJX010000077.1:0-19813 GCA_047619225.1 Candidatus Latescibacterota bacterium
TTAGCAAGATACCAAAGTTCACGTCCTGCCGCAACCCCTATGATTACAGGATCAACGTAAGAGCAATGGTTAATGGCCACCACAAACCCTCCTTTTAGAGGAATGTTATGGCGTCCTTCAACCCGCACCCGAAACAGCGCGGCAGCCCCAGCATAGGCGATCCACCAGATAAACCGATAAAAAGTCATAATGTTATACCATTTCTTCCAGATTAAACCTGTTTGGCCGTTGCCACCCTATGCGTCAGATCACATGCACTTTTGCGCCAATGCGACAACCGTCGCAACCTGTTCATCAACCGACACCCCTGTTGTATCCACCAACTTCGCATCTTCGGCAGGCCAGGGACCAAACCGAAGCTGTGTTTGCCGATCCCGCTCATCCCGCTCACGAATTTGGATCTCCAACGTCGCCACATCGGCCTCTTCACCCCGGAGTGCCATCTCTTTTTGCCTTCGATGTGCCCGCTCGGCTACATCGGCCACTAAAAAAACCTTCAACTCTGCATCTGGAAAAATTGCTGTGCCTGTATCGCGTCCTTCCAAAACAATACCACCCTCATGCCCAATAGCCTGTTGCGTTGCCACCAAGACATCACGCACGCCTTGGTGCACAGCCACCCGAGACGCGGCATCCGACACATCGGGGGTGCGAATCACACCAGAGATATCTTCGTCATTTAGGAATGTTCGCACACCATCACCGTCGGCCTTCTGATCAATTGTGATCGACTTGGCCAATGCAACTACACCTTCTGCATCATCGGCATTGGCACCCGCACGCACCACAACCAACCCCACAGCCCGATACATAGCACCCGTATCCAAATACAGATACTTCAGTGCATTGGCTACCAACCGTGCGGTCGTACTCTTACCTGCACCAGCAGGCCCATCAATCGCAACCACGATCCCATTTTTGCGCATAATTTCAAGAACCTTTTACCGATTTCCCAATGTTACTTTTTACTTGACCCAACCCCACCAACGCATATAGAGCAACCACTTCTTTTTCTGTCAACGCACGCCATTGTCCCAATTCCAAATCGTTCACATCCAATGTGCCAAAAACAATGCGCGTCAGTTCGAGCACCCGATGCCCAACCGCCGCGCACATCAACTTCACCTGGCGCTTGCGCCCCTCGTGCAAAGTTAATTCCAATACCGTATTTGCTCCCTGCTGGCGAACCAGTTTCACTCGGGCTGGGGCTGTGATCCCATCCTCTAAAACAATGCCTTTAGACAGCATACCCAAAGCTTCTGCTGAGGGTCGCCCACGCACCAACCCACGATAGACCTTTTCTACCTCATAACGCGGATGTGTTAATCGATAACTCAAATCGCCATCATCGGTTAACAACAGCACACCCCGTGTATCTAAGTCTAACCGACCAACCGGAAAAACCCGTGCAGTCACACCCTCAAGCAAACCAAAAACCGTCTTTTGATGATGAGGATCGGTTACTGAAACGAGATAATCCGCAGGTTTATTCAACAAAACATAGGTATGGGTTGTTACCATGGTTGCAATTTTACCCGCACATCGGACCACGTCAACATCTGGGTCCACCCGGGTGCCAGGGTGTGTTACCACCAGACCATTAACCTCAACTTTGCCCGTTTGTATCAGCTGGTCGCTCGCCCGGCGCGAGGCCACCCCCGCTCGTGCCAGAAACCGATTCAGGCGTTCCATTGTCATCTTGCTCCATTTCCGCATCACCAACATCACCGTGTGCGCTTTTTGCCCCATCTTCAGATTGTGCCATTGTCATGACACTGCCATCTTCACTTTGTTCTTGGTTCTCTGGAGCTTCTGTTAGACCTGCAAGGGGACTGTCTTCGCCCCGTGTCATACGTTGCTCTTCTTCTTTAAGTAACTCTTCCAATTCGCGCAACTTAGGCAAGTCAGACACAGTCTTGAGACCAAAATGCTTCAAAAACTCTCGCGTAGTGCCATAAAGCAAGGGTCGGCCCGGCACCTCAGAACGCCCAGCAATACGCACCAATCCTTTCTCCATCAATTGCCTCAAAACACCATCGGCAGCAACCCCACGAATATGTTCCACTTCGGCTTTGGTAATCGGTTGCTTAAACGCCAAAATCGCCAAAGTCTCCAATGACGCAGGAGACAATCGTGGGGGTATCTTTTCTCTCATCAATTGACGAATCCAGGGGGCAAACTCCGGATGCACCATCAATTGGAACCCCCCAGCAACTTCTGTAATGCGAAAACTACGGCCAGAATGGACATACTCATCGTTTAGTGCATCAACATACAGACGCACTTCTTTGGCACCCACATAACGCCCCAATACAGAGGACAACTTAGCAGCCCCCAATGGATTGTCTGCCGTAATGAGCATCGCCTCAACCACCCCCTGATTGCGGGCGTGTTCATCTTCTGTCAAACGATCAACGGCCTGTTCCAACACGCCCTCAGACATCCTCTGTTGCCTCCGCTTGCAACGGGTTCTCAGCTTGTGGTGCTTCTTCCGAAGGCTCACGTTGATACACCCAAATTTCCCCACCAGAACGCGCCTGTTTCACCATCACCTTGAGCTCTTTCATCAATTCTAGAATCGCCACAAAGGTCACCACAATAACAATGCGTTGCACGCCGGCAACCAGTTCAAAAAAGGGCACTTGGCCATTTTGTGCCAATGCTGCGAGCACAAAGTTCATTCGCTCTTCGGTGGTCACTTCTAAACTTGCTACTTCGTGCACAACTACCGTGGGTGCTGTATCTATGGCCCGTTTGAATGCGGCCAACAACTCAAACATACTCACCGGGCGAAACCCTTCTTCTTCGTCATCACGCAAGTCATTTATATCAACCGACGCACCGCGGTAATACACATCGCGGAAAGTCTCTTGCTGATCTTCCAACCACCCAGCCACATCTTTAAATTGTTGATACTCCAACAACCGACGCACCAACTCTTCACGTGGATCACCCTCTTCTTCTTCAGAATTGGGATCAGAGGGCAACAGCATACTCGATTTAATTCGCATCAAGGTAGCAGCCATCACCACAAAGTCACCTGCCAACTCCAAATCAAGCTCTTGGATAATCTCAACGTATTCCAAAAAACGCCGTGTGATGCCGGCTATGGGAATATCGTAAATATCGATTTCATCTTTGCGAATCAAAAACAACAACAGATCTAACGGACCTTCAAACAACTCAAGTTTTACACCATAAGGCCCAGTACTATGATCGATCTGACTTGCCAAATTTGAGGCAACCACCTTATGCCTCCTTTATTTTTTCGAGCTTTTCCATACGGTCTCGTGCTTTTCGCGAAATGCGATTCCACACCCCAGTAAAACCCATGGCTTTTTTCATTTCACTTAATGTTTCATTTGCAAATGTTTGCATTTTTAACGTGCCTTCATAAATCACCTGTTCAACATAACCCGACTGCGCTTCAAAATAAGCCCGTTTTTCTCGAATCGGTTCCAACAAAGTATTGAGCGCAACCGACAGCTTGTCTTTTACTTCTACATCTCCAACAGCCCCTTTGCGATAGCGATCTTTTAACGCATCCACTTCATCCACGTTGGGGTTAAACGCACTGTGATAAATAAATATTGGATTGCCCTCAACGGTGCCTGGCACATCTGCGCTTGTCCGATTGGGATCTGTGTACATACTGCGCACTTTCTTTTGCACTGTCTTTTCATCATCTGACAAAAAGATCGCATTGTTCAAACTCTTGCTCATCTTGGATTTACCATCTGTGCCCACCAAAGAAGGCACCTCGCCAATCAGAGGCTCGGGAATGGGAAACACGTCGCCATAATAATTATTAAACCGCCGGGCAATTTCGCGCGTGACCTCTACATGGGCTTCGTTGTCTTTGCCAACAGGCACCACATGGGCACGCGGCATCATAATATCGGCACTTTGCAATATCGGATACCCTATCAAACCAAACGGGATGGCCTCGTCGTCCATCTTTGCAGCGCGGGCCATATCCTTAATACTTGGCAAACGCGCCACACGGGGCAAGCTCACCAACATTTCAAAAAACAAATTCATCTCATAGACGGCATGAATGGCCGACTGTAAATAAATCGTCGATTTTTGAGGATCAATGCCCACAGCCAAATAATCGAGCACCATCTCATGAATATTTTCACGCAAAGCATCAATATGTTCTTTTTGAGGTTTGGTGGTCAACATATGCAAATCAGCGACAATAAAATAACAATCATATTGATCTTGCAGTGCCACACGGTTTTTCAACGACCCCACATAATGCCCCAAATGGAGCCTGCCCGTAGGTCGATCACCTGTTAGAATACGTTTTTTTTCAGCCATAATTTTATAACGTAAGATATAAGGCGTGAAATGCAAGAAAGTCAACCTCTCACAGCTCACGTTTTACGTCTCACCGCCTTTTTAATCATCCATAAAAAGATAGGGGCGCCAGCGTTTGTCTGGCACCCCGACATAGTGTCGGATAAACGTCACCTGATTGGGTGAACGCGGCTTTCTCTTTAAAGCCAAGCCCGCCTCATGAGGTGTACGATCTCCTTTTTTGTTGTTACAACCATGACAAGCGCAAACCAAATTTTCCCAGGTATCGCGACCACCCAATGAACGCGGATGGATATGATCTATCGTAAAAGGTCCACGTGTTGTACCACAATATTGGCATTGATGACCGTCGCGTTTAAGTACATTGCGCTTACTCAACGCCAAAGGTTTGGGTCGCACACGTACATAAACACCCAAACGCACCACACTGGGTATAGGGAACGACTGAGAAACCGTTCGAATTTGTGCTTCCAACGCTTCAACCACTTCTGCTCGCCCCCGAAAGACCAGTACGATGGCCCGCCGCACAGAACACACGTGCAGAGGCTCATAGCTTTGGTTGAGTACCAAAACAGATCGGTTGAGTGGTTTGGAAGCAGGTGGCGACATAGAAATTGAAATAAAGGTTTTTAAAACACAAAAAACACAAAATCGAATTTTATATATCGGATTTAGAGAAGCGTGTGAAGCGCCTTCAAATGCGTCCTAAGGTTCAATATGTCCGGCATAGGCCGCGGCATCCATCAACTCATCAAGTTCACTCACATCAGACAAACGCACCCGAATCATCCACCCCGAATCATATGGATCGGCATTGACCAAGGACGCATCTTGTGTCAAAACCTCATTGACTTCAATGACTTCACCAGAAACAGGCGAAATCAATTCCGAAACTGTCTTGACAGCCTCAATGGTACCATACGATTCACCCTGTGTCACGATATCACCCACATCAGGCAATTCAAGGAACACGATATCACCCAATTCACCTTGTGCATAATCTGTAATACCGCACATGCCTACGCCATCTTCGACAAGTACCCAGTCGTGATCAGCATTATATTGTAAGTCTTCTGGCACTTCTGCCATAACAGCTCCTTTCAAAACAGAGAAAAGGTAGAAGAGAAAAGGTAGAAGAGAAACCCAATGAAGAGGTGTCCCCTCTTCTTCCTGCTCCTTTTTTTATCTCACCTCTTAATGTCCATAGCCCAATTTTTCAACAAATTCTGTTGTTGCACGTCCGGCTTTAAAATCTTCGTGTTTCAATGCATGTAGATGAAAAGGAATGGTGGTTGGTACACCTTCAATAACAAATTCTTCAAGTGCCCGTATCATACGCGCAATGGCTTCATCACGCGACCGACCATAGGCGATCAATTTAGCCAGCAAAGAATCATACTGCGACGGAATTGTATAACCCGCATAAAGGTGTGAGTCAACCCGAATGCCGGGCCCACCAGGAACGTGTAGTTCTGTTACCGTACCTGGGGATGGGCGAAAATTGTGCGCCGTATCTTCTGCATTAATACGACACTCAATGGCATGTCCCCTGGGTATAAAGTCGGCTTGTTTCAATGGTGTCTGAGTGCCTGCCGCAATGCAAATTTGCGCTTTGACCAAGTCAAAATCCGTCACCAACTCAGACACCGGATGTTCAACTTGAATACGTGTATTCATTTCTAAAAAATAAAACTTACCTGAGACATCTAATAAAAACTCAACCGTACCAGCCCCCATATATTTCACAGCTTCAGCACCCTTGATCGCTGCAGCACCCATACGGGTACGCAAATCTTCACTGACAACTGGAGACGGCGACTCTTCAATGAGCTTTTGGTGGCGACGCTGTATAGAACATTCACGTTCACCCAAATGTACAATATTGCCAAACTGATCACCTAACACTTGTATCTCAATATGACGAGGTTGCACAATTTCCTTCTCGAGATACAACGCACCAGACGTAAAAGCAGCCATTGCCTCAGATTGAGCCATTTGCCAAGCATGTTCTAGGTCTGCTTCGGCAAACACTGTGCGCATCCCACGGCCACCCCCACCAGCCACAGCTTTGAGCCTTACAGGATATCCAATTTCATTAGCCGCGCTTTGAGCGGCTTCAATATCATCTAAAACGCCAGTGCCCGGTGACACAGGCACGCCCGCATTCTGCATGGTTTCACGAGCGACTGCCTTATCGCCCATTTTTCGAATGGCTTCAGGTGATGGCCCAATAAATGTAATGCCACACGTACCGCAAATTTCGGCGAACTCGGCATTTTCAGCCAAGGGGCCATAACCCGGGTGTATGGCATCGGCATTGGTGATCTCGGCAGCACTTAAAATGCGCGGGATATTGCGATAACTCTGATCTCCAGGGGGAGGCCCAATACACACATCTTCATCGGCAGCGCCCACATGAAGGGAATTGCTATCTGCCTCAGAATAAATGGCAACCGTTTTAACGCCCAATTCTTTGCAGGCACGAATAATGCGCAAAGCAATCTCGCCTCGGTCTGCAATTAATATTTTATCAAACACAGCGATATCTCAAAATGGGAAGGTTTAAAAAAGAGAAAAACCAACATAAAATAATTTTGCCAGAGGGTAGAAAGTTGGCAGTTGTTGGACACGAAATTAACCTTGGGGATCGATGAGGAAAAGAGGTGTATTGTATTCAACTGGCGTTGCATTTTCGACCAATGCACGCACCACACGCCCTTTCACACCGGCTTCAATTTCATTCATAATCTTCATAGCTTCAATAATACACAATGTCTGCCCCTCGGTTACAGCATCACCCTCTTGTACATAGGAAGGGGCTTCGGGGTTCGGAGACAAATAGAGCATGCCCACCATTGGCGATTTGAGCGTGTGATAGCGGTTTGAGTCGTCGGTTTCAGATGTATCAACTGCCGCCGCAGATTCAACCACGGGTTGAGGCGCTGGCAACATGGGTGTTGACATAGCCTGAGGAATAACCTGAACAGCTTGTGAACTGGTGCGAGAAACTCGAATTTTCCCTTGCCCCCAAGGGCCGCGTTCAATCTCAATTTCTTGAACTTCGTCTTCACCAATGATGCCCACGAGTTCGCGCACCGCATCCATTAATTCTTTAGATAATTTCACAAAAATTCCTCCGTTAAGCCCGTTCAACATATGCTTCGGTACGTGTATCAATCTTTAACAAATCACCGATTTCAATAAATAAGGGGACCAGGACACTTGCACCGGTTTCTACCTGGGCGGGTTTGGTACCACCCGTGGCTGTGTCGCCGCGCAAACCAGGGTCTGTTTGTGTGACTCTCAATTCCACAAAAATGGGCAACTCTACCCCGAGGGCTACCCCTTCGGCAACCAGCACTTCAACAGCCTCATTTTCTTTCATAAGCTTCAATGCACTGCCAACTGTTTCGGCATCAACCTGGTATTGTTCGTAGGTTCCAGAATCCATAAAAAAGTGGAAATTGTCTTGTTCATAGAGATACTGAGATTTGCGTTTTTCCAAACGCACATCTTCGACCTTGTCACCAGATCGAAACGTTCGGTCAATAACCGAACCTGTTTTAACACTCTTAAGCTTTGTACGCACAACCGACGCGCCTTTACCGGGTTTAAAATGTTCAAAGTCTGCCATAAAAAAGAGCTGGCCATCCATGCGCAGCACCATGCCATTTCGAAACTGGGCTGTAGAAACCATAAATAAAACCTCAAATGATTAAGTTGCAAATTTCCTTGCCCAAAACGACAAAGCAAAACATTTCTATTCTTAAGACCGTAACGCGTCTATCCGAGCCTGTACCTGCACATTGTTCGGGTCGCGTAACAGCACTTGTTCTAACGTGGCCAGAGCCTGCTCGACAAGCCCCTGCTGAGCATACAACTCGGCCAAAGTCACTGTTGCAATAGCCTCTGTGCCACACGCCCCTTGCTGTTTTTTTACCGCTTCAAGAGGCGGCTCATCACGGGATTCAGGAGCGCTTTGTGCAAGTTCAGACACCAAAGAAGATAGATTCTCATCAACAATCAATTCGGGTCTTGGCGCATTGAGATCTGTAGAAATTGCATCTTCTTCAGGTAACACGGCAACATCATCACGTGCAATATCCAATGCGGGTTCATCAATGCGTGTGGTTTCTTCGGAAAACGGGTCCTCATTATCTGTTAAATCCTCTGTCTTTTCAGTGACAGATATTTCCGGTGTCAACTTTGCAATTTGGTCGGCGAGTTGTTTATTGAGTGGGTCGAGCACCAAAGCCAACTCAAAATGCCGCAAGGCCAAGTCTTCCCACCCCAACTGTAAATCGATTTGACCCAAATGCCACAACGCTGCAGGATGATCTGCATCAAGTTGCAAGACTTTTTGAAACTCTTGCCGGGCTTCTTCAAAATGCCCAAAGGCCAAATGGCATTTGCCCATCACCACATGCCCTGCCACATAAGAAGGCCGATAGCGCAAACCCTGCCGACAAATCTCGGCGGCGCGCTTTACGTTGCCTTGTTGCAAAAACCCCTCTGCCAATCGTGCAAATAAAATAGACGTGGGATTTTTCAGGCAAATCTTTTCGAGTTTCTCAAGTGACAGAGATGAAGCCGACATAAGGTCTTAATACCACAGTCAAAAGGTGGTGCATGATAGGGAAAAGCCCAAAAGTTGTCAACGATCATTCAGTCAAACGCCTTAGCCCAACCTAACCAATTCGCTCTTCATCATCTGGCCGATCAAACTCCCACCCCGTTACAAAAGTCCCATCATCTTCTGGGCGAGCCCAAGCCAGCCGAACGGTGAGGCGAATATCAAACGTTGCTGCGTTGTGTTGTGCATCAAAGCCCCGTTTTAAAACATCAAAGTCTGGGCTGCGAATTTGCATACCACTGGCACTGATATCGACCATCTCCAACTCGATATGATCGCTTTCGCCCACTCGAGCCTGGATGGGCAATCTCATGTTCACGCGTGTAGCAGTGCGTTTATCATCACCGCTGACATCTTCGTTATCCATCAGGCCTCCTGGTCTGGGTTTCAATTTATAAGCATATTCTGTCTGTAGGCACACTTAATGTAATGAAATCGACCAAAAAATCTACCTCAAAATAGATTTACCTAACCGATGCCCCCTCACATCCTTCTGCAATTTTCTTGTATAACAAAGAGCAAACCCGTATATTCACTTTCTAAAACGTGGCTACAACACCTTACATAAGCGCCATAATAAAAAGGCGCTTATACTAAAAAGTTGGAGACCAAAATGGAATTATTACAATTGTTTATTTCTTTTACAAAAGTAGGGGTTTTTGCCTATGGTGGTGGACCATCCATGATACCCCTCATACAAGAAGAGGTCGTGGATGTACACGGCTGGATGACCATTGAGGAATTTACGGATGCTTTGGCCATGGGTTATGCCCTACCTGGCCCGATAGCGACCAAAATGGCTGGATTTATTGGTTACAAAATTGCGCATATTCCAGGCCTGCTCGTTGCCCTTTTGGGCACCGTTCTACCCTCTATGGCCATGATGATGGTGCTCGGGCTGGCTTTTATGAGTTATAAAGACACGCCCATTGTACAATCTATGCTCAAAGCCGTGCGCCCGGCCGTTGTGGGTTTGTTAATTGTTGTCGTTGTCGACATGTTTCCCAAATCGGTTACTTCTTGGCATACTGGCGTAATCACCCTGGTCGCATTTGTAGCCATCTACTTCCTAAATCTGCACCCTGCCTTGGCCATAGTAGCCACTGCCGTACTGGGTTTGGTGGTTTATCGATGAGTCTTTTACCTGCTACCACTGGGGCGATTATTCGTCAGGTGACACCCTATACGGTCCATGGTCAACCGTATCTTCAAATTCATTATTCAACCGCAGGCGCAGAAAGCGAAATTCGGGAAGCCCGTTTGGGTACAGAGGCAGCCTACCCCAACATCGCCCAGGGA
This sequence comes from Candidatus Latescibacterota bacterium, assembly GCA_047619225.1. GTDB lineage: Bacteria > Latescibacterota > UBA2968 > UBA2968 > UBA2968 > JABIFK01. Next base: position 10,256 of record JBLHJX010000077.1, read on the forward strand.
GATCAAGTGGCCTTACACACCATAATGAAGACGGTGACCAAAATAGAAAAAATCGGTTAACCCCCACACCCACGAATCCCAAATCCCGAAACAATGGTTTAAAGATTTGAGATTCTTTAGTTTTGAGATGCTTTAATGCCCTATACCCAATATACCAACAAAGCCTTAGCCGGCGTCTTATTAGACACCGATGAAATGCATGCCGTGTTAGAAACACCCAATGACGATATTTTGCCCCTCTTGCACGCAGCCTTTCAGGTGCGACGCCATCACTTTGGCCGCTCGGTACAAATTCACGTACTTATGAATGCCAAAAGTGGCCTGTGCCCTGAAGATTGTGGCTATTGCTCGCAGGCATCAAACTCTGAAGCCCCTATAGACAAATACCCTTTACGGCCCTCCGAAGAAATTATCACCGCTGCAAAACAAGCCAAAGCCAATGGCGCCTATCGCTATTGCATTGTCACCAGTGGACGTGCACCAACAGACAGAGAAGTAGATGCCGTTGCCAATGTGGTGCGTGAAATTAAACAAGACATCGACATTGACATTTGTTGCTGCTTGGGGCTGCTCAACGAAGAAAAAGCCCAACGCCTCAAAGATGCGGGTGTTGATCGGGTAAACCACAATCTCAATACCAGCAAAAACCACACACCCAACATTGTCACCACCCACACATATGAAGACCGTATCAGCACCTTACAAGCCATTCAAAAAGTGGGCTTAGACACGTGTTGTGGGGGCATTGTCGGCATGGGTGAAACCCACGATGACATCATCGACTTGGCGGTTTCGCTGCGCAATCTCCATGTCGATTCTATTCCCGTGAACTTTTTACACGCCATTGACGGCACACCGTTGGCCAACAGTGAAAGCCTCACCCCCTATGATTGTTTGCGCACATTATGCCTGTTCCGTTTTGTCAACCCAGCAACAGAGATTCGCGTGGCCGGTGGCCGTGAAAAAAACCTGCGCACCCTTCAGCCGTTGGCCCTTTACCCTGCCAATTCCCTCTTTATGGAAGGGTACCTCACCACGGGTGGCTTGGGCGTAAGCGAAACACATCAAATGATTGCCGACCTCGGTTTTGAAGTCAAAACCATTGAAACAGAAAATCCGCTGGCTTTGTTGCAGTAAACATACAACGAGTAATTGCCTCTATGTGGACTTACGAAAAAATATATGACGTTATCGTCGTAGGCGGCGGTCACGCGGGTGCCGAAGCAGCCCTTGCGGCCGCACGCATGGGCAGCGAAACCTTGCTGCTTACCATGAACCTCGACACCATTGCCCAAATGTCGTGTAACCCCGCCATTGGGGGCATTGCCAAAGGCCATATGGTGCGTGAGATAGATGCCCTGGGTGGCGAAATGGCGCGCAACATAGACGAAACGGGCATTCAGTTTCGCATGCTCAATCGCAGCAAAGGCCCCGCTGTGCAGGCCCCCCGTGCCCAAGCCGATAAAAAACTCTATCAATTTCGCATCAAAAATATCGTTGAAAACCAACCGCACCTCGATGTCAAACAGGGCATGCTTGAAGACCTTGTGGTAGAAAACCGTCAAATTAAAGGCGTGGTCACCAAATCCAAAGCCATCTTCCATTGCAAAACCGTCATTCTCACCACAGGTACCTTTCTCAAGGGACTCATTCATGTAGGTGACTTTTCATATAGCGCGGGCAGAGCAGGTGAGCAATCTGCCGACAAAGCCTCCGACGGTTTGTCTAACCTCGGCTTTGAACTCGGGCGCCTCAAAACAGGCACCCCACCCCGTGTCAATGCACGCAGCATCGACTTTGGTGTGTGCGAAGAACAACCCGGCGACGATGATCCGCGCCCTTTTTCATACCACACGGAGTCGTTGCCCCAAAAACAACTCAGTTGTTACCTCACCAACACCACACAAAAAACACATGATGTCATTCGCAACAATTTAGATCGATCCGCGATGTATAGCGGCCGCATTCAAGGCGTGGGGCCACGCTATTGCCCTTCGGTTGAAGACAAAGTGGTACGCTTTGCCGACAAAGAAAGCCATCAAATATTTTTAGAACCAGAAGGTTATAACACCCTTGAAGTCTACCTCAATGGTTTGTCGATGAGCTTGCCTGAAGATGTGCAAGTGGATGTGGTTCGCAGCATTCCAGGCTTGGAACGGGCAGAAATTATGCGCCCAGCCTACGCTGTCGAATATGACTATGTACCCCCCACACAGATCCACCCATCCCTTGAAACCAAGCCCATCAGTGGCCTGTTTTTTGCCGGACAAATCAATGGCACAACAGGGTATGAAGAAGCCGCAGCCCAAGGTCTGATGGCAGGCGTGAATGCAGCCCTCAAAGCCCGTGGTGAAGAACCGCTCATTCTCGACCGATCGCAGGCCTACATCGGTGTGCTCATTGACGACTTGGTCACCAAAGGCACAGATGAACCCTACCGTATGTTTACCTCATTGGCCGAATATCGCCTGCTGTTGCGCCAAGACAATGCCGATTTGCGCCTCACCGAACTGGGCCGAAAAATAGGCCTGGTCACAGACGAGGCCTATCAGCTCTTTCTCACGCGCAAACGTCAAATTGAAACCGAAATGCAACGGCTGCGGTCTATTAAGATTACCCCCAATGAACGCGTGCAAGCCGTGCTTCGACAAGTCGAATCATCTCCCTTGTCCAAACCTATTTTTCTGGCCGATCTCTTGCGACGCCCCGAATTGAACTATGACATCGTCGGCCATATTGCGCCAGCCGACGCTCCCTTGCCAGAGCACGTGCGCGAATCTATTGAGATCGAACTCAAATACGAAGGGTATATTCAGCGCCAAGAATCTCAAGTGCATCGCTTTCACGACTTGGAACAGCGTTTTATTCCCAACGACTTTGACTACACATCAGTTACATCGATGCGCAATGAAGCCAAAGAAAAATTTGGCCGTATTCAACCCCGCTCCTTAGGCCAAGCATCCCGTATCCCCGGTATCTCTCCTGCAGATATCTCTGTTTTGATGGTTATGCTCAAAAAAGTGAAAGGTGCTGCATGAACTTGGAGAAAAAACAGATCAGAATTATTATCGATCTGCTCTCCGATGGCGATGCCGATATTGTTGCCAGTATGCGCCACAAACTCTTTGAGTTGGGTGAAAACGCAGTACAGGCGATATTAGACGCGACACCTCCTGACTCGCGTGTTCACAAAGAAGCCAGTCGCGTACTGATGCGCTTTCGCGAGCCCTCAATTGAAGAGCGCTTTCGCAACCTCGCCACAGATGAATATGGTGACATTGATCTTGAAGAAGGGGTCTTTACCTTAGCCCGATTTGCTTACCCCCACCTTGATGTGGGCACCTACAAAACGCGGTTGGGGCATATGGCCTTTGAACTGGCGCCCCAAGTAGCCCCCGATGACCATCCCATTCGCGTCATTCGCACGCTCAACCACTACCTCTTTGAAACACAAAAATTTCGCGCACCCTTGCAATATGACCCCGACGACACCTTTCTCAATCGTGTACTCGATCGCAAACGAGGCTGGCCCATCACTTTATCGGTCATTTACCTCATTTTAGGCCAACGCATCGATTTGCCACTCACTGGCGTGGCCATGCCCAAGCACTATATTGTCAAATACAGCGCCCCCAGTGGCCAGGAAATCTTCATTGACCCTTATCACCATGGCCAAGTGCTCACCCCCAATGAATGTGCCGAAATGATTGGTGAAAAACTTACGGATGATCTCCTCCCCAAAGCCACCAATCGATTCACGCTCTTTCGAATGATGAACAACCTGAAACACACCTACCTCAGCTCGGGAGAGAACACAGACGCCAAACGCATTGAGGGTCTGATACAAATACTGCAAGAGGTAAATTGAAACCGTCACAAACCAAAACGACCGTGGCATTTTAGATTCTGACCTGAGATGGCTCTGTATCCTTGTTTGCCTCCCATCTTAAAATACCCTATACTATTTTAACCTTTATCTGATATCACATTGCGAGCAAACTATGGCCGATGGCATTAAAACCGATGGCATTAAAATCATTGTGCAAAACAGAAAAGCCTGGCACGACTTTGAAATTCTTGACACGTTCGAAGCAGGACTTGTGCTACACGGCACCGAGGTCAAATCTTTAAGAGAAGGCCGTGCCAATCTTAAAGACAGTTATGCGCGTGTAGATGGCAACGAAGCTTTTTTGCACAACATACACATCAGTGAATACGTACAGGCCAACCGTTTTAACCACGAACCCGAACGCAAACGCAAACTTCTGCTCCACAAAAAAGAAATTGACCGCATGAGAAACCGATCTGAGGAAAAAGGTCTAACATTGGTGCCCCTCAAATTGTATTTTAAACGGGGCAGAGCCAAAGTGGAAATTGGTATTGCACGGGGTAAAAAACTATATGACAAACGGCACACCATAGCCAAACGCGATGCCCAACGTGCCCTTGATCAGGCACTCAAAACACGCACCCGGGATGGGGGGTAGATGATAAGACAGTATTGGCACATCACATCATTCGGCTTCCCCGTCGCATCTGTGATGGCCTTTTTGATACTCCTTTTTAGTTCTCCCTTACACAGCAATACAGGCCCCATAAATGTTTCCACCGTCCGCTTTGCGCACGGTAATTTTGTATCTGTTGACACATTTGCCAAAACAATTGGCCTAACGCCTCATGCCACACCAGAAAACCACAAACTCACACTGAGCATTTCAAACCACCGGGTGGTTTTAACACGTCAGTCATCGGTCATCAAAATTGACCAAGAAATATTTCGAATGCCCAATACAGTGTTTCCCCACAATGGGCACTTGTATATACCCGAGCAGGCCGCAACGCTCATCGCACAGTATCTCAATGTCGTGATCGCATTTCACGTATCAGACGCTGTGATAGTCGCATCAAAAAGACCAGACTCTCCCTCCGGAAACGGCCTCTCCTCTCGTCCCAAACAACCTAAAAAAGATTTGGTCCAAAATGCTGCAAGTTGGAAGATCAATACCGTTGTTATAGACCCAGGGCATGGGGGCAAAGACCCGGGTGCCATTGGGCGCGGTGGCACGTATGAAAAAACCATTGTATTGGGTGTGGCCAAACAGCTCAAATCACTTCTTGAAAAACAACTCAAAGTCAATGTGATTCTTACACGCGGAGATGACACCTTTATTCCGCTTGGCAAACGATCAAAGATGGCCATTCAACAAGATGGCAAAGTCTTCATCTCCCTCCACTGCAATGCCACCAAAAACCGCAATGCCACAGGCGTAGAGGTCTACTTTTTATCTGAAGCCAAAACCAAAAGAGCTGCCCAAGTTGCCCAAGATGAAAACGCAGTGTTAGAAAAATATGAGGGTGTTTCAGCCGACTCGCTCACCAAAGGCCTTGACCGCATCCGATACAGTCTGTTATCTTCTCAGTTCTTAAAAGAAAGCCAAGACCTCGCCGCCGACATTCACAACGCCATCGTCGGTCACATCCCAAGCACCACACCCCGAGGTGTCAAACAAGCCAACTTTTATGTCATGCGTGGTACAATGGGTCAAATGCCTTCTGTCTTGGTAGAATTAGGATTTGTCACCAATCGCGCGGAAGAAAAAAAACTCAAAAGCAGCGCCCATCAGAAGAAACTGGCCGAAGCCCTTTATCAAGGTATCAAGACTTTCAAACAACACTATGAACAACAACTCTCCACAGACAGCTCATAGCATTGTCTTACCCACCCACGACCTCGGTTATTATTATGACCCAGAAGTCGAGGTGGGTCTCCACGGCACAGTCAAAATCTCGCCCGAGGTTGAAAAGCATTGCCTGTGCCGGGGCAGGTCGCCATTTATGATTATGGACACCATTCGGGGTGAACCCACGTGGTGCCCGTGCCGTCTTTACCGAACCAAAATGTACAACATCAGCCAATACATCAAGCGCTCGGGCATTCCCGCCCCCTTCCGCTACAAATTCTTATCCGACTTTAAAGAACACTACGAAAACGGGCAACCCATTCCTGGCGCCAACCAACTCAAGCACCGTTTCCACGCCCTTATTGAAGGCATTCAAAACGGCAAAGAATCGCTCAAAGGCTTTTATATGTGGGGCGCACCAGGGGGCGGCAAAACGTTCTTTTCTTATATGATGCTGAACGAACTCATCTTCAAATTTGTCAGGCCTGGCAAATTCATTTCCCTCTCCAAAAGCTTTCAAGAACTGCGACACACCTTTGACGAAGGCAGCGAAACCCAAGGCAAAGCCATGTCAATGATCGACGTATTGAGCAATGTGCCCTACCTCGTCATTGACGACTTTGGCGTGCAGCGCAATACCGAATGGGAAATGGAAATCTTGTACAATCTCATCGACGCCCGCTACGCCAACAGACGAATGACCTTTGTAACAACCAACCAAAAAATCGACGAACTCAAGCAACTGGCCCAAGGGCGCATTTATTCTCGCCTGCTCGAAATGTGTTACATCATCCAAGTCACTGCCCCCGATTATCGAGAAATGGGCAACCCAGAAGACAAATGGGTCGATTTGAGCTAAGCGCTGGGTGCTAAGCCCAGAAAGCTAAGCGTGTTAATTGCGTTGACTCTTACGATTCTGGCCTAACCCTCTTCGAGCCCCGCGCTTGGCGCTTTTTTCTGACCTTTAGTTCCTAAATCTTGATATCCCCAAGGAGTACTTATGCAACGCGTTGATGGACGACAGCCCGACCAATTGCGACCTTTAAGCATTGAACGTGGCTTTATGAAACACGCCGAAGGGTCGGCCCTCATCAAAATGGGTGACACGCATATCATTTGCACGGCCAGTGTTGAAGAACGTGTCCCTCCTTTTCTCGTGGGCAAAAAAAAAGGCTGGGTCACCTCAGAATACGCAATGTTGCCCCGGGCAACACACACCCGCTCACAACGTGAAACACAAGGTGCCAAGGGCCGCACACAAGAAATCCAACGCCTCATTGGTCGCGCCCTTCGCGCCGTCGTAGACCTCAAAGCACTGGGCGAACGCACGCTCTGGATCGACTGCGACGTCTTGCAAGCCGACGGTGGCACCCGCACCGCGTCTATCTCGGGCGCCTACGTCGCCGTTGCCGATGCCCTTGCGCAACTCAAAGAAAAAGGCAAAATCAAAACCAATCCCTTGCGCAACTCGATTGCGGCGATTAGCGTGGGCATCTTAAAAGATACGCCCATTCTCGACCTGTGTTACGCCGAAGACTCAAATGCCGAAGTCGATATGAACATTGTCATGACCGGTGACGGCAACTTTGTCGAAGTACAAGGCACCGCCGAAGGAGACCCGTTCAACTTTGAGCAAATGCAACAGATGATTGCCCTTGGCCAAAAAGGCATTGCCGAAATCACAGAATACCAAAAAGCCGTCATCTCATAATCCTTCTTCCAAACACACTTATAAAGCAAAGATAAATGCCCAACGTACTCCTCATTGGCGGTCGCGGCAACATCGGCTCAGGTTTGCGAACCTACTTGCCCAAGTTCGACCCCACCTATCAAATCACGTCCGTAGACCTCCCCGGTGCCCAAGACAAGGCCACCGCCCCCAATGCACAAAGCAACTTTGTCGATCTCGACATTTGCGCACACCCCAGCCAACTCAACGACCTGATGCAAGGCCACGACCTCGTCGTCTACCTCGCACGCAAAAGCCCACACGAAGCAATGAATCAAATGACCGACCTCGTCTTTGAAACCCTGCTCAAGCAAAACTCCGTGCCAATGGTCGTCGGTTCCAGTTCGGTCCACGCCGTAGACGGTGCCTATTCTGTCGATGAAGGCATCCTCTCCACTCTCTCCGAACGCCGCTTCAACGACATTCCCCAAATGCCCGAACGCATTCTATCCACCATTCCCGCGCACCCCACCAATCCCTATGGCCAGCAAAAAACGCACGTCGAAGAATGGACACAACGCCTCGCCAAAAAAGGCCACGGTGCCATTGCCGCACGTTGGGGCGGCATCAACGCACAAAACAAAATGACCACCGAACGCGGCTACTTTGCCCTGTGGTGTCACCAAGAAGACGCCGCCCAATTCGTACACGCCTGTTATACCAGCTACAAAAATGCTACGCTACGCAGCGGCGCCCACTACTTCGTCGTCTCTGACAACACCTACAACATTTTCGACATCGAAATTCCACGCAAAGAAATTGGCTACAATCCTATTCACAACTCCGAAGTCTTTTACGAGTAATTCAGTCACAAGCCATAAATCTTAAAAGCGCAACTCTATTGCGACTTTTTTTTTGACCTGCGACCTATTTACCCCTCTCCGAAAGCCCATTTATGCACACCCTCATCATCGCAACCAGCAACGCAGGCAAACAACGCGAAATCCAACAAATGCTCGGCGACACCTTTGAAGTCAAAACCCTCAAAGACATTCCCGACGCACCCGAAATTATCGAAGACGGCGACACCTTCGAAGCCAATGCCATTAAAAAAGCCCGCATCATTGCCAACCACACGGGCCTCCCCACCCTCGGCGACGACTCGGGCCTCGAAGTAGACATTCTCAACGGCGCCCCAGGCATTTACTCTGCCCGCTACGCCGGTGAAGACGCCACCGACGCCACCAACAACCAAAAACTCCTTTCCGCCATTGCCAACGTACCCAACGACCAACTCGGCGCCCAATTCCACTGCGTAATGGCCCTCGTTCACCCCACCGGTCAAACCCAAACCGCCGAAGGCATTTGGCGCGGCCACCTCGTCCACCAAGCCCAAGGCACCCACGGCTTCGGCTACGACCCCCTCTTCTTCGTCCCCACCCACAACTGCACCTCCGCCCAACTCCCCACCGAACAAAAAAACGAGCTCAGCCACCGAGGCCAAGCCCTACACAAAATGCTGCCACACATTCTCGCATTAAAAAATAAATAAAATCTATCTTAAAGCCCCAGATCATAATGGGAATTGAAGAATGAGATCGGTCATCGCCCGACCTTCAGGCCGGAATAAATTCCAGCCCTATGGTAGCAAAGTCCTGCGGACTGAAGACCTAAACCAAATCATTGCCTATTTATTTAGATAAGTATCATAAAATAATTCTAATGCTTACAAAAAACATATTTACTAAAAACTGAAATACTTTATTAACAATAACTTAAACAACAAAAAATATAAATTTACAATTTATATTTACCAAAGAAAGGCACATCCCCAAAACTTCAACCCCACCTCCTGGCGAGGTGGGCCGTTGCGTGGTTGGTGTGGATGTGTTGGGTGTGTGTGGAAGGGGCGTATGGCATACGCGGAAGGGCGGGAAGCACGCGGGCAGGTGAGGGTGGTTTGCGCCCATTAAAAACACTGAAGATTATTAAAGCCCCCCGCAGGGGCGGCTTTCTTTGCCTACTTTCTTTGGCCGCATAAAGAAAGTAGGACGCCGTAGGCAAATCAAAAAATAAAAAGGTGAGCCTTTCCAACAAAGGCTCACCCTTAACAACCACCGATCTCTCAAACCCTACAACCGCTCATCCGACTTAAAGCCCTCTTTCCCCGCTTCCCCCCGCACCTGATACCGCCTCACCCGCCGCACC
>JBLHJX010000078.1:0-19711 GCA_047619225.1 Candidatus Latescibacterota bacterium
GGCAACATGGGGATGACCCGGTCGGGCAAATAAACGCTGGTGCCACGGGCAATGGCCTCGTGATCAAGAGGGGAACCTTCGGTGACAAAATACGAGACATCGGCAATGTGAATGCCAAGTTGGTATGTGGCGTCAGGAAGGACATCAAGAGAGATGGCATCGTCGTGATCGCGTGCATCATAAGGATCGATGGTGACGCAGACTGTGTCGCGAATATCGCGTCTGCGTGCAATTTCTTCAGGCGGAATGGTATTGAGAATGGCTTGGGCAGCTTCTTCTACATGGGGAGGAAACTCAAGGGGGAGACCGTGTTTTTTGATCAGGATGAGTGTTTCAATGCCGGGTGCGTCAGGGTCACCGAGGATTTCTGCGACATGGCCTGGTGGTGGGGTGTTGATGTGTTCCCAATTTTGTATTTTGGCAACGACCTTTTGACCGTTTTTGGCACCTTTGGTTGCATCTTGTGGAATGTAAACTTCAAGTGGGATGCGCGGGTCGTCTGATGTGACGTGTGCATCGTGGCCATCGCTAAAGAAGGTGCCCACAACGGTTTGTTCGGCACGTTGTAATATACGCACGAGTTCACCTTCGGGGCGGTTGCTGCCAGCGGCATTTTTAGTCATGCGCACAACCACTTTGTCGCCATGAAGCGCGGTACCCAAACGCGAGGTGCCAATAAAGAGATCTGGGCCGTCATCTTCACGCGCAAGCAAGCCGTAACCACCTGAATGTACACTGAGCCGACCGGTGATAAGATTCTGCGCGCCTGATGCACCATATCGGTTGTTGCGAAGTTTGATGATTACACCATCGCCAGCCATTTGGCGAATGAGTCGCCGAAAGGTGTTATAGTCGTGGTCGTCTACGTGAAGTGCACGCGAAAGCTCCCTGATTTTGAGTGGCCGATCAGGGTTTTGCTTGATATATGAAAGGACTTGGGCACGTGAGACTGGCATGTGGGCCTAAAAAGAGTCGGGCACAAAAATAGCGCGAGTATGCTTAAATTTTGGAGGGGAAGTGTTCTATGCCATTTAGAGCAAAGGTGGGGTTAATGGTTGCTCTAAAAAGGAGTGTGTTATGAAACACGATTCAAATATACGGTATGTTAATGAAAATGCAATGTAAAAGCTGATGGTGTGTTGGATCTATTTTTGAGGGTGATCAAGTCGCTTGCATTTTATATTTGTTACGGTATGTTTATAACCCGTTTTGAGTGAATCGTTAACTTTTTAAGGAGTGTGACTATGAAGCGTTTTGTTGCTGTTTTGTTGAGTGTGATGTTGTTGCCTACACTGGTGCTGGCTCATTGTGAGATTCCGTGTGGCATTTACGGGGATGAGGGGCGTTTCTCTGCAATGATGGAAGATGTGACAACCATAGAGAAGGCGATGGTGCAGATTAATGAATTGTCTGGTGCGGATGCTAAGAATTTCAATCAGATCGTGCGCTGGGTCAATAATAAAGAAACGCATGCCGATCATATTCGCGAGGTGGTGTCGCAATATTTCTTGGCCCAACGGATCAAAGCGCCTGCCGAAGGGGATGCTGCAGGGGCAAAGGCATATACGGCAAAGTTGGTCAAATTGCATCTGATTATTCGTACGGCGATGAAGTGCAAGCAGACCACAGATGTTGCAAATGCACAAAAGTTGCATGACTTGATTCACGAATTCCAAGAACTTTACAACGCTAAGTAGTTGTTTTTATTTCTTTTTTAAAATAAAGAGTGGCAAAGTGTGCAAAAATGGACACTTTGCCATTTTTTTGAGATTTTTTCTTGCGCGAAGGCGTCGTCTTTTATATATTTTCGACCTGTTAGCACTCGTGTGTATCGAGTGCTAACAGTGTTAAGTAAGTTATTCATTATTTCACCTTAACAATATCCTTTAGAAGGAGGCATGACATATGGCAAAGGTGAAACCCCTTGGGGATCGCGTGCTGGTACAGCCTGTTGATGAAGATGAACAGGTTAAAGGCGGCATCATCATTCCTGATACGGCCAAAGAAAAACCCCAACGTGGTGCGGTTATCGCTGTTGGTGACGGCAAAGTCGATGATTCGGGCAACAAGATTGCTTTGTCTGTCAAAAAAGGCGATACAGTGCTTTATGGCAAATATGCCGGTACTGAAATTCGTTTAGATGACGAAGATTATCTGATTATGTCCGAAAGCGACATTCTCGCTGTTGTTGAGTAAATCTTTGTTTTAAAATAAATTCGTTTCATTTTGAGGAGGAATTCAATGGCCAAGCAACTGGTATTTGATGTTGCAGCCCGGGAAGCCCTCAAGCGAGGTATCGATCAATTGGCCGATACTGTGAAAGTAACGCTTGGGCCCAAGGGACGGAATGTGGTTTTAGACAAGAAATTCGGTTCGCCTACGGTGACCAAAGATGGTGTCACAGTAGCCAAAGAAATCGAATTGGAAGACCCCTATGAAAATATGGGTGCTCAGATGGTGAAGGAAGTTTCTTCAAAGACGTCGGATGTGGCCGGTGACGGTACCACAACCGCAACGGTGTTGGCACAAGCCATTTACCGCGAGGGTTTGCGCAATGTAACAGCAGGTGCCAATCCAATGGATCTCAAACGCGGTATCGACAAAGCTGTGATAGCTGCAGTGAAGTCTATCCAAGAGTTGAGCAAGCCTATTTCTGGTCGCAAAGACATTGCCCAAGTGGCAACTATTTCGGCCAACAATGACAAGGCCATTGGTGAACTGATTGCCGATGCGATGGAAAAAGTGGGCAAAGATGGTGTGATTACAGTTGAAGAAGCCCGCAGCATCGAAACCACCTTAGACGTGGTGGAAGGCATGCAGTTTGACCGCGGTTATGTGTCACCTTATTTTGTCACAGATACCAACAGCATGGAAGTTGCGCTTGAAGAAGCCTATGTTTTGATTTATGACAAAAAGATTTCAGCCATGCGCGATTTGTTGCCGATCTTGGAAAAAACTGCTCAAACGGGCAAACCTTTGTTGATCATTGCCGAAGACATTGAAGGCGAAGCCTTGGCCACTTTGGTGGTGAACAAGGTGCGTGGCACTTTGAAAGTTGCCGCCGTAAAAGCCCCTGGTTTTGGCGATCGTCGCAGTGCAATGTTGGAAGATATTGCCATTTTGACCGGTGGTCGTGTGTTGTCTGAAGATGCTGGTTTTAAGCTCGAAAATGCCACCACGGCAGATTTGGGTCAGGCCAAGCACATTACCATTGATAAAGACAATACGACCATTATTGAAGGCGCTGGTAAAACGGCCGATATTCAAGGTCGTGTGGGTCAGATCCGTCGTCAGATTGACGAAACAACGTCTGACTACGATGGCGAAAAGTTGCAAGAGCGGTTGGCCAAGTTGGCCGGCGGTGTGGCAATCATAAATGTGGGCGCCGCTACCGAAACCGAAATGAAAGAAAAGAAAGCCCGTGTGGAAGATGCATTGCATGCGACACGCGCGGCTGTTGAAGAAGGCATCGTTCCCGGTGGTGGTGTTGCATTGATTCGCGCTTGTGCCGCCTTAGAAAAAACCCGTAAAGATGCCCGTGGCGACGAGAAGACCGGTGTGGATATTGTGCGCCGTGCTTTGGAAGAACCTTTGCGCCAAATTGCCGCCAATGCGGGTGTTGAAGGTGCGTTGGTAGTGCAAAGAGTGGCTGCCGGTGAAGGTGCTTTTGGTTACAATGCCGATACCGATACCTACGAAGATTTGATCAAAGCCGGTGTGCCTGATCCTACCAAGGTGACACGTACCGCGCTTGAAAATGCTGCGTCTATCGCTGGTTTGTTGTTGACGACCGAAGCTTTGATAGCCGATATTCCAGAACCTGAGCCCCCAGCAGCTGCTGGCCCTCCAGGCGGCGGAATGTATTAAGAAAACGGATCGCACATAGCGATCAGCTTGTATTAAAAAGGGACACCCATTTTGGGTGTCCCTTTTTTTGTATGGCCGGCGATCCCTCTATGGGTTGCTTGGGCACATGAACGTCAACATGAATGTTGAGACCATCCACGGTTTTGTAAATGTGTGTTGACCGCTTGGCTGTTACTTCAGCTAACTCGCTTGCAATATTGTCCATTCTTCCTCCCATCATCCAGCTCTCTATACAACTTCAAGTTCAAGCTTCTTAACTGCGTTAAGGTTGACAGTTTTCTTTGCATGCCAAAGATCGTATAGATCTTGCATTGCAAGCCAGCTTTCTGGGCTGCGCCCTAGTGCCTTTGAAAGGCGCAGTGCCATTTCGGGGGAGATATTGCTGCTACCATTTACTAATCGATTGAACGTCGAAGGAGAGACATTGAGTGTTTCTGCAACTTTTCGGGCAGTCAACTTAAATGGCTCAATGTATATTTCCTTTATGAATTCTCCTGGATGTGGGGGATTATGCATAGGCATTAGTGATAGTCCTCATAGTTAACTATGTGTGCATTACCAAATTCAAATTCAAATGTGATTCGCCAATTTCCACTCACAGAAATAGACCATATTCCCTTACGACTCCCTTTCAATGGATGGAGGCGAAACCCTGGAATGTCCATGTCTTCAATGTGAGTTGCTGTATCTAAAGCTGCTAACATCATTCTAAGCCGGTTTTTATGAGATGCTTGGATACCGGCTGTTGTGCCTGTTTCGTAGAACTGTCGTAGTCCCTTATGTTTAAAAGAAAGTATCATAGAAATAATATAGCGTGTTGCGCACTATGCAACAATTTTTATTTTTAGGAATCTGTTGAAGGCCACTGAGTGAGAAGGACTCTATGGTTAGTTAATGCAGCGCAGGCAGGAGGTCCAAACTGCGAAGCCAGTTGAGGCAAAGGTGTGGCCAGCTGGCGGGTAGTTTGTCATTTTGACGCACGCCAAAGTCGTGTTCGCCCGATGTGTAAGCGTGTAATTCTGTAGGGATGCCTGCGCGGTGTAGAGCGAGGTATGCGATCACGCTGTGGGCAACTTCAGAGATGCTGTCGTCACTGGCGTGGGCCAAAAAGATGGGTGGTGTATTGGCGTGAATGTGAAGGTCGGGCCAAATGTCATCGGTTTCGCGATCTTTGAGAAAACCAGAGTAACACAGTACTGCAAAATCTGGGCGGCAACTGATGGTGTCAATTTCATCAACCGAATCATAGGTTTGCTCATTGAATTGGGTGGCTGTCGCCAGTGCCAAATGGCCGCCTGCTGAAAAACCGATCATGCCGATGCGATTGGGATGGATGCCCCAATCTGTTGCATGGTTGCGTACCATACGAACGGCACGTTGGGCATCTAATTGGGGCCCCAATGGCGGTACTGTTTTTTCTTCACCTGGTCTGCGGGGCACTCTGTATTTCAGAATAATACCGGTGATGCCTTGTTCATTTAACCAGGCGACCACTTCCTCGCCTTCCAATTCCCAAAAGAGATCCCAATATCCACCGCCAGGGCAAATGATCATGGCGGTGCCTGTGTTTTTGTCTGGTGGCGGGAGGCACACGGTGATCGTGGGGCGGGTTACATTGGTGATCAATTTTGTTTTGCTTACCAGCTTCGAGTCATAGATGTGGGTTTTCTCTTGTTCGTCTATGCCAATGTCTTTGGGAACGGGCCCTGGCCACAGTTCCATTACATGTGGATCAGGTGTTTGCAAATTACTATTCATGCTTTCTCCTATGCGCTCATTGCACGTTTAAATATCTCAATACCGTCGTTGACAGCACGTGTTGAAATGGCTGATGGGGTAAGGAAGTCAAACCCATGAATGGTGCCGGGATAATTGTGTATTTCGGTGGGCACTCCTGCAGCCATGAGCCGCATGGCATAGATAAGACCTTCGTCACGAAGGGGGTCGTGTTCGCAGGTCATGACATAGGCAGGTGGAAGCCCTTCTAAGTTTTCGGCACGGGCTGGGGCTGCATAGGGAGATACGTTATCGCGATTTTTGCCAATATAGTGATCCCACATGTCACGTGAGTTCTGTGTATCCCAAATATACATGTTGTCGCCTTGCGCCATTGACTGCGTATCACAGCGATCATCAAGGGCAGGATAAAAGAGCATTTGAAATGCTAAGTTGGGCCCGTTGTGATCGCGTGACATAAGTGCAATTGCTGTCGCTAAGTTGCCTCCGGCACTGATGCCGCCAATGGCGAGTCTGGTGGGGGCAATTTTGAGTTCTTGTGCATTTTGACTGACCCAGAGCAGCGTGGCATAACCATCTTCTAGTGCAGCCGGAAAAGGGTTTTCTGGTGCAAGCCGGTAATCAACATCAATGGCAACAGCCCCACCTTTTGCCGCCATCAACAAACATCGGGCGTGTTCCGATTCGAGGTTACCCAAGACAAAACCACCGCCATGGAAATTGATGTATCCTGGGCCGTCTTGCGAACGATCTTTGGGCATGTAAATACGAATACGCACATCGGGGGCACCCTTTGGGCCAGGTATTGTACGCTCTATTTCTTCAACACGTGCATCACTTGGAGCAGTGGCTCCGTTTGCGATTCGTTCGTCAATATACGCTTTGAGTACAGCTCTTGAACCTGTCACATCAGAAACATCAAAGCGAGGAAAGTTTTCTGCCTGTTCTTTTATAATGGGATCGTATATGAGATGGGGAGGCATGTCTTTTCCTAGAAGAAGGTTTGTGGCATCGGTGTTTGGGACATGGGTTTCTATTTCAAATTCCGATCGAGAAAGGCGATGGTTTTTTGCCAGGCATCTTCCGATTGCGCTTGGCGATACCGATCTGAGTTGGTGTGGTCTTGAAAGCCGTGACCTGCGCCGTCATAGCGGTGAAATTCGCGAGGTACATTGGCGTTTTTTAAAGCCGTCTCGTAGTCGTTGACAAGGTCAGGAGACGGGTTTTGGTCGTCGTTGCCAAAGATGCCGAGCACGGGGCATTGGATTTGATGGGCGAGTTCGATGGGGGGCGGGCCACCATCTGCAAAGGGGACATTGACACGCCCGCCATAAAATACACCACATGCTTTGAGCTTGGGGTTGTTGCACGCACCAACCCATGCGACGCGTCCACCCCAGCAGTGACCGAGCAGGCCCATGTTGTTTTCTTTTACGGAATCCAATCCGGCGAGATATTGGAACGTGGCGTCCAAGTCAGCAACGGTCCAATCATCACGAAAGCCTTCACGTTTAACCGTGACGTCTTCGTCTTCTGGCCACCAGTGAAAGATAAAGGGAATGGCACAAACATATCCTGCGGCAGCATAGCGTTCACCAATGTCGGTGGTGAAGGGGTCTTTTTCTAAGCCCGCATGTGCTACGGGCAAGTGTTGGGCAATGATGAGACCCGGGTGTGGACCCTCGTTTTCGGGTTCAAATATAAGGGTGGGCATGGGCTGGCCTTGAACGGTGAGGGTTTCTGAACGGTACATAAGGCGTTTCCTTTATCGTTAAGCGTGTTGTTTGGTCACTGGGTTCTTAGCAGAGAATATAAAACACAAAGAAAACCTCACAAGCTACAAAAAAAGGCGTTCTCGCAAGAGAACGCCTTTTTATTTATCCCTAAGAACAGGTTTATGAATCTTCGCTTCGGAGTTTGATGCCGCATCCAAGTGCTTTGGTTTGTGCTGTGGGAATGGCTTCACCAGCAATGAGGGCGTTGAGCGCATTTTTTAAATAGGGCACTTCAACGGCATTGGCATCAGAGGCGTTGTCATCAATGGCGCCGTGATACACCAGTTTGCCTTTGGCATCAAAGAGAAATACTTCAGGGGTGCGTGTGGCACCAAATGCACGCGCAACTTCAGAGGTTGCGTCAACGACATATGGGAAAGCAAATGCTTTGGCTTTGGCACGGGCGACCATTTCGTCATACCCATCTTCGGTTACTTTGCTGGGGTCATTGGAATTGATCATGATTACGCCAACGCCTTTTTGTTGATAATCATTGCCAATGCTGCTCATGCGGCTTTCCCACTTTTTTACAAAGGGGCAGGCGTTGCATGAAAACAATACGAGTGTACCTTTTTCACCAGTAACCCCGTTGATCGTGTGCCAGGCACCGTCTACGCCTTTCATTTTAACTTCGGTTTTGGGTGCTTTGGCATTGAGATCCAGCGCACTGCCTGCTTCAACGGTATTGCCCATCGTAAAACCAATGCCAACGGCAAATGTTAAGGCCAGGATGCCAAGTGTTAATTTTTTCTTCATCGTAAATCCTCCTTTTGGTGTTTCCGGCTGTTGCTACGTTTAAACGGGTGGCCTGTTATTCCAATACGTCTAAGATTGCCTTTTCAAAATGTGCACGGTCTTTTTTGCCTTCCCAAAAGTGGCGCTGGTTGCCGCTGGCATCATAAACCCAAGTGGCGGGTAGCGCGCCCGACCAGCGTTCATCTAAGGTGTTGATAAAGGCCATGTCTTTGCCCGATTTTTGGTAGGTGGCAAAGTCTACACCTTGTTCTTTGAGAAATGCTTTTGCCGATTCGGTTTGATTTTCAAAGTCGGCTGAGACAAAGATGATTTTGAGGCCTCTGTCTTGATATTTTTGATAGAGCTTCATGATGTCGGGAAATTCTTCAACACAAGGTGGGCACCACGTGGCCCAAATGTTGACCAATACGACGTGGCCTTGCGCATTTTTAACGGCGGCAAGCACTTGTTCTGCTGTCGCTTGCTGAATGCTGAGGCCCTTTTCTTGGGGCAGATCAACAGCAGGTTTTCCGCAGCCAAGAGAGAGACTGAGGCATATCATCGTGATGAGCGTAAAGGCTTTGATGTTCATATCTATAAAGTTCAATAATAGTGTGTCAATCGTCAATGGGTAAAGACATAAAAGGGACACGTTCTAACGTTCTCACGTGTTGCTTTTGTGTAAACAATGATAGGCTGATGAATATCTCTTTTTAGACGGTTGGAGCACGTATCATGTTCCTACAATCAAGATTATTTTAGGTGTAGGGAATGGCAAATGGCATTTGTTTCCTAGCCTGTGTATATCTCAAGCTGTTGTTTTAATTGACTCTGTTGTCATATGGAGCCGTTTTCGAATGCGTTGAGACAGGGTATCAATGCCCATATTGAGCAAGGCCGTGACGACGATGAGCAACAGCACCTGGTCCATTTTTTGTTCGGTGATGGCGCTGTCAATGAAGAAACCGAGTGTATAAATGCCCAAGATGCCCAAGATGGCCGATTCGCGCATCATCACTTCCCATCGGTAAAAAAGAAAGGCGAGAAATTGGCCATAAATGCGTGGGAGTGTTTCAAAGAGGTAGCGACTGACGCGTGTTTTAGGGGCATCTAAACGCAAGGGTATGAGGTTGGCATTTTGACCTGAGAGAAAGGCGAGAATTGCGCCATTGTGTAGGGCAAGCGCAACAATGGCAGGCAGCATGGAAGGCCCCCACAATTGCACGCATATGTAGGCAAGCATGTATTCGGGGGTGGTGCGAATGACAATGAGAACGATATGACCTATGCGGGTGGTGAGGCGTGAGAAAAAGTGATGGCTTATCATGGGAAATGTGAGGATCGCAAAGAGACCTGTGCCAACAAGGCCGATTTGTGTGAGGATAACGGTGTTCCAAATGCCAGGAAGGATCGCACTGGCAAGGCGTTCGGTAAACCAGAGATAGGTGTCGTGCAGGGGCCATGCAAGATCAGAACTTCCGCTTAAAAAGCCTTCGCGTCTCATGGGCCATGGAAATATTTCATATGTGAAAAAACGGGTGATGTTGGCGATGGAAAAGTGGATGGTTTTGGGAATCAGGGCAAAGGAAAGAAGTACGTAGAGGGCGACAAGTTTGGGTTTGATCCAATATTTTAGTGATGCAATGAGCAAATAGAAGGCGTAGAGTAATGCGGCGGCTTCGGCATAGAGGCTTTCGCGAAATGCGGTTTCAAGGTGAAAGCCTATGGTGGGCAGGCCAATAAAACCAAGCACAGCACTGGATCGTAGCGCACATTCGAAGCGATATCCCGTGTAGTGTCTGATGTTGGCCCACGCAACGGGTAATTGGCCATAGAGAAATCGGCTCAGCGGCTGTGTTTGGTCGGGCAACCCCCGCAAGGGACGGCGATCTGTTTCTTGCAAAATTTCGGCATATACTTTGGCAAAGATGCCTGCATAGGGAACGGCGATGGCCAAGACACCACAGATGGGATTCAGGCCCACAAGGGGCAAAAAGAGAAAGGCCCAAAAGATTTCGTGAATGGCGCGAATGAAGGCGCAGAAGAGGCGGACGGGGGTCAGATGAAAAAAGAAGGTGAGTATGCTGCCACCGACAATGCCGAGTGATAGACCGCAAAAAGCAAAGGTGAGGGTGTTGAGCAAAGCGGTGCGAAAGGTGAATAACACAGACACATCGGGGGTGAGTACGCCCCAAGCCATGCGTTGCAACTCACCCCAAGGATCGCGGGTGGTGATTTCGATGTCGGCCACGAATACGCACAACAAGGCAATGGGGATAAAGATAAGGCTGGTTCTAAGCACGGTTGAACAGTTCTGTGAGGTGTGCGTCGGTCACTTGGTTCCGTAGCAGGTTAAATGCGATGTGGCCATTGCGCAAGCCAATGATGCGGTCAAAGTGACGCAAGGCCAGTTCCACATCGTGCATGGCAAGGACAAGGGTGCCCGCATGGTGTTTGAGCAAGTTGAGCACGATATCTGATTGTTGCGGGTCTATGGCCGAGACAGGTTCATCACCCAAGATGATTTTAGCATTGCGATACAGTGCCCGCCCAACGGCCACGCGTTGTTGTTGCCCGCCTGACAGTTCGCTGACGCGTTCGTTTTGTTTGTCTGTAAGGTCGAGTGCGTCGAGTATGGGCGCCATTTCATCGCGTTCTCGTTTTTGCGGGTGAATGAGGGTCCATGCATTGTAAAAGATGCTGTGTTGATCCAAACGCCCCATGTAGATGTTGTGAAATGTAGAGAGTTGGGGCACGAGGGCATAATCTTGATGGATGAATGCCGCGTGGCGTTTTTGCAAGTCATAGAGTTTGCGCAAGAGCGTCGATTTGCCTGCACCACTTTGGCCAATGAGCACCACTTTGTCACCTTCACCTATGCTCAGCGAGATGTTGTGCAACACGGGTTTATCGTCGTAGGCGACGGATATGTTTGTGAGATGGAACATGGCTGCTCTCTGAATTGGAAAAGACTGTCACAGGTCTCAAGTCACAGGTCAAAACCTGTGACTTGTGACCTGTGACTTGTGACCTGTGACTAATTTTCAATAATCCCAATCTCAATTGCCGTTTTTAAAATAGGGTCATACATGCTGTTGTCGGCTTTGATGAATTTGGTTCGGGGAAATGAGTTGAGGAGGTCGGGATCTTTTAGATCGAGCAAGGCTTTTTGAACTTTGGCGATGAAATTTTTGCCAAAGGTTTTGTTGACGTCTCCTCGAATGCTCCAGTTGTAATCGGGGTAGGTGGGGGTCTGCCAAATCACGCGTACTTTGGTGGTGTCAATCAAACCGTCGGCAAGTTCTTTTTCCCACACTTTGTAGTTGGTGGCACCAATTTCATAACTGCCCGATTGCACGAGGGCGATGGTTTTGGAATGGTCCCCGCTAAAGCCCACGCGTGAGAAGATATCATCGGGTGATTTTTTGAGGTGCTGCCGAATGTAAAACTCGGGCATGAGGCGACCCGAGGTAGAACCTTTGGAACCAAAAGTGAAGGTGTGGCCTTTGATGGTGCTGGGAAATGCTTTTGTGGCGTTGATACCGGTGCTTTTGTTGGCAATGAAATACGTGATAAATTGCGTGTCTCCTTCACCTTGGGCAATGGCTTGTGCATCGGGTACTGCACGACGTGCTTGTACGCCCGACAAACCGCCGAACCAAGCCAGTTGCACTTCGTTGTTTTTAAATGCAGCAACGGAGGCGGCATACGATTTGACGGGAATATATCCGACGTCTACGCCAAGTTCCTTAGAAAGGTAGACGGCCACTTTGTCAAAACGTTCTTTGAGCCGGGCTGTGTTTTCGTCTGGAATAGCCGTGAAGCGCAGTGTTGCTGCTTGTGTGGTGATGGATGCTGTGAGTGTGATGAGCACTGCAAGAAGGAATGGTTTCATGTTTTGACCTTTCTTAAAGTTACGGTTGCAAGTCAACAGGTCGCAGGTCAAGATCTAAAGCCTTGTTTATTGACTTGCGACTTGAAATGCACTTACGGGGCGATATGTGTACACACCATAAAAAAAGGGCGACTGCCCGCACAGCAGTCGCCCTTTTTTACACATATGCGTTTATCGGTCACATAGCTTTATCCTTTGCAATGACTCGTGGACGCATGTGTACGTGGGTGTGCCGTGTTGGCATACAATGAACCTGACCCAGGCTGCACAATGCCTAGCCTCAAGAGGGGACGAGCGCCCGTGATATGTGGTATATGATCGTGTTCATCATGGATTAAAAATCCCGTAAATAGTATCCATCAAGCTCCTAATGGGGTCATCCATTGATAGAGCAAGAACTGTTTCCAACGGCGACCCACAAAAAAAGGGGCAGAACGCGTCTCGGTTCCACCCCTTTTTGATTGCTTGGCCAACTTTAATCAGCAGCTTCACTGTGATCCATCGAGCAAAATGCCTGATAATCAATGAGCTCGGTGATTGTGGGATTGTCTCCACAGACCGGGCAATTGGGATCACGACGTACCTTAAAGGTGTTGAAGCTTGTGCTCAAGGCATCGTACATCAGCAGTTTGCCTATGAGGGGAGTACCTTGACCGAGAATCATTTTAACTGTCTCTGTGGCCTGGACCAGGCCAATTGTGCCGGGCAAAACGCCCAAAACACCTGCTTCGTCTCAGGAAGGCGCCAAGTCTGCCGGTGGGGGCACGGGGTAGAGGCAACGATAACACGGCCCCTCCTTGTCGCACGCATACACCGTAACTTGGCCCTCAAATCTGAAGATACTGCCGTCTACAATGGGTTTGTTTAAAAACACACACGCATCGTTTATCAAATAGCGCGTTGGAAAGTTATCGCATCCGTTAACCACAATGTCGTACAGCGGCAGAATATCCATCACGTTGTGAGATGTGACATATTCTGTATGTGGAACGACTTTACAGCCCGGGTTGATTTCTTTGAGCGTTTCGTAGGCCGAAACCGCTTTTAAGCGGCCAATGTCAGATGTGCCGTGCAAAACCTGGCGTTGTAGGTTGGTCACATCGACCACATCGGCGTCTACAATGCCGAGGGTGCCCACACCGGCTGCGGCTAAATACAGGGCAATTGGGCTGCCCAAACCGCCAGCACCAATGAGGAGCACTTTGGCGTCGAGCAATTTGCCTTGGCCCTTTTCACCCACTTCGGGAATGAGCAAGTGGCGAGAATAGCGTTGGACTTCGGCTTTGCTTAACGGGCGGTCGCGCTCGGTTTTTAGGTTCGCAACGATCCAGGCGTCGTAATCGCCTCGGATATACGATACATCTGTGTATCCCATATCTTGCAGTGCCCGTGCACCCAAAGGTCCTTGGCCAAATGCACCGTAGACGATGATTTTGGCATCGCGATTGTTTTCAATGCTTTCGATGCGAAGTTCGAGGAATCCGCGGGGTACATTTTGTGCCCGGGTGATGTATCCCTCAGAATAGGCTTCGCGCTCGCGCACGTCCAAGAGCAGAATCGGGTCACCACTTTGGAGCTTTTGTTGGGCTTCTTCGGGGGTTAACCCTGTGGTGGCTGATTCGGCTTGGGCAACGAGTGTTTCAAATCCCATTGCGGTTGCCTTTCGGTTGATGGTGAGAAACTCTAAATGTTTATTGTAGAGTTTGTTGATTGTAAATGTAAGGAATTTAGGTTTTAAACGCAAGTGCTGGATTATGCAAAGGTAATTTCGGGTAACGCTTGGGCCGATTCACCCAACATGTCAGTAATTTGTTGGGCAATGTTGGCAAATGCACGCGCTGGCTCGTTATCGCCCAATGAAATGGGCTGGCCTTCGTCACCGCCTATGCGTATTTCGGGCTGAAGGGGTATTTGACCCAAGAGTGGCAAACCAAAAGCATCGGCTATGCGTAAACCGCCGCCTTCACCAAAGAGGGGTGTGTGATCACCACAGCACGGGCATAAAAAATAGCTCATGTTTTCAACAATGCCCAGAAGAGGTACATTGACTTTGCGAAACATTTCAATGCCGCGGTGTACGTCTTCAAGGGCCACATTTTGAGGTGTGGTGACAATGACGGCACCTGATAGGGGCACGGTTTGCGACAAGGTGAGTTGCGCATCTCCTGTTCCTGGTGGCAGATCGACCACCAGGTAATCGAGTTCACCCCAGAGCACATCCATCATAAATTGTTTAATGACTTTGCCCACAATAGGACCCCGCCAGATGATGGGTGTGTTTTCATCGGCAATGAGACCGAGCGACATGAATTTGACGCCGTGGGCTTCTAATGGGGTGATTTTTTCGCCATCAATATCAGGCTGTCGATTGATGCCCATCATGAGGGGGACATTGGGGCCGTAAATATCGGCATCGAGCAAACCAACGGTTGCACCTGTTTTGGCGAGCGAGATGGCGAGGTTGACACTCACGGTGGTTTTGCCAACACCGCCTTTGCCACTTGAGACCGCAATGATGTGTTTGACGCCGGGCAGGAGGCGAGGTGATTGAGGTTGGTTGGGTGCTTGCATGAAGACTCCAAGAAAAGATGCGGAGCGTTAAGCGTGTGGCGCAGCGTGCAGAGCGTTTTAGATGACTCTGTTTTTGCGCTTCGCTCTACGCGTTTTGCGCTTCTATCTATAGTTCGGTGAAATTTCTCGTAAACGGTTCACTTCTTCGATCACACGATTGGCGACATAGTCAATTTCTGCTTCGGTGTTGAATCGGCCAATGCCAAAACGAATGCTGCTTTGGGCCATGTCATTGGATACGCCGATGGCTTTGAGTACATAAGAGGGTTCCAGAGAGGCCGAGGTGCAGGCCGAGCCAGATGAGAGCGCGATGTCGCGTAAGCCCATGAGCAGGCTTTCGCCATCTACCGCAGCAAAGCTGATGTTGAGGTTGCCTTCCAATCGGTGCTCGGGGTGGCCATTGAGTTGAATGCGATCGAGCGATTGAAATAGTTTTTGTTGGAGTTGGTCGCGTAGGGTTTTGATGCGGTGCGACTCTTGGGCCATTTCTTTTTGTGCAAGGGCACATGCTTTTCCCAAGCCAACAATGCCTGGCACGTTGAGGGTGCCCGAGCGCATGCTTTTTTCATGACCGCCGCCGTCCATCTGGCCAATAAGGCGCACACGTGGGCGACTGCGAACATAGAGTGCGCCAACACCTTTGGGGCCATACAGTTTGTGCGCTGAGATGGAGAGCAGGTCTATGTGCATGGCTTCAACATCGATGGGCAGTTTGCCAATGGCTTGTGCGGCATCGGTGTGAAAGTAGATGTTTTTTTCGTGACAGATCTGACCTATTTCTGCAAGGGGTTGGATCGTGCCTATTTCGTTGTTTGCCATCATGATCGAGACCAATGCGGTGTTGTCTTGAATGGCGTTTTGGATGGCACTGGGGTCTACTTGACCATGCTTGTCAACGGGGAGGGTGGTGATCTCCACACCTTGCCGTGTGAGGGCACGACACGGGTCGAGCACGGCATGATGTTCTGTGGTTTGTGTGATGATGTGGCAGGGTTTGTCTGTGGCTGATGCCACGCCTTTGATGGCGAGATTGTCTGATTCTGTGGCACCACTGGTGAAGATGATGTCTTTGGGCTGGGCGTTGATGAGGTTGGCAATTTGCTCGCGTGCCTGATCCACCGCGTCTTCTGCTTCCCATCCAAAGGAGTGGGTGCGACTGGCGGCGTTGCCAAACTGTCCTTTGAAATAGGGCAGCATAACATCCAACACCTGTTCATCAACGGGTGTTGTGGCGTGGTGGTCGAGATAGATGGGGGTTTTGACGGACATAGACTTGGTTTTTAAAAAAAATTCAAATTTGGCTTTGTGGGAAATCTTAGCGCACTGCTTCGGGTACTGTTGTTGCAGATCCTAAACGCAGGGTGCTACGCAGATGAGATTGGGTGTAGGGTTCCGGTTTGTTAGATCCGCATAAACTGCGAAACAAGGTTCAATATACGTGATTTTTAAGAGGAGTCAATGTCGGCGCGAGCGTGTGTGTTATCCTTCAAACAGCGCTTTCACAAAATTCTCAGGAACAAAGTCCTCCAAATCATCCAGTCCTTCACCTAACCCTACAAAGCGCACGGGCAAATCTAAGTCGTCGGCAATCGCGATCACCACCCCGCCTTTGGCCGTGCCGTCGAGTTTGGCCAGAATAAGGCCAGTGAGTTCGCAGGTTTGATGAAATTGGCGTGCTTGTGTGATGGCATTTTGGCCGGTGGTGGCATCCAAGACGAGTAGGGTTTCGTGTGGGGCACCGGGCAAAGCTTTGTCAATGACACGGCGAATTTTTTTGACTTCTTCCATGAGGTTGACTTTGGTGTGCAATCGCCCAGCCGTGTCGATGAGTACGATGTCTGAGCCACGTGCTTGAGCCGCTTGAAGTGCGTCAAATGCGACAGATGCTGCATCTGCACCGGGTTGGTGTTTGACAATGTCAGAGCCACTGCGCTTGGCCCAAATTTCCAATTGTTCAATGGCTGCTGCGCGAAAGGTGTCCCCGGCGGCCAGCAATACTTTTTTGCCTTCGCGGGAAAATTTCTGCGCGAGTTTGCCAATGCTGGTGGTTTTGCCCACGCCGTTCACGCCCACAATGAGGATGACATGGGGTTTGTTGGTGATGGTGATGGGTGGGGGTGCATTTTCGGGTTGGAGAATTTTTCGAATTTCATCTTCTAAGAATTGTTGTACCATGTTTTCGGGGTCTTCTACTTTTTCACCCGATGCAACACGTTCGCGCAAGCTGTCAATGATGCGCATGGTGGGGTCAAAACCCACATCTGCTTGAATGAGAATCTCCTCAATTTCTTCAAGGGTCTCTTCGTCGAGTTTGGGGCGCAAACGAATGACTTCGCGTATTTTCTGCACCAGGCCCTCACGGGTTTTGGCGAGGCCCTTTTTAAATTTATCTATGAGTCTGCTGAGCATGCATTTCTCCTAAGCCATACAATTTTGAGGCACTGATAGATAATTGTTTGAACAAGGGTATGAAGATACACAAAATGGGTTTTTTTGACAAAATAAAGGCTTGACAGACAATGGACATTTCCTCATATCTAACTGTAAATACAGATACAGGAAGTAGGAGGTGTTATGAATCCCTATGTTAAGGATGTACATCCGATAGAGAATTTTCAACTGGAGATGGTTTTTGAGAATGGTGAGCATCGGGTCTTTGATGTGAAACCATATCTTGATCGTGGTGTTTTTGTTCGCCTACAGAGCCCGGCTGTCTTTCAGGCCGCGCGTGTGGTAGCAGGATCTGTGGAATGGCCTGGTGAGGTAGATCTGAGCTATGATACGCTTTATGTAGAAAGTCAGCCTATTTCTACTGTATCTATTCTTGCCGAAGAAAAATGAGGATGTCATGAAATCATTCTCCGCTTTATTAACTGAGGTACGATCATGCACATTGTGTGCCGCAGACCTGCCACTTGGGCCGCGGCCCGTTGTTCAGTTGCACCCAAAAGCAAAAATTCTGATTGCTGGGCAAGCGCCGGGTAGAAGGGTGCATGAATCGGGCGTGTCGTTTGACGACCCCAGTGGCAATCGCTTGCGTGAATGGTTGGGTATTACGCCCGACGTGTTTTACGACCCCAAACAGATTGCCCTTTTGGCGATGGGTTTTTGTTATCCAGGGACGGGAAAAACGGGTGACTTGCCCCCTCGGCCAGAGTGCGCACCCGCTTGGCGGGAACAATTGCTTCGGCATCTGGGCAATTTGAAGATGACGTTGGTGCTGGGACAATATGCGCAAGCCTATCACTTTGGGAAAACGCGCTCGTCTCTCACCGAATTGGTGAAATCGTGGCAAGACTATTGGCCAAACATGGTGCCGCTTCCACACCCAAGCCCGAGAAACAATCTTTGGCTGCGGCGAAATCCGTGGTTTGAAGAAGAGGTGTTGCCGGTGCTTCGAAAAAGGGTATCAGAGATTCTCGCATGATGAGTACAGAATAAGGTGCAGTTGGTATAGATTGCATAAGACGCACGCAGATCTATTCGGCACGTTTATTCGAGGGACGTGACGCGTTTGTTCGTGTGTTGCCATTTAGAACGGAGCGGCTTGATCTATGAATCGAAATCAGTATGAGAAGTGGTCAATGATTAGAGAAAAAGGCAAACGCCATTTTGTTTGGTTTCAGGGTGTTTTAATGTGGGGCATTATCACAGGCATCATGTGGTCTGTTGCAATGGCCTACTATTCGCCGAGCGAACATATTTATATCAGGCCGATTATTGCGCTCATCATATTTCCCATTAGCGGTTATTTTGGAAGCAAATGGACGTGGAATAAGAACGAGCAGAAATACAATGTATACGAAAGTGAAAACGAGTGACAGGGATTGAAAAATTAGATCGGTAATCGCCCGACCATCAGGCCGGAATAAATTTCCATAAGACCAATAATTACAGCCACCTGAGCTCTATTTCAGGTGGCTGTTCTATTTTGGAACTGCAATTGCGATAGAGGTGAATGGCTTGACTTTGTTATATCGTAGGATTTTATTGCCTGCAACCATTGATCGAGAACCTGGGACACTGTTTTTAATAGTTCTTGTTGTGACATTTGTCCAAACGCTGAAGTAAGATTTTCTGGAATTCTTCTTGAGAGAGGTCTGGAAAGCGTTTTCGCAAACCTTGGATAAAGAGTTGCTTTGTGAAAGCGGACCGTTCAAACGCTTTTAACAAACGCTTTTCAGGCGACATGTTGCGCAGGGTTTCAATATATCGTCTGTGATTGGGACGTGGTTTGGGATTCATTTGATTATCACTTTTAATTTGTTTGAAAAGTGCAACACCACACAATGATATGTCAGGCAATATAGCCCAAGTACAAAACGGTGTCAATGAACCCAATAGACATGATTTATATGGAGAATTCTTGATGAAGCCATTTGTTAGACTCTCACTTGAATGTAAATTCAGGCGACGGCTGGGCCGTTATAAAGAGGGCTTCATGATCTGTTGGTTTCGGGGTTTAAGAGTGAATAGCGTGTGCCTATAGTAATTTTACACGCGCGTGTAAAATTACGTTAAATGAAAAAAACAGCTGGTAGATGAACCTACCAGCTGAGTCACAAAACCCATTTACCGTTGGGTTGCTATCCAAATGCCCACCCGTCCCAAATGTTGTCGGGCGTTGGTGGCACGTCTTCTCGGAAGTTTCGGGTATCGACCCACCACTGGTGGTTTGGCCCGGGACCTTCTACTGGATCGTCAAAAAAGGTAAAACCGTCTCGTTGGTAATCACACGGGACAATGAGGCGTACAACAGGCCGTTCGTGATCGGCAGAGGAATTGACGCCGCCAGAGTGTGCCAGTCGGGAATACCAGAAAAGGACGTCTCCGGCCTGGCCCGTGAATTCCACTGGCGTGATATTTCTCAGAACTTCGTCACGGGCTTGGGCAAATGCTTCTGCATTGTCGGCACCTATGGAGCCATAGGTAGTTTCGCTGTGTGGGTGCAAAATATGGTGGGAGCCGGGCCAGACGGTAAAACCGCCACAGTGTGGCGGTACTTCATCTACGAAAACCATTGCAGACAACTGGGCCGCGGCTTGGTCTGCGTGGGCCCCCAATCGCCCTTCTTCGCTGGGAGGTTTTGGAAATATAGCGTAGACCCCGCGAACACGTTGCGTCGGCTTAA
>JBLHJX010000079.1:0-19681 GCA_047619225.1 Candidatus Latescibacterota bacterium
GCGACCTCAAGGGCAATGAAATGTTGCCCGTCAGTGAAGTACAACCCGCACTCTTATCTTCAGAAAACGGAGGCGTCATCACCAGCCTCGATGGCTTTATCAACATCACCTTTTCACCCAACATCTTACCCGCTTTATCCGAAAACCCCGATGTTGAAATCTCTGCCTCGACGCCCAGCTCATTGCCTACTGGCGTAACACCCATCGGAACAGCCTATACGATTTCTTCAACACCCAGCTTCACCCTCACCAAAGCCGCCACACTCAGCTGGCAACTCGGCACCAGCCCTACAGATCCTTCACGGTTGGCCGTTTATTACCTCAACGGCTCAAACTGGACCCGCATTGGCGGCACCATAGAACCTAATTCGTCATTTTTGCAAGTCCCCATTGATCAATTTGGCACCTATGGCCTCTTTGAAGAATCCACCAACATCAGCGGCACCGCTGGCATCACCAACATCGACTTTTCAAACAGAGCATTTACACCCTCAGGGCGTGCCAACGTGCCACCCAATTCAAATCGCCCAGCTGCACCCCTAACCGGTGGTTCCCTCATTGGCACCACCGACCTCTCATTTGAATTAGGTGCCCCCGCTACTGTTCGCATCGAAATCTACAGCCGCACCGGCCGCCTCGAACGCATTCTCGAATCCGGTCGACCCTTTGGTGCCGGCCGCCAAATCATCACTTGGGATGGTTTAGACCACAAAGGCAACATCGTCAAAAGCGGCCTCTACATCGTCCTCATCAACGCCGACGGCCAAAAAGCCCGCAAAACCGTAGCCGTCGTAAATAACTAATATCACGGAAACCCAACCACTCGATCCCCTCCCTGAAACTTGAACACGACCTCTTGGTGGTGTGGGCCGTTGTGCAGTTGGCGGGGTGTTGATGTGTGGGTGACGGGCGTGTGGAACACGAGGTGGGGTGTGGGAACTGCGCGGGCAGGTGAGGGTGGTTTGCGCCCATTAAAAACACTGAAGATCATCAAATGCCCCACGCAGTGGCACCCTTCTTTTGCTTACTTTTCGTGTTCAAGAAAAGTAAGTCGCCGAAGGCAAAACATGAAAAATCGTCATTTCAAAACCCCAACGTCGTAACAACAGGCACCTTATGAAACCCTTTTTTATTATTTTGTTCATCTTCGCCCTGTCCACATCAGCCCATGCCCAACTCAGCTTCACCGACGTCACCTCAAGCACAAACGTGGGCAACTCAGACACCCAACAACGTCTATCCACCCACGCTACCTGGGGCGATTATGATGGCGATAACGACCAGGACCTCTACATCACCAACTGGGGCAGCGGCGTGGGCCCCAACGTTGCCATCAACCGCCTATACCAAAACAACAACGGCTCTTTTTCTGATGTTGCCAATGCCAAAGGCGTCAGTGATGGCGCTTTTCGCAACAGCGTTGATGCACATTGGGTTGACTTTGATAATGATGGCGACCTCGATCTCTATGTTGTCGAATTTGACTCCCAAGACCAACTCTACCAAAACAATGGCTCCGGTAATTTCTCCAACATCACAGGCCGGTCTGGCATCAATGTCATCTCCCAAGGTGACGAACAAGCCGCCGCTTGGGGTGACTATAACAAAGATGGCAATATTGACCTCTATATCTGCAAAGTACGCTTTCGCAATTCTCTCTATCATAACAATGGCGATGGCACCTTCTCAGAAGTTGGCGCAACAGCCGGTGTCAATGACATTCGCGACACCCAAGATGCCACGTGGGGTGACTATGACAACGATGGCGACTTAGACCTTTACGCTGTCAATCGCGAACAAAACAACGCACTCTTTAAAAATACAGGTACCGGATCTTTCGACGAGGTTGCCTGTGCCCTTTCGATCGACAATACCGACGTTGGCAAAAGTGCCTCCTGGATCGACTTTGATACAGATGGAGACCTCGACCTCTTCATCGCCAATGTGGGTGCCAACGCCCTGTATCAAAACAACGGTACCGATCAATTCAGCAACATTGCAACAAACGACCTGAAATCTATTTCAAGTGCTTGGGTCAGTTGGACAGGCGCTTGGGCAGACTACGATCAAGATGGTGACCCCGACCTGTTTGTCGCCAACGGCGCAGACTCACGCGCAGGACAAGTCAGTCCCTTGCTCCAAAATGACGGATCAGGCACGTTCACCAACGCAACAACAAGTTCTGGTCTCAATACAAATCCGGGCAGTGCCATTTCAGCCACTGCCGCAGATTACGACAACGATGGCGATTTGGATCTTTATGTCGTCAACAGCCGATTACCCACCTTCGATGCCAATCAACTTTATCGCAACAACATGGTACCTTAATTTTGGATCCTGCAAATGACGTTCTCTAAATACTTTTCAAAAATACTGTTCACGGTGGCACTTCTGGCCACCCCCACTATCCACGCCGATGAACGCCCGCCCGCTGCCGCCACTGCCCGTACTATTGCAATGGGCGGTAGTGTTACCGCGTTGGGTGACGATGCGTCCACATCCTTTTGGAACCCATCGGGTGTGGCACGCTTGCAACGCACCGAAATGGCCTGGTCCTACGCCGACCGCTATGGCATTGGCCTCAAAGCCAATTATGGCAGTTTTGTCTTTCCCATTTTTGAAAACCAAGCCTTAGGTATCGATTTCTTGCGCGAAAGTTTTGACGACAGTGAATTGGGTGACGCTTTTCAAATTTTTAACACCACCTATGGCATTCGGCTCCACCCCACATTGTCACTGGGTTTAAGCGGTAAGCTTGTATCACATACCATAGACCTCAATGGTGCCAGCCTGCGCAATGCCAAAGGATTTGGTTTTGACCTCGGGTTGCTCTATACCCCCAAGTTTAAACCTTTCAATAAATTGCGCTTGGGACTCACCCTCCAAGATGTCAGTGGCACCAAGGTAAGAGACGACAATACGCAACGCGAAGAAGAAATTTTTGAGCAAAAACTGCGATTGGGTGCCGCTTTCCAAGCACACAGAAACCTTTTGCTCAGCCTCGATGTGGATGATCGCCTCTACACGGGTGCTGAATATCAACTTGCATCCACAATGACACTGCGCGGTGGGCTCAATTACGATCTATCTGCCCCAGCTGATGCAGATAATACGATGGCTTTTGCATTGGGTTTTGGGGTCAAGCTGAAAAACCTCAAACTTGATTATGCGTTTGAAAACCATCCCGCCTTGCCTGCCACACACCATCTTTCTATGGCATTATCGTACAATCCTTCGCTGGTCACCATCAAAGATGCCCTCGTGCGACAATCTCCCGTTTTCAAATCGCTCTATAAAACCTATGAAGCCACCGATTTTGTTGATGTCGTTATCAAAAACAGTTCTTCAGAGTCCCTACCCGTTACGGTGAGTATTGATATTCCAACACTCACCAAAACACCTCACGAACAATCCATTACACTGCCGCCAAACAGTACCGATCGTTATGGGTTTAAATTGACCTTTCCTCAAGACATCTTATCTACTCAATCGTCTTATTACGACAACTTGGTACAACCCACCATTCAAGTGACGTACGCCCAAGGCCGCAGCAACAAAACCACCACCAAACGCATCAACAGTGTTTATGTGCTTGGCAAAGGCAAACTCAGTTGGTCCAATTCGCGTCGTATCGCTGCTTTTGTAACCCCCCAAAGCAAAACCGTAGATAACTTTGCACGCACAACCTTATCCCAATACTCAGATCTGCTCAATCGCAAATTCCCAAAGAACAACATGGGCAAAGCCGCACTTATGTTTGATGCACTCAGCACATATGGTCTGCGATATCAACAAGATCAAACCACGCCCTTTTTGAAAATCTTTGAAGACGACTCTGTCTTTGACACGGTTCAATATCCCTATGAATTCTTGCAATCTAAAGTCGGCGACTGCGATGATTGTGCGGCCATTTTCTGTTCTATGCTCGAAAATCTTAACATTCCCACCGCAGCACTCGACGTCAATGATCCCGAATTTGGTCACATCTACATGATGTTTGACAGTGGCATCGACATTTCCGATGCGGGCGATTTTTTTACCAATGAAAAAGAATATGTGATTTGGGAAGGCGGTCTTTGGATTCCTGTTGAAACCACACTCTTTGGCCAATCATTCTCCGACGCGTGGCGCAATGGTGCCAAAGAGTACTATCACCGTAAAGAGCGTGGTTTTATCAACGAAATCCGCATTTCCGACGCACAACAAACCTTCCAACCCGGTGTCGTCCCCGATGCCGATATCGCTTTGCCGACCCAAGCTCAAATTGACCCCTTATTCCAGCGTGATTTGGCGTTTTTTGACAACCGACTTGATCAAATTGCAATGTCTTCGGGTGTTTCCCTCGACTCAGCCGAAGGGCTCTACGATGCCGGTGCAACGTATCTTCGATTGAACCAGTTGGACCGTGCGTTGGAAACGTTTAATCAAGCCATTGCCATGGATGCCACAATGGCCGATGCACACAATGCCAAAGGCGTTGTACTGGTCAAACAACGCAACTACGGCGAAGCACTTCAACATTTTAATACCGCCTTGTCACTCAACCCCAATGATGCCGGGTATCGTATCAACGTCGCCATTGCCTACCATCTTCAGGGAAACAAAGACGGTGCAACCCAAGCCTATCAACAAGCTGTGTCGGCCAACCGCGACTTTGCTGGTGTGCTTGATTTCTTAGGTCGCGCCTCCGACGCGGTTCGTGCAGCCGCGCCATCCATTGACCCCATCCAAAAGGCTGCTGCCCAAAAAGCGTATGACGATGGCGCTGCTTTCCTGCGACTCAGTCGCTTTGACCGCGCAAAAGAAACACTCGATCGCGCCCTCTCACTCAATCCACAAAATGCCGATGCACTCAATGCCAAAGGCGTTATCGAAACCAAACAAAGAAATTACCAAGACGCACTGAACTTATTTAACCAAGCCATCACCTTAGACAGCAGCGATGCGGGCTTTTATGCCAACCGGGCCATTGTCTACCACCTTTTGGGCCGCAAAGATGACGCCTTGCGAGAATATGCCCAAGCCGTTCGGTTAGACAGTGAATATCGTGGACAACTCGATGCAATCGGTCCCCTTCCAGACAGTGACACAGCACCTGTTGTTTCTTCTTCCGTTACCTCTATCCAAGCACTGACCTCCAACAAAGCCTATGACGACGGGGCGGCCTTCCTTCGACTTAAGGCGCTCGACAAAGCCACAGATGCCTTTGACCGTGCGTTGTCCTTTAACGCACAAAATGCCGATGCACTCAATGGCAAAGGCGTCATCGCAATCAAACAACGCAACTACCAAGATGCATTACAACACATCGACAAAGCCACGTCACTTGACCCAAAAAATGCAGGATTTTATATCAACAAAGCCGTTGTATACCACCTGATGGGTCGCAAAGACGATGCCAACACGGCCTACCAAAAAGCCATTTCGCTCGATAACAGCGTCAAAGGCCAATTGGACGATTTTTTAACAAGCGCCAGTGGCAATAACAAACCTGCAATGCCAGCTTCGGGTGGGCCCCCTACCGCAAACCCCGTTCAGCAGATGGCCGCAGAACGCATCTATACACAAGGGGCTGCCCAATTGCGTTTGAACCGGTTCGACCCTGCAAAAGAGGCCTTTGACCGCGCATTGGCTTTGAACCCAAAAAACGCCGATGTTTTCAATGGCAAAGGCGTCATTGAAACCAAACAGAGAAATTACCAAACCGCCATTGAACTCTTCGAAAAAGCCCTTGCGTTTGATCCCAACAATGCCGGTTTTTATCTAAACAAAGCCATTGTATACCACCTAATGGGCCGAAAGAACGATGCCAACATCGCATATCAAAAAGCCATTTCGCTCGATAACAGTGTCAAAGGCCAATTGGACAATTTTTTGACAAGCGCCAGTACCAGCAAAAAGCCTGCAATGCCAGCCTCTGGTGGACCTCTTACAGCAAGCCCAATTCAGCGGATGGCTGCGGAACGCATTTATACCGAAGGGGCTGCTCACTTGCGTCTTAGCCGGTTCGACCGTGCAAAAGATACCTTTGACCGCGCATTGGCTCTGGACCCAAAAAACGCCGATGCACTCAATGGCAAAGGCGTCATTGAAACCAAACAGAGAAATTACCAAACGGCCATTGAACTCTTCGAAAAAGCCCTCGCGTTTGATCCCAACAATGCCGGTTTTTATGTGAACAAAGCCATCGCTTACCATCTTTTAGGTAAAAAAACCGATGCCATTCAAACCTACCAAAAAGCCATTGAACTGGATCCAAACTACCAAGGTTATCTCGAAGTACTTGAAAAATAAGGCTTAAGCTCTCTGGTTCAGAAAGCAGCTTGACTCTCAGACTGTGATTACGTACACTTCTATAGCGGGTGTTTTGGGCTTTTATAACTATTTTAAAAAAAAATCAACAAACGTGTTCCAAATCACTAATTTTCGCTTTCAACTGTCGTATATTTTAACTACAATGTTCAAAAGCGGGCTATGCCCACTAAAACTGAGAAAAAAGAGGTCGGAACAACCGACATCTCCCCATAACTAGGAGGAACACCATGAAATTTCGTACTTTTGCCATTTTGTGTGCCGCCATTATTGGTTTCACAGCAACCCAGGCCCCCGCAGCCGAAGAAAAAAAGGAAGAAACAAAAGCCAATCCAGCCTTCCTAAACCGTTGGAAAAAGATTCAAACATCGAGCCAAAAGCGTGCTTATGAAACCCAACAGACGCGCACAGTCGCTGGTGTGCGTGGTGCCGAAGCCGAAGATGCCATTCTCGATCAGCTTTATTACAAAGGTGGCGTGCGGTATCCCAGTCGTGTGGATTTAAAAAATGCCATTACCCAGTTGCAAGAAGCGATTGATGCCGATCCAAAGGCAGAAACCGTGTCCGAACAGAAATTCTTTATCGCGCAATGCCACGCTCAGCTTGGTGAAAATGACCTGGCCAAGGGTATTTACGAAGATCTGGCCAAAAATCATACAGACACAGAGTTTGGGAAACTGGGGCAAGAAGAACTCAATAAAATGAAATAAATCTTCTCAGATCATATTTCTAAAAAGTAAAGCGGTTGATGAAGGTAAAACTTCACCAACCGCTTTTTTATTGTTTGTCATAACCCCCTCTATCTTGTTGCGTTATGCGTTCTTTTTTAGCATCTTATGGATTAACCATTTAAGCAA
Source organism: Candidatus Latescibacterota bacterium (assembly GCA_047619225.1). Taxonomy (GTDB): domain Bacteria; phylum Latescibacterota; class UBA2968; order UBA2968; family UBA2968; genus JABIFK01. Next base: position 7,170 of record JBLHJX010000079.1, read on the forward strand.
AGCTGGTTCTCTTTAAAACTTTTTTCTCATCGTTGTACGACCACCGCAAGTCCACGAGGGGTTGTTTATGAATCAAAGCTCAGAAAAGAAAAATAATACACCCAAAAATTCGGGTTCCCTGCTTTCCATTGGTGTCATTGTCAGCTTAGTCATAAGTGCATTATCGTTTACAAACGTGTATGAAGACCAAGAATCCAGCATTTATGACTGGCGGTTTAGACTCCGAAACGATGTTTTTGGTGAACCCTACCAAGACCCCAAAGTGTCAACCATCGACATCGACGATGCTGCACTCCAAGCATACGGATGGCCTCTCAGCCGCGATTGGCACGCTCGGTTAATTGAAACCATTCACCAGTATGGGGCACGAATGATCGGGTTCGATATTTTCTTTTATGAACCCAGCAACCGGCTTCTCTCTGTTGAAAAAATCGCCGCCCTTGAAAAGGATACGATTACAAAAGAAGAGATCGTGGGCCTGATCAAAGATTACGACAACGAATTGCTGGTGGCTTCTCAGCAGTCCAATATCGTTTTCCATGCCCAAACATTCGAAACTGTCAATGATACCGTTTCTGATGCCATTGAATTTTCGAAAAACAACACCCGAGACCTTTCAGATGTAGAAAAAGAAGCATTGGAATACTTAGCTCTTTACTCTGTACCTGTGCCCTCTCGAGAGATTGCAGAAGACCTTTACCAAGCCATAGATATGGAAGTTCCCCTCCCAGAATTTATCAAGTCATCCCGAGGGGTGGGCTTTGCATTGCCCAAACCCGATCATGATGGCATTGTACGTCGATATCGGCTGGGTTTGGTTTACAATGGCCGTATCTATTTTGCCTTGGGCCTTATTATGGCCTGTGATTATCTCAATGTGCCCCTTGAATCTGTTCAATTTCTTCCTGGCCAATTTGTGGTTTTGCCCAATGCAACCTTGCCCGACGGTTCCACGACAACGGTTCGCATACCCATCTCAGGGGCATGTGAAATGCTTGTTAATTGGGCGGGTCCTTACGATGCCACCTATCAGCATATGCCATTTAAGCTTATTTTAGACTTTGGTGAGTTGAATCCTTCAAACAAAGCACTCAAAGCGGCCAAACGAGTAGCAGCGATCGCACCTGAAGTCCTTGAAGACCCAACCCTCTTCTTACAAAAAATACGTGCCGAAGGCGCACCTGATTTGCCTGATGAAGTACTTTTAGGCATTGCCGACCAAATTTCCTTTTCTCAAATGATGGAAGGATTTATCATTGATAATCCCGGCCAAAGTGTTGAAGCTTTTGTCAAATCACTTGGCGTTCCCGATGAAGAAGTCTCAGCTTATGCCCAGGGATGGCAGCCTGCATTTGCTGACCTATCACTCAACTTGCGTATTGTCGAGGTCTTAACCAAAAACCCAGAATTACCCATCAAACAAGTTGGCCAGGAATTAGGCATCACACGCCTTGAAGATATCAAATACGGTGTGGGTATCATTCGCGACTTGTTGCGCAATGGGGGTGTAAAACCCGAAAATCACCCACTCTATTTTGAAGAGTTGATTACCAGTGCAGGCTTGCAAGGCGATCAAAAATCTGATCGCATCATTTCAGAAGCCGACTTTAAAGATATGGTATTTCTCTACGGGCTTACAGCCACTGGCACACACGATTTGAATCCCACACCATTTGGTCCACGAGAAGCGATGTTGGGCGCCCATGTCAATGTTTTTAACACCATCGTCACCCAAAACTTCCTAACTCGTCTACCCAAATGGGCAAACGTCCTTCTTATGCTCGCATTTGGTTTGCTTATAGGTTTTCTTGTACCTCGTTTCAAGGCTTTGTCTGGTGCTGCCATCATTATCACACTTCTCGTCATTTATCTGGCGGTTGCATTTTTCATATTTACCAAAGAAGGCGTCTGGATAGATGCGCTGGGACCGATCGCCACCCTCGTTCTTGGGTATTTGAGCATTACACTTTATAGCTACGTGCAAGAAGAAAAACAAAAAGAATTCGTTCAGGGCGCGTTTGGTCTCTTCCTCGACCCACGCGTCATTTCCAATATCGTTGAAAACCCCCAAATCCTGAACCAATTGGGTGGGGATGCCCGAGTGATGACGGCCTTTTTCTCCGACGTCGCAAGCTTTTCAAGCATCTCTGAAAGCCTCACACCCGTCGAACTTGTTCAGACCATCAACGAATATCTTACCGAAATGTGCGAAATTATAGAGGAACACAATGGCACCATCGATAAATTTGAAGGCGATGCCATCGTAGCTTTTTGGGGCGCACCCATTATACAAGAAGACCATGCTCAAAATGCCGTTCTGGCCGCTATTGATATGCAACTGCGCATGAATGATTTGCGTAAGAAATGGGAAGATGAAGGCACAATGCTCGAACTGCGCCAAAAGTGGGCCGCCCAAGGCCGTGGCACCTTCTTTGGGGTGCGCATAGGCATAAACACAGGCGAAATGGTGGTGGGCAATATGGGTTCTAAAACCCGCGTAGACTATACCATGTTGGGTGATGCTGTAAACTTAGCCGCACGTTTAGAAGGCGCAGGAAAAGCTTATGGTATGGATTCGATGATCTCAGAGTCCACCTATTTGATGGCCCGTGAATTGATCGAAGCCCGACAACTCGATAGCATTCGCGTGGTTGGCAAAGACGAGCCGGTTCGTGTTTATGAAGTCCTTGGCAGAAAAGGTGAAGTTAGTCCTCAAAAGCTTCAAATTGTAGATTTGTTTAACGAAGGCGTTGGTAAATATCGCGAACGTCACTGGGATGAAGCCATCAGCTTTTTTGGGCAAGCTCTCAAAATCGATCCCACCGAAGGCCCTTCTGCTGTTTACCTTAAACGGTGCCAAAACTTTATCCTAAGTCCACCGCCAGAAGATTGGGACGCTGTACATAATCTCGATTCCAAATAGCACATTCTTTTTAAGACTCGCATCATTCTATAGATTCTAATAAAAAAAAGCGATAGATCTTGTGATCTATCGCTTTTTTAATTGTCTGATACGCTGCTTAATTCTTCACTTCTTCCTCTTCAACCATCGCCAGTCTCTTATCATAATCAGCGCGATCCTTCAAAATTCGAGCCGCTTCCAGAAATTGCTTGTCACCTTTTAACGAAGCCAGCATTTCCGCTTTTGTTCCCCATACTCGGCGCGCTAAGATACGCTCAAGTTCAAGTCGAATAACCGGCTCGGCCGCTTTATAATCTGCTTGGCGTTCTTTTATGGCAATGTTTGACAACTGTTTCAGTGCGTTGTCGTCTTCTGCCGAAAGTAAGTCTTTTTCTTCCAATGTCTTTTTCAACTCTCGAAGCTGAATCTCTGTTCCTGCTTTATAATCAAACCCGTTGGCATTTGTTGAGTCTGCCACATAGGCCCAAAATTGATCTACCAAGCTTTCGGGCAATTTATAATCTTCATATCGGTCGGGAAATGTGCGTGTCGCAGCGTAATTTACAGCAAAGTCAAAAAACAAACTCTTTTGATAGAGCTCAAGCCAAACACGTGGGCGTCGATCAACCTCAACAACAACATCTGGTTTGATGCCACCACCACCATACACTTTGCGTTTTTGAATCCGTGTGCGAAATACTTCAGCCGGATCATTGTCTTCTGGTCCTGAGCTGTTTTCACGCACCCCCAACCCCAACAAACGATCCAACCGAATATCCAAAGCCTCTTCTGCTTGAGCAGGACTCATTTCAAAACGTTCACCCAGCTCTATAATGGCTTCTTCGCGCCGTTCCATTCCAGCGATAATCCCCAACAGTTCATATACCGATACGCGCATAGAATCTGCCAAAGTCAACTCAATGGGGCCTCCTCGATAGTTGCGTCGTGATGCATTGTGAATGCTGCGCCCACTGGGTGTATAATATGCTGCGGTTGTTAACTTGAGCGCTTGATTGGCACCCAATTGACGTACTGTTTGTACCGATCCTTTTCCAAAGGTTTGTGTGCCCAAAATCAAACCCCGATCCCAATCTTGAATAGCGCCAGCCACAATTTCAGACGCGCTCGCGCTGCGCCCATTTACCAACACCACCACTGGAATTTCCTTTGGTACCAAAGCCGGTGTGCGTGTTTCTTCACTGCGGCTTTGTTCGGGACGACGTCCTTTGGTCGTCACAACCACATGCCCTGCATCCAGAAATTTATCCGTCACATCCACCGCAGAACTGAGCAACCCACCAGGATTCCCACGCAAATCCAAAATCAATCCTTTAGGGTTTTTGGCCAATTCAGCTTTCAATGCCGCTTCCAATTCACCACTTGTGCGTTCTGTAAAACGGCCACTGTTCAATTCTGACATCGACACATAACCAATTTCTGGATCGATCTCACCCGGCACCATCACACTGGGTATGCCAATGCGTGCGCGCTTAATGGGCTGATCAAACCATTCCTTTTGTCCTGGCCGTTCAATGGTAATCGTCACATCGTCTCCAGGACGCCCTCGCAAAACTTTGACAACATCGCTCAACTCTTTGGCGTAGGTCGAATCCCCTTCTACCATCACGATGCGATCTCCAACCTGTAAACCAGAAGTATCGGCCGGTGTTCCTTCAATCACACTCATAATCACAGGCGGTTTGTCACTTTGTCGACCCTTTGTAATGGTAATACCCAGGCCGCCAAAGTTACCACGCGTGTCAATCTGGAGTTGCTCCAACGCTGTTTTATCAAAAAAGCTGGTATAAGGGTCGAGATCTCTTAACATGCCCTCAATGGCAGACTTGCTCAAATCTTCAGGTTTTAACTCTTTGACATAATCCGTATACAGTAGATTATATGCCCCCATCATGTCATCAATGCCACCCTCAATATTTGAATAGGCATCTTCGCCGGTAACCAAACGAGAGTCCAAAGCCAAATAGACGGCTAATATGCCCACCAATGTGGCACATATTGAGAGTTTTCTTTTCCATCCAGAACGACTCATAACACCTCCAATTAATAACGACTGATTTTATTTCAAAATCTTTGAAAAGGACTTATTTAAAAACCCACTAAGAGTTCCTTATTACTGGTCTTTTCAAACCATTCCCATTTTTGTTCTTCTTAAACGGTTCCTGTCTTGGAATGTTCCTCTAAGTGTGCTTCAACAACCTTTCGAATATCTTCAAAAATATCACGAATTTCTCGTGTACCATCAACCTTTAAAAACCGGTTGGGCGACGCCGTACTGAGTTCTTCATATCCTGCTCTCACCCGTTCAAACAACGCATTATCTTCCGATTCCATACGATCTGCCTCACCGGGTTCCAATCGAACCCTTGATGTTGCCAAATCTACATCAACCCATACCGTCAAATGGGGCAATAAACCACCCGTTGCAATGTGTTGTACCGCCTGTAATTGCACCAAGTCCAATCCACGACCATATCCTTGATAGGCCAATGTCGAGTCTACGTACCGATCTGTAATGACAATCTTATTCTCTGCCAAAGCGGGCTGAATGACCTCCGCCACGTGCTGTGCTCGATCTGCTGCAAAAAGGAAAATTTCAGCCGTCGGATCGACCACACCTTGCGATCTTTGTGGTTTCCACGTCAAGGCCAAATGTCGAATTTCCTGGCCCAGTTCCGTGCCGCCAGGCTCGTGCGTAAACACAACCTCATGGCCGATCCCTTGTAGGTGATCGACCAGCAACCCGGCTTGTGTCGACTTCCCACTTTTATCAATGCCTTCAAATGAAATAAAAAGACCAGCCACCTACGCAACCTCTACCTTTGACGTTTTTGGCACAAGAGACGTTTCACCATCTGAGTTAAAAAGAGAAAACCCGGGATAAGTCCCAGGTTTTAAATCCCACGTTGCCTTTTAAACAATTTAGGGTTTGTCTTGTTTACGAAAATGTATCATCCGTTCCATCGCTGTAAAATTGGCCAAAATGGCAATGAGCCACACAGCAATACTCAAACCAACAGGCCCAACCAATGCCCCCACTCCAATCGCGATCACGCGTTCGGGCCGTTGCATGAAACCAACCCGACATTCACCGCCCAAACCTTCTATCCGAGCGCGCACATAACTGACCATGAGTGATCCGGCCAACGCAAAAAATACAGCCGAACTGGTCCACAAATCATTTGCTTGGATATAGAAAACGGCAATCCCAAACCAAACCACAATTTCTGAATACCGATCTACTGTTGAATCCAGCAACGCACCAAATGGCGTTTCTGTTTTGCCCTTACGGGCTACCTGGCCATCTAATAGGTCAAAAACACCTGCCAACAATACCGTGATTCCAGCCCATCGATAATACCCCAAACCAAATAAAGCGGCAGCACCTATATTTATCACAAAGCCGATCAATGTCAGCCAGTCGGGTGCAAACCGCTTCTCCACCAGATATTGGGTAGAGGGTTCCAGGATTTCGGCAACGTCGTCTTTTATTTTCTCAATCACGACACCAATCCCCGGCAAAAAAAGTGCCTTATTTCGTTGAAATTACTGAGATTTACGACAGTTGTTAATATAGAACAATTAAAAGAGTGGAGCAAGCGAAATCTCTTTTATCCCCTGCCTGTACAGCACTATATATTTACGTAAACAAATTTACTCTTAAATCTATATTTACCGAAACATTCCATTTGCTCACAGTTATTAACAGGCCTGTGGATAACTTTTTTATTATTGTGAATAATTCATCTATTTTTTTCATTAAAATAATGTTATTACTGTATTTAAAATTCACTCTTTCCAATGAGATTCTTTTCCACATTTCCACATCATACCAAAAAAAAAGCGGTCGATTTTAATGATCGACCGCTTTTGAACTATGATTTGGACCCAAGCCAAATTGGCTTATCTAAACACCTCAATACGCTTAATCACCATATCCTTTACTGGCCGATCCTTGATATTTGGGTTGATCTCTGCTTTTGCAATCTTATCTACCACGTCCTGGCCTTTTGTTACTTCTCCAAACGCCGTGTATTCCCGATCCAAGAAATCAGATTTCCCATGGATGATAAAAAACTGACTCCCTGCCCCTGCTCCCACATTAGAAACCCGAGCCATTGACAAAATACCTGGCACGTGGTTTGTATTGTTAAACTCATGTGGAATGTTTACCAAAGGTCCACCCCCCCCATCATCTGCTGGATTGTTGTCTTTCGAATTAGGATCACCCCCCTGGATCATAAACCCCGGGATCACACGATGGAATTTTGTACCATTATAGAATCCACTTTCAGCGCGAGTAATAAAACTAAAACAATGAATCGGGGCATTCTCAGCATGAAACTTCACTTCAATGTCACCCATATTGGTCACAATGCGTGCTTTCACATCCTTTACCTGCTGAACCAAAAAACCCAGTCGCTGGTCAATGACCTCCGCGCGTTTCAGTTTGAGCGCTTGCTTTTCAATCGATGCTTTCAATGATTGGTTTTCATTTGTCAGCTTTCCGTTGGTTTCTTTGAGCGTGTCCAACTCACTCTGATTGCATCCTACAAAAAACAAACACAAAACAGCAATTACGACCTGTTTCATAAAAAGTTCCTCCTAAGAAAATAATGAGCACAATTTGGAACCTAACTTAAATCAGATGCGTCGAATAGGCAATAGGGATATATGGATATCCTCAAAAAGGGTAACATCTAAAATTCTCTGCTCCCTTGTTTTTTTCCTTAACAAGGTTGCCTCCGGAGCACAATATGGATACACTTTATGCAATGATGGGATTCACTTAACTTAGAATCCCATTTCAGCTCGGCGGGCAACAGCCCGTTTCTCCCTACGCGCCAGCTGGCGCATATTCCCCGAAACTCCCCCAGCGCACCCGTGCGCCGCCTCGTTTCCGCCAGGGGTCGCCTCCTTCTGGCAGAGACGAGGTATTTTTTTGCCAATTATTGGTTCCAATCCCACTTCCGACCCCAGCTTTCCCGAATTTTCTTGACACCTTCTCACTACCTCACTTTATTTTTCATGCTCGGATTGAAAATTACTTCCCCATTTTGGAGAAACAACTATGGAATATCGGATCGAATCTGACAGCATGGGTGAAATTCAAGTGCCCACAGACCGCTATTACGGTGCGCAAACCGCTCGTTCTCTCATTCACTTTGACATCGGCAACGACATCATGCCCCGTGAAATGATCCGTGCTTTGGGCATTCTTAAAAAGGCCTCAGCATTGGTCAACCAAGATTTGGGCAAATTAGCCGATGACAAAGCCACGCTCATTGCTCAGGCAGCCGATGAAGTGATTGAAGGCAAACTCGATGATCACTTTCCCCTACGCGTATGGCAAACTGGAAGTGGCACACAGACCAATATGAATGCCAACGAAGTGATCTCCAATCGCGCAATTGAGTTGGCAGGCGGTGAAATGGGCAGCAAAGAACCCATCCATCCCAACGACCATGTTAATATGGGTCAATCATCTAATGACACCTTCCCAACAGGAATGCACATTGCTGCTGCAGAAGAGATCCATCGACGCCTGCTCCCAATGGTTGCACAGTTACGAGACACCCTCGCTCTGAAAGCGGAATCTTTCAAAGACATTATTAAAATAGGGCGTACACATCTTATGGATGCTACCCCCATAACATTGGAGCAAGAATTTTCAGGTTATGTGGCACAACTGAGCAAAGGCCTTGAACGTATTGAAACATGTTTGCCGCAAATCTATGAGCTTGCATTGGGCGGAACGGCTGTAGGAACAGGACTTAATACCCATCCCGAATTTGGTGTTCGGGCAGCAACCCAAATAGCAGAGATCACCGGATTGCCTTTTGTCACTGCCCCAAATAAATTTGAATCTTTGGCTGCTCACGATGCTATAGTTCAAACCAGCGGTACCTTAAAAACGGTGGCATGCTCCCTTATGAAAATAGCCAATGATATTCGTTGGTTAGCGTCTGGGCCCCGATGTGGTATTGGCGAGATTCGTCTTCCAGAAAATGAACCTGGCAGTTCTATCATGCCTGGCAAGGTAAACCCGACACAATGTGAAGCGATGACGATGGTCGCAGCCCAAGTGATTGGCAATGATGCTGCCATTGCAATTGGCGGAGCATCGGGCAATTTTGAACTCAATGTCTTTAAACCTTTGATGATTCATAACTTGCTTCATTCCATTCGTCTATTATCCGACGCCTGCGAAATGTTTGACGAGCATTGTGCTGGGGGCATTGAACCCAATCGAGACAATATTGAACGGTACTTGCGCGAATCACTTATGCTGGTCACGGCCCTCAATCCCCACATTGGATATGACAACGCCGCCAAAGTTGCCAAAAAAGCCTTTACCGACAACAGCACACTCAAAGAAGCCGTCATTTCGCTTGAACTTTTGTCAGCTGAAGATTTTGATAAATTCGTTCGCCCAGAAAATATGATTGGCCCAAAAGCTTAATCCATAATTCATTCATAACACCTCTAAAACCATGGAAGAAAGTTAGTAACTTGAACTTTCACACAGATGGTTTATCTTTATACCTCCAAAAATTGATACAACTTGCCAAACAATTGTGAAATCCCTTCTATCTGTGTGTATCTGTGTTCTTCCGTGGTTGCTTCATGTTTTTAACCTCACTAAATAAGGAAATCCTATGCGACTGGTTACTTTTGAACATCAAGGCACCCGCCGGTTGGGCGTGCGTACCGGCGATGCTATTGTCGACTTAAGCCAAGCCGATGCCTCTTTACCCACCAATATGCGTGATTTTCTCGCTGCAGGCGAAAATGCGCTCAACAGCGCAAGAACCGCCGCAGACAAAGGGGAGCATGCCATCTCGGCTTCCGATGTTAAAATTTGCGCCCCCATTCATAACCCTGAAAAAGTGATTTGCATTGGCCTCAACTACGCCGATCACGCCGCAGAAAGCGGCATGCCCATTCCACCAGAACCTGTTGTATTTTCCAAGTATGCTTCCTGTATCATCAATCCTGGTGACAATATCGTTGCCCCATCTGTGAGTAATGAAGTAGACTATGAAGTCGAACTCGTTGTCATTATTGGCAAAGCAGGCCGAAACATCCCTAAATCGGATGCCCTAAATCATGTGGCGGGTTATACTGTTGGGCATGATGTGAGTGCCCGTGATTATCAGCTCCAAAAACCAGGTGGCCAGTGGATGTTGGGCAAAACCTTTGACACGTTTGCGCCCCTTGGTCCCGACTTGGTCACCCCAGATGAAGTTGGTGATCCTGGTAATCTCGACATTCGTTGCTCCCTAAATGGCGAGATTGTCCAAAGTTCAAACACTTCTCAGCTCATCTTTAACATTGAAACCTTAATTTCTTACCTCTCTCACGTTTTTACACTTACCCCGGGTGATATCATTTTCACTGGCACCCCATCCGGCGTAGGGATGGGTCGCACCCCCCAAGTGTGGCTTAAAGAAGGCGATGTGGTTGTTTGCGAAATCGATGGACTTGGTCGACTCGAAAACCCTGTGGTTTCTGATTGACCCACCCCAGTTTACGCCAACTTCAATAAACAAAAGAAAACCCCCTGAGAAATACAACTCAGGGGGTTTTTTAGATCTAAAGATCAAAGTCTATCATTTGGGCAGGGTATCAACCAACTTTTATTATCTAAACGGCTGACAATCTACTTCGCAACTCGCCTACCTCACGCTCGAGATGATCAATTCGCATGGCCATGTCACGTTCTTGGATGGCCCGGTCTCCATTGCCTAAATCATCATGAAGGTCTGACATCCGGCGCTTGAGCAGCTCACTGTTGCGACCGACTTCGGCCAAATCGGCTTCTGCCTGTGCTTGGCGTGACCCAACCTTGCGAATCCCCACTTGCACGTCCTGAAGCTCTGTTCTTAACTCGACAAATTGACGTGCAATCATCTGCGCCATTTTTTCCTGTGACATTTCAATGTGACTGGCCACTTGTTCAGATAGCCTTTGTTGCCCCTGTTCAAGTTGGGATGACACGATCTGGGTCATTTTTTCTTGAGAACCATTTACGACATCATGAACAGCTTCGCGCAACAAGTCTAAATCACTTGCATCTAGTGCCATGTGATATTCCTCGTATGTCTCTTATGGAAATGTTAACGATTAACAGTTCAGTAGACGGCTTTTTGTTTTGGAAGGAATTGCACAAAAAGGACACATCACTGGTTTTTGAGGTACTGCAAGATCAAGCTTTGGCCAAATGTACATTGACCAATACGTGTGGCAACTGAGAAGCAAATACTTGGGGGATATAACTTGGGGAAAAAATATGGGGAGGGTAAGCCCTAACGATCTGGGGAGAAAGGGGAATCAGAGCAAGATCGGTTTACCCTCCCCACCAACAAAGAGAACGTAAATTCGGAAAAAATTAAGTTAAGCCGAATAGCGTTTCTCCTTATTTTTATGAGCCTTACGGCCCAAAACCACACACGCTCGTTTGTGTGCAACGTCCTCTACGTGGGGAGCGTTAGAGGACGTGACGAAAATATACGCTCCCAAGTGTGTGTTGTCAAGTAGAAATGTTTTCCATGTAACATGCATGTTTTTCAAGAATTTAGCTTGCTTGTTTCCCTTTTTCAAATCATATTAGACACCCATTTGTTAACAACGAAGAAATTTCGCGAGAGGGATTTTATGCGATTTGGTGAGATCATTAAGAGAGCCAGGGGTGGTCGTTTCAGCCAGCAATCTCTTGGAGAGCTTATTGGTGTTTGGGGCACATATATTGGGCAAATTGAAAAAGGCGAGCGCGTTCCATCTGATGAACGTTGTTTGCTCCTAGCAAAGGCATTGGACCTAGATACCCGCAAATTACTCATTTCAGCTTATCAAGAACGAACACAATCCAAGGAAGTTAAACAACTGTTCTCTCAGATGGAAAAACTGCTAACCGATCCTGTTATCAGTCAAGTCCTCGAAAACAAGCTCCTCGATCCTGCGACAGCCAAAGCATTGCAAAGCCCCGGTGTACGCCGAGCACTCAAGAACACCTCTTGGCGTGAAGCTATTGAAGCCGGCAGCAAAATGTCAGATCGGGAAATTCCCGAACTCATACTCTTAATTGGCAAAATGACTTCTCAACAATTTCAAGTCTTGCTCACCACAGCAAAAACATTTTTGGGCGAAACCTGATAAACTGTCGCCACCTTCCCCAAAAGCAAACAAAAAGGCCATCTCACGGTAATGAGATGGCCTTTTTGTTTGCCTATAGTCCTTATTGGCTCTAAAACGCTCATAGTTGCGTTTTGGGCGTGTTTTCTAGCTTGTCCATCTATTTACCCTCAAAGCTTTACTTTTCGCTTCTGAACGCAATTCTAAAAATTAGCAGACAAATATATAAAAAACAATAAGTTACATGTTTTATTTCCTCACCTGTTCGCTTCTCGTGTTTCACGTGAAACATGACTTAACATTACGAACGACCGTTCTCGCTTTGCAAGACTTGGGTCCATATCTGTTACTGAAAATTCCACATCCACGGGAAGGCGACTCCCAAATTCGTCCAGGGGATTGGCCCCCTTGAACACAATGAGTTTTCCAGTGGGACTCAAAAGGCGCTTTGCGGACT
>JBLHJX010000080.1:0-19609 GCA_047619225.1 Candidatus Latescibacterota bacterium
TTTGGGTTGGCGGTGCGTTGGGGGGTCACCTGATCTCCTCGGGTGCCCCAGTTGTCGCCTACAAGCCCTTCAGACAGGCTGAGTTCGGCTTCTTCTAAGCACTCTCGCTCACCGATTGCGGGCCGACGTGCAATCATTTTTAAAACACCCACATCGGAAGGAGATTCAAGAATGTGAGTTAGGCCCGCATCCAACTCTGCTGTTGTTAAGTGTCTGGCTTCCATTACGGTTTTTTCCATGGTCAGCTCCCCTTTGTGTTGTTATGCTGCTGAATGTGCGGTTTTGGTTAATATAAGGGATTCTTCCTCCACGCAATGCTTTTTTGCAGGCCACATATTGTTGGTTCACCTAAGCTGGTCGGCGCAATTCTTGTTGTGATTGACTTGTTGTGGTCACCTTTATACCACTTCCCTTTGGGATCAGGCCAATGAGAAGTTGCCATTGCGCTTTTTTGAGGTCTGTCGGATATTGGCAGTAGTACACATAAATAACCCTCAAATAGAAAGCGATTCCTGATGGCTCTCAAAGTGATTCATGCTCAACCGCGTATGACTCCGTCACCCATAAACGATAACCGGGTTGACCGCAATCCACCCCCGTTGCTTTGGCCAGCAGCCAAGGGCAAAAATATTCGCTATGCGGTTCGTCTCTCTCAAGATACCCGCTTTCCAAAACGATCTACAATGGCCGAAGAAGGCTTTCCTTGGGCACTGTTTAACCCGCATCAAAAACTTGCCTGCGGTACTTGGCACTGGCAGTATGGCACTTCTAAGGGGGGGCATCCTTATCGCTGGTCTGACACATATACATTTGAAATTACCCCACCCGCTCGCGATGCCCAAACGCCCTTTGCGGTTGACATGATTGATGCGTGCCCGAAGGCGCACCCGCGTTTGTGGGTGTTGCCGAATGAAATGGCTGATCTGAAAAAACTCAGGCGTCACAAAAAGCGTTTTACTTCACAAGCAGATGCTTTTCTTGATGCACCTCTTCCCGAGGATACCATGCCACCTGATAAGGGCAAGGATGCGTATCAGGTATTCAAATTTCACAGGTGGGGGAGCAAAGCACTTGCAAATGGTATGGCTGCCGCCGTTCAATGGCTTATTCCTGCGTATTTGCTTTCGGGTGATGAACGTTATGCACGTGAGGCTATACGTCGTGCGCTTCATGTTGCCAAATGGGATCCTAATGGATATACCAATCCTGTGATCAGTGACTTTGCAGACGGGGCTTGTATGCGTCTTCTGGCTGGGGTATACGATACCTTTTATGATCACCTAACAGAATCGGAACGGAAAAACATCCGTACTGCGATGATCATACGCGCAGATCGCATTTTCCATGAAGAAACCAACAAAATTGAAACATTGGTTTTTCGCAGTCACTTTTGGCAACATTTGCTGATTGAGTTTGCCGAAGCTGCATTTGCCTTGTTGCACGAACATCCCGATGCTGAAAAATGGGTGCAGTTTGTGTACGAACTTTGGGTGGCGCGTTTTCCGCTTATGGGGGGAACGGATGGGGGATGGGCAAATGGCAACTCCTATTTTGGCACCAATATCGAAACGTTGCTTGTTCTGCCATCGCGCATCGGAAAACTCACCGGTGTTGACCTCTTCAAAAATGCTTGGTATAAAAACAGCGCAGACTTCCTTCTCTACACCTGGCCTCCGAATTCTCGCTCAGACGGGTTTGGAGATGGCACGGAACTGAAGGCGCATCCCAATACCACTCATCTTGCATTTGCTGAAGATATGGCAGCAAGGTTTAACCATGCAGAGGCTGCGTGGTATGTGCAACAGTGGCAAAAAAAAGCGGGGGAAGATATCGACCCGTTGCTTCTTTGGCACAGCATTACGAATCAAAATACACTCCCACGGCCCCGCGCACCCAAAGCACTGCCACAGGCCAAATGCTTTCCCGATGTAGGTATCGCATCTCTTCATACCGATCTTGCAAACACGGCCCAAAATCTTATGGTAGGTATGCGATCGAGCCCCTATGGTTCTTTGCTTCATTCTCATGAGTGTCAGAACGCATTCAATATTTTTTATGGGGGCGAACCTCTGTTCAGGAACTCGGGTTATTATACCTCTGCGGGTGATGCTCATTCAAAAAATTGGTATCGGGCCACACGCGGGCACAATGCTGTTCTTATTGATGGTAAAGGTCAACCCCGAGGCTCTGAGAGTTATGGCACGATGCCTCGGTTCCTAAATGGCAAACACATCGCTTATGCCCTGGGTGATGCGTCTAACGCTTATGGTGGAGCGGGTCTTTTGCGTTTTCGTCGTCACCTCGTACTTCTGCGGCCAAATATCTTGGTTATATACGACGACCTTGAAGCCGATCACAATGCCAACTGGCAATGGCTCATTCACGGCGACCGAAAAATTGTTGCAAGCGTTCGGCATCAACGCTTGCGTACACAAACCCGTACTGCACGCAGCCAAGTAAATCTTTTTGGCTCTCAAAAATCACACATAGATATCCATACTGTTTTTGATCCACCCGCTCACAACTGGGGAGGCAACAAGACCTTTCTTGGAAAAAATATGGCGTATTTCCCCGACCAATGGCACGTTACTGTCTCGCCCAAAAGTGCGTGCAAGGTCATGCGTTTCCTCACGGTTTTTCAAATATGCGACCGTCAGGATAACACACCATTTCAAGATCTCGTTCAGAACGATGATGGTATTCACACCGATACATGGTCCATTCGTGCCAACTTAAATCCCGATCAAAAAGCTGGGATTGAAATTTACCACCAACACAAACCCATAGGCTTTGCCGCAGATGTGCCATCGTTTACACTGGGTACAAAACGCTATCGCGCATCTCAAGCCAGCATTCTAGTTGAGGCATCAACTGTGCACCGCACAAAGGACGTGTTGCCCCAAGCGGCCCGATAAATGATGTAACCGTCTCAGGGGTGGTTATTTGCCACAGAGGCTTGATACTGAGATACAAAAAGCCCCATAGGTTATAAAGCCTATGGGGCTTTTGTGTTTTTAATAGCGTTAGTCGGCGACTTTGTCTTCTGATATGCGGGTGAAGGGTACCTCTTCACCATTGATCAGCGTGCGAAAATCTGAGGCGTGTGTTTTGCGGTCACTGGGAATTGCGGATGCAGTAATGGCGAGGGTGTCTGTGGCAGATTCCCAGGAGGCTTTGATGCGGCCATCGGCGATGTGTGCGTCGATGGTTTGTTTTGCAAATGCGGTATCGAAGGCTTCGCGAGATGTTTCTGATGCGCTGGCAAAATAGACGGCTGCAGCGGCTCCGGCATCACCTAAGGTATTCCAGTTCCAGGTTTGATTGTCACCTGAATAGATCACGTTGTCTACCCACAGACCTTCTTCGTCTTGAACGATTTCGCCGAAGGAGTTTGCACTGCCGTATTGCCCTGTGGGATAACACACGCCGAGGTAGACACCACCAAGGTCGAGTGTGACACGATCGTTGATGGCAAATGAATCGCCGATTTGTGCAGGTTGGCCGTTGATGTGGATTTGTGGATCGTTGGGTGCGCCAGAGATTTGAAGGCGTAGGCGCATGTCTTCGGCTTCGAATTGATCCTCTTTGATCATGTTGAGTGAGGGATGCCGGTCTCCTGCTTTTGTGAGGAAGTTCATTACCGTCAGTGCGCAGGACCCCGATTGTACGGTGGCACTGTTGGCGGAGGTGAAGTCGTGGTTGTTTTTTTGACCACGCATTTGAATGAATTGCTCAGAATTTGTGTTGCCCCAATACGCGACGAAAGGGCGGCGTTGATGCCAAAAGTCAGATTGGTTGCCGGTCCCGAGGGTAAAGTCTGGATGCAAGTAGGTGGTGCCTTGTACGAAAGGTATATTGTTGTTAGGGGCAATGAAACACTCATGTGTTTGCGTGGGTTCGGTTAGACTTTTAAAATGAGAGAGGAGCTGGTCGGGGCAGACCATACGTTCGGGAAATGGAGCAGACCCGGGCACGTTGTCGGGTGTGAAATAATCGAGCAGACCTTGGGTGCCTATTTGGAGGGCGAGTTTGGCATTGTCATTGAGGGGAGTGGCATATGACCGGCTGTGTGGCCCCGCCATTTGGCGCGTTGGCGCGTGAAAGTGTTTGGCGAGACTAAACCAAACCCGTTCGTGAAGGCGACCGGCAAGGCGTTGTACTTCGGGTTCATCGACATAAGTGAGAATATTGGCCAGTGATCGCATGGTGACAAAAGCATAAGTGGGGCTGTTGTATTCATTAAAGCTGCCTGTTTGGTCGGTATAGGTTGCAAAACGTCGCAAACGATCAATGGCATATGCCCAAAGATCTTCCCATTCATAATAACGTGCAGCCGCTAAAGTGACAAAAGAACCCAGCGCGCAGATGTTGGTATAACTGCCGGTGACATCGCGTTTGCGAATGGCATTTGTGGCGTGCAGAAAGGATTCTTTTATGGTGTCGTTGAGGCTGCTGTCTAAACGTTCGGGATGCTTAAAGAGAATGAAGAGCATTTCTGAGGTGCAAAAGTCGGCCCAGTTCCAGTCGGGGCGTTCCATTTCTTCCAGGGGTTCTTCATAAAAATAAGGCCAAATGCCGTACCATTCGTGATCGGGGTTGGTATCTTGTGCAGTAATGGCTTTTTGAATGATGCGTGAGGCGCGTTCGTGATGGGCGGGATCCTCTGATTCGGTGAGGAGATAGGCATAGGCAAACGCGTCGCGTAGGGGATGAACGGTGACACCGCGCAAGGCGGTGTGATAGGCATAAAATGAGGTGGGTGCTTTACCAAGGGGTAAATTTTCGACTTCGTCGAAATTGTTGTGTCGGCTTTCGAGTGCACGGGCAAGCATAGCTAATTTGAGAGCATCGAGATCGTTGGACATGGAGAACTCCAGAAAAGTGAGAGGTAGACATTTGGGGTTTAGGAGTGTGTACGTGGGCTGAAAAACTGAGATGTGATTGTTAATGTACGCAAAGAAATTTTGAATGCAATATGGATCTTCTTCTATATGTGATAGACATAATGAATAGACCTCATTATACTGGATATGTCAATAGAATGGCTGTGTATTCTCAAGGCAAAATATAATTTGGGAGGATGTGTGAAATGGCTGTGGTATTGCGCTGGTTAAAGCGGTTGGCGATTGGTTTTGTTGTGTTGCTAATGGTTGCTTATGCAGGGCTTTGGTGGTTGACGCGCTATGCCAGTGTGAGTACGCACGGCGATGTGGATCTTGGAGCAGGCAATATTATGGTGCCATCTGAGCGGACACAATCTTGGATGATGCGATCTGGCGTGACCGATTCTCTGCTGGCGCATTGGGCCGCACGTGAGATTGGGGAATGGAAATCGGAAGGAAAAGTAACGATTCCAAGAATCTTGATCGGTAAACTCGCATCTGGGCAGGACATTGAATTTGTAAATGCGTATTTGCAAGATCGTCAACCCAGAGGAACGGTGGGTTCAACGGGACCCTTTCACAAAACGGGCGATTATGATTTTACATTGGCTGGGCTGAGCCTGCTTCTTTATGCCTTTGGTGACCAGTCAGATGTGCTGTACCCTAAAACTGTGGATCATATTGTGAATGTGTTGATGACGCAAGAAGGTGGAACGCCAAAAATTTATACACCGCGCATATTGGGCCTTCCGCTTCGAGATACAGAAAATCATATTTTGATGACGGAAGGATCTCGATATTTGAAAAACAGATGGAAAGCGCGCCATGGGGACCTGGATAAGAAGTACGACAATGTGACCAATGGTTTGGAAGCGTGGTTGGTGGCTTATTTGGAGGGCATGGCACGGGCGGGGTTGCACGAATATAATTCTCGACCATACTTGGGGTATACGTTGACGGCACTTTTAAATCTGGAATCATTCACCGCAGAACCGGTGCGGGTTGCGGCCCGACGTGTATTGGACCGCGCAAACTGGGAGTATGCGTTGGGCAGTCTTACGTTTCGCCGGTTTCCAC
This sequence comes from Candidatus Latescibacterota bacterium, assembly GCA_047619225.1. Taxonomy (GTDB): domain Bacteria; phylum Latescibacterota; class UBA2968; order UBA2968; family UBA2968; genus JABIFK01. The sequence continues at coordinate 5,961 of JBLHJX010000080.1, forward strand.
CCTTTCGACGACAGGCCAGTCACGCGCGTGATACAGATTTGGATGGCGACTATCACACCGGTGTGATGAAGGCCTGGATGAGTTTGGCGGGTGTTGATGGTTTATTCATTCGACAGGGTGCTCACCAAGCCCTTTGGGTGCCGTTGACATCTTATCGACCGGCAGATGCTGTGATGAAGTGGGTGATCGAGAAACCTGAGCATTATTTTGTACAGGTGGGGCATGGACACGATGGATCGCCTGAAATTTATTCGGGTGGACCGGGTTATTTGATTACTGCAGGGGGTGTTGCAGATGACCCAGCACGACAGTGCGTTGCACGCCCAACCACTTTGATGCTTGAAGATGGTGTGATGGATCTGTCAGGTTTGTTGCAGGTGGCCGGACCTGATACAACGTATCAAACGTGGAATAATACGGGTGTGTATCAAAATTTGGCTGTATCGGCGGGGCCTGTGTCGGTGCCTAAGGATTGGATCGCTGTCGCAGAAAATGATACGTGGCGTATTTTCGAGCGTGCAGGCCATCGCATGGCTGTGTATTCCACAGATCATTTGGGCATTTTTTGTGTGTTACCTGATGGCAAACCGACAGACTTGCTCGCGGGTTTGATTTTGGCAAATGGTGATGCTGAAGTTTTGAAGACCCATTTCAAATGGCCCGATGGTTCTGCCATTGCGTATGATGTTCACGCACCCAAGGATCAATGGGTGATCGTTTCGGTGGATGGTGTGGCTGTAGATCGCAATTTTGGTCGGTGGCCATTGATGCAGGGTGAGGTTCCGGGAGGGCATCGATAATCGATTGTTGGTTTATTCGGATGTGAGCGCATCTGCAATACACCAAAGGCAAACAATGCAAAAGACGATTCGCAGAACGGGTTCTTCGCGTTGTTCGGGTTGGGAGAGATAGGTATTGAGGGTCAAGACAGAAACGCCCAAACGTGCGGCAGTTTCTGGTCCGAGGGCTTCTACGGTTTGTTGGTCTATGTTGTGTTCTAAATATGTGGCGAGTGATTGTGTGTGTGCAAATACATTCTCGGTTTGGTCGGTGTCAAAAGCCTTGTGAATTTCTTTGAGTAGATCTTCTACGCGTTTTTTAATGTGAGATGCTAAGGTGGGTGTGCGCCGGAAGGCACGCTGTGTTTGATGTAACATGTCTTCAAGACTTTCGGCACGCGCCAAATTGTCTTGCGAAATGAGTTGGTAAAACCGACGCCGAGCACCCAGTGCGCGACAGATCGCATTGAGCAGTTGGAGGCGAATGGTGGGTGAGCGAAAATTTTGAATGCGATCTAATGTGGAGCGTACCATACGAAGGTCGCGTTTGGCTCCTAAAACATCGGCCAGTGTGGGAAATGTGGCGCGATCAAAATGATCGGCAAATTTCCAAAAGAGCAATTCTGTGGCTTCTTCATTGCCCATTTCGGAAAGGGCGCGAATGGCGCTGATTTGCACACGTGTGTCTGGGTCATTGAGTGCTTCAATGAGATGGTCGATAATGCCAGGGTCGCCAATTTTGCCCAACGCTTCGATGGCTTCGGTGCGAATGTCGGATTCTTCGTCTCTGAGTTCTTCTAAGAGGGAGTCGATGGCTTGTTTTGCACCTGCTTCACCTAACCCTTGAGCGGCTTGACGTCGCACTTCGGGGTTGGCGTCACTGAGTGCTTGAATGAGTTGATCTAAAGCCATGGGGCTGCGTGATTGCCCCATTTTTCGAACGGCACGTGCCCGATTGGTGTCATTCCAAGACAATCGAAAAGAGAGTGCGCCGTAAAGATAACCCAACAAATTTCCTCGGCTGACTTGGTTGATCAATTCACCTGGGGAGGTTTGTTTTTTGTCTGAAATGGCGGGTAAGAATAAAATGGGGATGATGAGAACGACACTGGTGGCCAAAAAACTGATTTGCAGGTTTCCAATGGGCATGTGAAACCATTGGAGATGAATGGATTCAAAATGGGCTACGAGTGCGCTGCCTAAAAGGGGGGCAATGGCGTAGGTCATATTGACGGTGGTAGACCATGCGGCAAAGTAAGTTGTTTTGTTGCGGCCTTCGGACAAGATGCCAAATAAAATGGCGTTGACGGAGACCAAGATGCCTGCATGGATGAGGCCACTGAGAACCATAACAACCGGAATGAGATAGTAAAAATCGGGCCGATTAAAGACCCATAAAATGGGAAGGAGTATACAGGGGGGGGCCAAGAGTTGAAGAATGGCTTTGCCGCCATATTTATCGACAAGCCCCCCTAAGATGCGATAACCGATGACCATTGCACCCATAAAGAGACTGTTGAAAATAGCGACAGTTGCATAATCGATATGCAAGGTTTTGAGCATAAAGACGCTGTAGAATGGGCTGGAGATGCCCAATGCAAAGTTCCAGAGAAGAAAAAAGAGGAGCAGTTTTAAAAAGGGGGGGTCGCGAAAAGGTGTGAGTAAATTGCCTGGGGCATCGGTGATGTGTTCGCGAAAGGGCACCCGCATGAGATTGATGTACCCGCCAACACCGAGAATGGTAGCCAGTACAAAGGCAGTGAAAAAGGCAGCATATCGGGTTTCGTCGGAGAATAAGTCGATGTATTTACCGGCTGCAAAAGCGGCAGCCATGCCAGAGAGCAAGTTGGCCATGGTTTGGCGGCTGATAAATCGGGCCCGGATGTCTTCGGGAATGATGGTGGCCAACCAGTCATTGTAAATAGGGGATATGGTATGTCCACAGATCAGAGCCAAGCCCAACATTGTGCCCACAAATAAAATGGCTGCTGTGCCTTCTATAAAGAAGGGCGCCAAAATCATGGCAAAGCGCAGGATCATTTCGCACATGCCCACAACAAAAACAAACCGCTTTTTGTGTTTGATATGAGGGGCTATGACAGACGAGATTACTTGCCCGATGCTGGCCAATGAGGCAATGGATACAAAGTAGGCCACTTGGGCATCGGTGGCTCCAAGGTAGAGGACATAGCCTGTGAAGACGGCAGTGCCAATGCCAACGACTTGGCCCCAAGAACCCCACATGCCACTTGAAAAAATAAAGGCGCGCAGTGCTCGGGCGGTTTCGCTGTGTGAGAGGTTTTTATTCATAAGAGAGTTTAGTACACAGATTCTAAGGCTTGTGCGATACACCAAAGCATCATAATTACAAAAAGGATTTGTGTTTCTTCTGTTTCATGTTTGGCCACTTCATCTAAGAAGATTTGAAGGGCCAAGATGGCCGCCCCGATTTGGGATGCACTTTCTGAACCGAGCGCTTCTACCGTATTTTCGTCGACTTCTGCCTGAATGTATTCTGCCAATGTGTGTGTGGTTGTTAAAAAAGTAGCTGTGTCGCCATTGTCAAAGGTGCGATGAATTTCTTCTAAGTGGGTGTGTATCTGAGTTTTAATTGCCCGTGGGAGAATGTGGTCTCTCTTGATCATTTGGCGTGTGTTTTTGAGCAATTCGTCGAGCGTGCGTGCTCGGGTGAGTGTGTCTTGAGAGATGAGGCGGTAAAATTGACGTCGGGCACCCAGTGTTCGGCATATTGCGTTGAGCAGTTGGAGCCGGATAGCAGGTGAACGAAAATGCTGAATGCGGTCGAGTGTGGGTTTTATCATGCGAAGGTCGTGTTTGGCTCCTAAGACATCGGCCAGGGTTGGGAATGTGGCGCGATCAAAATGATCGGCAAATTTCCAAAAGAGCAATTCCTGTGCTTCGGACCCTCCAATGTCGGATAGGGCGCGAATGGCACTGATTTGTACACGTGTGTCATTATCGTCTAAGGCTTCAATGAGGGGATCGATGACATCGGGGTTGCCGATTTTGCCCAAGGCCTCAGCCGCTTCTCCGCGAATATCTGATTCTTGATCGCGCAATTCATTTAACAAAGGATGGATGGCTTCTGATGCGCCTGCTTCCCCTAAGCCTCGTGCGGCTTGCCGTCTGACATCTGGGTTGGCATCGTTGAGGGATTGAATGAGTTGGTCTAAAGCCATGGGGCTTCGTGAGCGGCCCATTTTTCGAATGGCCTGCGCGCGGTTGGTGTCTTTGCGAGCCCAGTCGAAAACGAGCGCGTTATACAGGTAGCCCACCAAATTGCCACGCCCCACTTGACCGAGTAGCTCGCGGGAGGTGGTGCCTTTGTTATCTTGCACGGCGCGCAGAAGAAAGTTGGGCACGATCATAAGGCCTCCACTTACGAGGAAGACGAGTTGCAACTTGCCAACGTCAAAACCCCAGAGTTGGAAGTGAACAGGTTCAAACCACTCGACCAATGCACTGCCAAAAAGAGGCCCAACAGCATGGGCTAAAAAGATGGCACAGGACCAACCTGCAAAGTAAGCCGTGCGATTGCTACTTTCGGGTATGGTGGCATAAAGCAAGGCATTGATGGAAACGAGCATCCCTGAAAAGATGAGCCCATTGAGGATCATGGCCAAGGGAATGAGCCAATAAAAATCGGGCCGATTTAAGACCCAAAGAATGGGGGTTAGTATACAGGGAATGGTCAGGATTTGCAGCATGGCTTTGCTGCCATATCGGTCGATGAGACCACTTAAAAGCTTGGACCCGATGACCATTGCGGCCATAAAGAGGCTGGTTAGGATGGCGACATTGGAATAGCTGATTTGCAATGTTTTGAGCATGAAAACGCTGTAAAAAGGGCTGCCAACGCCCCAGGCAAAGTTCCAAACCCAAAAAAAGATCAGGAGATTTCGAAACTGTTTGTTGCGAAAGGGTACGAGCAGATTGCCCGTTTCATTGTCGGACGCTTTGGCTCGAAAGGGTATCTGTGATAGGTTGAGGAACCCTCCTATTCCGAGGAGTGTGGCCAGAAGGAAGATGGTGAAAAAACCCGTGTATTTGGTGGTGTCATCAAATAGGTCGAGATACCACCCGGCGGCATAACTGGCCACAATGCCGGCCAAAAGATTGGCAATGGTTTGGCGACCCAGAAACCGGGCTCGAATGTCTTCTGGAATGATTTCGGCATTCCAACCACTAAAGATGGGGCTTGCACAATGCCAGCAGAACATGCCAAGCCCGATGAGGGTGGCAATGATGGGGACATGGTGTGAGGAAACGATGAATGGGACAAGCACCACTGAAAAGCGGAACAAGTTGTGTAGGCAGCCCATTAAGATGACGAAGGTTTTTTTGCGTTTGATGCGATGAATGAGCAGGGTAGAGGAGAGGATTTGTGCCAAGCTCGCGAATGAGCCAATGGAGATGAAGTATGCCACGCTGGATTCGGTGGCACCGAGATAGAGTACAAACCCGGTAAAAACGGCGGTTTGCAAGCTGACCATTTGTGCCCAAGCACCCCAGGCACCGTTGGTATAAATGAGGGCACGCAAACCACGTGCTGTGGCACTAAAAGAAAGTTGTTGGGATGTGTTCACGCAAGATTGCCACTGATTAAATACGTTTGCAGGTGTTCTTTGCTTAGGCCTTCAATGCCCAGCTCGGGTAAACTGCGCCCGGTTGCCCAGCCATCGATACCCATAACAACGGAGCCGATGTTGACAAGCGATTGCATCAGTGGGGCATCAATGCCGTATTGTTTGCCAATGTCGTGCCAAGCAGAAAGACCATAAGGAATGTCTTCGGTGAGCCAGCGGCTTTCAAGAGAACCCGGTGCCTTGAGTTGGGTGAGCATTCGGCTGCCATTGATGGTGGCCCACAAATCACCTTTGGGGCCAAACCCTGCATTGTGAAAGGCTTCGTTTGCGGCAGGGAGGGAATAACCGAGGGCTTGGGCAATGGCGCGGCGTTCGGCATCTACGGCCATAATGACATGGGCAACGGTAGGAGAAACACCTTCTTCGTAGAAGTAAAACTCACCATGGGAATATTCCACACGCCCCGCATTCATGAGCACACCTGCCGGATGTACAACAGGATTCATGGCGGCCAAACCACTGGCCATGACGGTGGGATAGGTTTGAATGCCCGGAAAGAGCGGATCGAGTTGGTTTTTGACGCGCTCGGTTTGGGATGTGGGCAACACACCCAAACCAAGCCCCGTGACGGTGCCCCAAATGGTGGCGGTAGCGGGGGCTGTTTTTCGGCAGACATAAGGCGCGGTGTCTACTTCGGCGAGGGTGGGCATTGCACCGCCTTGTTTGCGAAGCAAGGTTGCCCATTCGAGTGTGCCAAGTGTGCCGGGCATCAGTACGACTGTATGATGGGTGGTGAGATAAGGCGCGCATGCCAAAGCAAAGGGTTTGTGCGCATAGGCCGGTACGATGAGTAAGATGAGATTTGAGGCGTTTAGGGCTACCTCAATGTCTGTCGTAATGCGATGAATTTTAGCGGCCCCTGTTTCTTCAACACCCAAGAGGTGAATGATGTTGTTGTCTTGGATGGATTCGAACATGTGTTCAAAACTTGGAATTTCGTAGAGGGTAACCTCAAAGCCTTTCAGTGTGAGATTGGCTGCGGTGGCAAATGCGGTGTTGCCGCCGCCGAGGATGGTGACTGTGCTGGGCATGGTGAAAGTCCTTTAAAGGCAGGAGAGGATCAAAGTAAAAAGTGAAAAGTGGGAGACAGAGTATAGGAGATGGTGCCGTCTCACTGATTTATTTTGTTATGTGGCATAGGATAGCATGGGTGGCTATTATGAGATTGTTGGGATCGATAAGTATTTGTGTGCCACGCTGGCCTGCACTTATGGATATGATGGGCCATTGTTGTGCTGACTGGTCGATATAAACGGGTAGTGGTTTTTTGGTGCCAAGAGGAGAAACACCGCCTCGGATGTATCCGGTGAGGCTTTGTACTTCTTTGAGCGCGACGAGGTCGGCACGTTTGCCGCCTGCTGCTGCACCGAGTGCTTTGGTGTTGAGTTCTGAATTGCCTGGTACACAGGCCAAGACGATATCGCGCTTGTCGGTGCGTGCCACTAAGGTTTTGAACACTTGCTCTGCTGGCATGTTGAGAAGATCGGCAACGTGTTCGGCGCTAAGGTCTGATTCCTCAACCGTATATGTTTTGGTTTCGTAGGTGATTTTGAGGCGATCTAAGATTCTCGCGGCATTGGTTTTGGCCACAAAGACACTCCTTATCTATAGTAGGATAGAAGATAGGAAAAGCGTGCATAAATGCCAAAGGGAAAGACGCTCTTTTCGGGCGTGAATGTATTTATGGGACAAACGCAAAATGGCCGCTCCAATTCTAAATCGGAGCGGTCATTTTGTGTGTTTAAGCTGATTGTTTTACCATGGGAGTATGTTGGTCTGAAATTCAAAATCGGGCAGTTGACTCGATTGATAAAGCGCGCCATTTTGGATTTCGCGATCGGTATATTCGTGATCGCCACGTGTGAGCACTGTTATGACTTTGCGAAAGGGGTCTACGATGACGTATTCGGAAACGCCTGCATCGAAATACTCTTTGCGTTTGATGACATAGTCGCGTTCTTCGCTGCCTTGGCTGATGACTTCAAAAATGAGATCGGGAACCAAGTCATAGATGTGATCGACTGATGTGGCATTTTCTGTGAGATAGACTGCGATATCGGCCATTCGATCTTGGCCATCACCCGTTCTTAGCCAGCCCTCAGGCACAATTAAATTAATGACATCTTCGTTTTGACTGTCATATCGAAAAAGTTGCTTGAGAATGATTGAAATCATTCGGCTGTGATCTAATCCGCTTGGCGACATAACGATGAGTCTCCCTCCCATGCGCTCGTATCGATAGGGTTCATCAAAGTGGGCATTGGCAAATTCTTCATTTGACAACAATTGTCCTTGATCTTTGAGACCTAATTCTAATCGCGTTTCTAACATGTTTTGACTCCAGAAACGAGTTGATATTGTAACTTGCTTGGTGCCCAAAACAATATAGACAGAAAAAAGGAGAGGTGCAATGCATGGCGTTATAATTGTCTATGTTCTTTTTGCATTGCGGGTGGGATATGATGGTGTTTGGGATATAGGAGGGGCGCGTTTGAATTGCAAGTAGAGAGGGGGGAGGATTATTGGGCGTTTGTTTTTTTGTTATCGTAGGCTTGAATGGCTTGGGCAACAACGGTGATGACTTTTTGAACCGATTCAAAAGGCTTTTGTAAATGAAAATCAAAGGCCTGATACCGAGGGTCATCCTTGGATAGTTGCCACCCCGTAATGAGAATGGTACTGATGTGGGGTGAAATTTTGCGCATGCGCTCAACGACTTGGTCGCCCGGTAAATTGGGCATGCCTAAATCAACGAGTACAACATCGTAGGTTTTTTGGGAGAATAATTCCAAGCCTTTTATACCATCGGAAACCGCATCGACTTGGTGGTGGGGAGATAATGTGCGGGTCAAAAATTCGCGCACGATGTTTTCGTCTTCGACGATGAGGATGTTGCCAGCTCGTGTCGATAGGCGGTTGTCTGTGTCGTTTTGTGTCCAGATGGGCAAATGAACAATTGCCGTTGTACCTTCATTGGGTATGCTTTCTAAATCTATTTGGCCGCCCCACTGTGCAATTGAGGTATACACGCCCGACATGCCCAGGCCTTTGCCGACTTCGGCTTTGGTGGTAAAAAAAGGCTCAAAAACACGACGCTTTGTTTCTTCGTTCATTCCAACACCGGTATCGGACACTGCGATTTGGACAGTGCCATCTGTTGCTGTTGTTGTGAGCGTGATGGTGCCGCCTTTGCGCATGGCATCAACGGCATTGAAGATGAGGTTGAGCAATATGTTGTGTAAACCCGCAGCCGTGCCACGCACGTGAGGGGTGGGTTGTAGATGTGTTTCAATTTTTATTTGGATACCTGCGGCTTCTGCTTCGTCTTTCCATCGTGGCTGTGCTGTTAGGATGGCTTCGTGAATGGTTGTTTCGACATCAACAGCGTGTAGCTCACCACTTTCACCTCGCACAGAGATTGCAAGTCGCTTGACCAAATCTGCACCTCGTAGCGCGGCTTCTCGAATCACACGTGCTTCACTTAAGATATCTTCATCTTTGCTTTGGAGTTCGATGAGTTGTGCGGGACCCAAAATACCTGTTAGGATGTTGTTGAGGTTGTGACTCACGCCTTCAGACATTTCGGCAAGTGCACCCAAACGTTCAAACTGAACAAGTTGGCGTTCCATTTCTTTGCGATCTTCAATTTCACGTTGTAGCTGGGCATTGATGAGGGTGAGTTCTTGCGTGCGTTCGGCTACTTCTTGTTCAAGTTTGGCGTGATGCGCACGACTTTCTTGGGCCAGTTTTCGGTGTTGGAGGGCACGGTCAATGCCTGCACGGAGGTCTTTAAAGTCGAATGGTTTGGCGAAATATTCATACACGCCAACGTTTAACGCTTGCCGAGCGGTTTCTAAGTCGGCAAAAGCGGTCATCAACAAAATGGGGATGTCTCTATTTAAGCGAAGAATGTTTTGGGACAATTCGAGACCGTCTATGTCTGGCAGTCGCACATCAACAAGGGCAATATCGATCTCTTGTGATACTAAGATATCCATTGCATCATGTGCATGGGAAGCTTCTGTGTGGGTCCAACCTTGTTTACAAATCCAGCGACCTAAGGCTGTTCGAAGTGTTTGGTCATCGTCAACGATGAGAATATGAGGAATCATGGTGCCATTGAATTTTGGGTGGGGTTTGGCTGTGTATTTCGACTGGTTTTTACCTGCTTATAGTATATGATTTTTAAATTCTATTTGTCAAATTTTAATTCCCACTCTGTCAGACGGGTAAAAAACAACGCCTAAAGATCCATTCTGGTTGTTCCGGCACGTTTGGGCGCTTTTTCTTTTAACTCGCGAACCTGCGATTTCAAACTGTTTTCTTTGTCTGCCACAGCCGCAAAATCACGTTCTTGCTGTTTTACTTCTTCTTCTAGCAGTTTCACGTGCTCTGTATCTTCGGCAACCTTTAATTGGCATTGTTGGGTGGCCAATTGAAACTGTGTCAGTTTGAGATTTTGCTCATTGACTTGACGCAACCCTTCTGTTGTCACTTTAATGGTGAGGAACAAACCAACAAATATGAGCCCAACAAATAAAAGGTCTACATTCATGTCTTACCCAAGCTTTTGCAATTGTGAAATCATTTCTTTTTGTCGGGTTTTGAGTTCTTCTTCTTTTCCAACCTGGTTTACCAGTACGTTTTTGGTTTGGTTCAAGCGCCCAATATTGCGCTGTGAGGTCACACTCTTGGCCTGAGTTTGTTTTTGCGTGTGTACCAATGCTTTGTGTTTTTGAGTGATTTGATTGAGTTCGTTGCGTACTTTTTTGTAGTTTGTGCGCTCAATATCAAGGACGTGTTCCATACGCGACTGTTTGAGTGCAAATATCCATTTGGACAAAATGCACGCAAGGCAAGCAAAAACAGCGATGAGTTGGAGGACTGTCATCGATTAGATCTTTCGACACATGTTGGTTGGTCTGATTGTTTTATGATTTTTGTTCTAAGTATTCTCCAGCAAAGGGAATGCCAGAAATTTGTTTTTGACATTTAATCTATATTAGTAGTTGTTTCTTAAGTATTTGATTGGCTATTTTAATAAAGGGTAAAGGTTCTCGATTTCGGGTGTAGGTGTGGTTTCGAGTGCTTTGTCGCCTTTTGACACACAAAGCCCCTAAATAAATGTCATTTAGGGGCTTTGTGACTGTGAAGGTTTTTTGTGAGAAGTGCTTATGGTGTCTTTGTTTGGTCTTTGCTCTCTAAGGCCTTGGTGATTATTTGTCGGAAGCTGTCTAGGTCGTGAAAAGGTTTTTGAACGAAGGCGAAAAAATGAGCACGTCGAGGGTCATTGGGTAAGAGTTCCCAGCCCGAAATGAGGATGGTGATGAGGTTGGGGTCTTTTTGGCGGAGCTGCTGTGCCAATTGATCGCCGGGCAGGTGGGGCAACCCCAAGTCGGTGATGAGAACGTCGTATGTGTTGGGAGCAAAGATTTCTAAAGCTTCTTGGCTGGATGATACGGTATCTATTTGGTGTGATGACAAAGTACGGTCTAATACACGTGTGACAATTTCATCATCTTCAACAATTAAAATGCGACAGGTTCTACCTGTTGCTTTTTGGGGTGCTTGTTCTGTGCGCTCAATTTCGTCACCTTCCCAAATGGCAAAATCTAAGGTAAATGTGGTGCCTTGCCCGAGTGTGCTGGCGACATCAATTTTTCCGCCCCATCGGTTGATGGTGCCATAAACAGTGGAAAGCCCTAAACCCGTGCCCACTTCTCCTTTGGTTGTGAAAAATGGATTAAAAATACGTTCGAGCGTCTCTGCTGACATGCCTGTGCCTGTGTCGCTGACAAGCAGGCGGACGTGATCTTTTGTTTGTATGGTGGTCAATGAAATAAGCCCACCCTTGGGCATGGCATCAGCAGCATTGAAAATGAGGTTGATTATGATGTCATAGAGACCGGACTGGGTACCTTGGATATGCGGTACATCTGCCAAATGTGGGTGCACTTCAATACTGAGGCCACGCGATTCTGGCGCATCTTTCCAGCGTGGGCGCGCCGCTTGAATGGCCTCGGAGATGGCTTGGTTGATGTCGGTGGCTTCTAAAGTCTCTGTATCGGTGCGCCACCCTTTGTTGAGACGGCTGACAATATCGCGGGCTCTTAGACCGGCAGTGATAATGACGTCGACTTCTTCAAGCACTTGTGGGTCTGGGTGTGTAAGCTGTAACATTTGTGCAGGCCCTAAAATGCCTGTGAGGATGTTGTTGAGGTTATGGCTGATGCCTGCGGCCATCTCACCCAAAGCTCTCAAGCGTTGCGATCGTTCGCGTTCGGCCTCCATTTGTTTGCGTTCGGACAAATCGCGGACAAAAGCCGTAAAGGTGTATCCGTCTTCTAATTTGATCGGTACGATGGATAATTCAACTGGAAATGTGTGCCCGTCTTTGTGCAAGGCCAATGTTTCAATGCGCTGATGTGAGAGCGATGCTTCGCCCGTCGCCAGAAACCGTTTGAATCCTTCAAGATGGGCTGTGTGGTTATTGGGAGGAATGATGGTTTGGGTGAGTATGTTGCCTTCTATATCTTCAAAGGACCACCCAAATATGATTTCGGCTTGGCGATTCCAACGGATGATTTCGCCTTGATCATTCACGGAGACTACGCCATCTAAAGCATTTTCGAGCACTTTCCTGTGTTGTATTTCACTTTCTTGCAGGGCCTGTTCTGTTTTTTCAAGTTCGGTAATGTCTACAACCGCACCCAGAATACGATCTACCTCACCTATTGCAGATTTAAGTGGAGAATAACTAGCCAACCAGGTTTTAGGCACATGAGGTTCATTGGGTGTATGCCCCTGTACCTTGATACCGAGAGCAGGTTTGCCGCTCTCGAAGATGTGTTTAAATTGCTGTTCGCGTTCTTGGATTTGGTCGGGAATAATATCGTAGAGTGTTCGCCCAATGTCTTTGTCTTGAAGCCCATTGATTTCTGCCAATCTCGCATTAAACCTGATCAGTCGCAAATCACGATCAATGACAAATAACCCAATGGGTATAGACCTATAAATATTTTCGATCTCCTCAATTTGTGTCTCTTTTTGTGATAGGTCTTCTGCCCGAGAAATACCTAAGGAGAGGGTTTGGGAGATTTGTTCGATAAAATGAATATCTTCTGGTGGAAATGCTGCTGCCTGTTCAGATCTGAGCACCAAAACACCACAGTTGAACGGCGCATTGAGCATCGAGCGCACGTGTAGACCTTGGGTTTGGTATGCATAGTTTAAATAATCTTTTGGCAAACCCTGAAGGTCATTTTCAATATTGGGGCGATAAATGGTGGTGCCGCTTTTCCAATCTGCTACGGTGCTTTTGTTGACCGATATATTTGCCCGAAAGGCACCTGTTTTTATGATGCGATAGGATTTAACCTGGCAGGTGTCTTCGTTTATGATGTGATGGATGCTCAGACTTGAAAATGGAATGCGTGCGTGTTGCAGTTGGTCATGAAGCGTGCCGATGACTTTTACAAGGTCGGTTGCTTGCACCATATCTTGAATGGTGCGGTTGATTTGCAACAGCGCATTGTGTCTTTGTTGGTTGGGTGGTTGGATGTTTGCATCAGGTGTGGATTGTATCTGTGCACGAAGCGTTTGCAACTCGTCTATGAGTTGCTGCTTGGTTTTGTGACTGTCGTTCATGTTTGCCCTTTTAAATAGGTCATGTCGTTTACTGACAGAACCCCCTGGTGTAGAATTTGCCGAATTTGTTTTCTCTTGTCAATGTGCAATGTTTTGACTTGCTCTGAACCAATGGACGCTTATATTGGCGTTTATTCAAAAAGGAGACGATTATGAACGTTTGTCGTGTGGCGATTATTGGCTTGGGACGGATGGGCAGCACCATTGACGAAGAGGTGGTGGACTATCCTGCGGTGGCATTGCCGTATTCTATTGCGGCGTGTTGTGCGCACAGTGATCGATTGGAATTGGTTGCTGGGGCAGATTTATTGCCTGAAAAGCGCGATGCTTTTGGGGCGAAGTGGGGCACCAAGGCTTTGTATGATGATTATGTGGCAATGATTGAAAAAGAAAAGCCCGATATGGTGGCGGTATGTACGAAAGGAGAAAACCATGCCGAGTTGGGGGTTGCGGTGGCCGAATTGGGTGTGCCGATGTTGTATTTGGAAAAGGCAATGGCGTGTTCTATGGCCGAGGCCGATTTGGTGCGCGATGCTTGTTTGAAAAATAAGACGGT
>JBLHJX010000081.1:0-19534 GCA_047619225.1 Candidatus Latescibacterota bacterium
CCCGACCATGCCAGAGGCAGTGAAAGAGGCGGCTTTGGCGGTGCATAAAGAGGCGATTCATATTTAGGATACTCGTCGAAACCTTTCTGGCATCGGTTCTATCTACTAAGATGCACGCAAGCTTCCAAAACTTGCTCGAAATTTACAGAAAGCTTGACATTGGTAAGGGATCGCGTTAGTTTTGGGACTTGCAATTCCCTTTAATTGGATATAAATAAAAATGACTTTTCCGAACACGCACATATCAATCGGCTACAAAACGGTGATCATTTTTTTGGTCAGAAAGTCCGCGTCCTAAAGTGTGTTTCATAGGATAAGTGTGCCCATGCGTGAATGAAAAAGTATCGCCTGATGATATCTAAGTATAATAATTTTAGAAATTTAGGCCGCGATATTTTCGCGGCGTTTATTTTTTAGGCTGTGGGCACTTTTTGTGACCACAGCCTTTTTTTATGAAAGATCGTGCAATGACAATATTAGAACTGCATCATATCGCAATGGCCTTTGGTGCGCAGGATGTTTTGACTGATGTGACCTTTCAAGTTCAAAAAGGTGAAAAGGTCGGCTTGATTGGTGAGAATGGATGTGGCAAGTCCACCATTTTAAAGATGATTGCAGGAATGGAAGCACCTATTGCGGGCACAATCAATAAAACCCGCGCAATGTCGGTGGGGTATCTGGCACAGCATCTGATCTTTGATGCGGGTGAAACCGTGCGGGAAGAAATCGCGTCTGTTTTTGAGAATTTGGTAAAGATGCAATCGGATATGCGGCTTTTGGAGCAGCAGATGTCCATTGTGAGTGGGGACCAATTGGATCAGGTCATGAACAGGTATAGTCGTTTGCAAGAGGCTTTTGACCGTGCGGAAGGATATGCCAGCCAGGCCAAGATTGACGCGATTATGGATGGGTTGGGTATTATAGGTTGGGCAGATCGTTCGGTGAAAGTGCTCAGTGGTGGCGAAAAGAATTTGGTGGCGTTGGCCAAGATTTTGTTGGGTGAACCCGATTTGTTACTTTTGGATGAACCAGGTAACCACTTGGACTTTGAGGGGTTGTCGTGGTTGGAAGGATTCTTAAAGGAGTCTGATAGAACGGTCGTTCTGGTTTCCCACGATCGGTATCTGTTGGATCGGGTAGTGAATCGGATTGTTGAAATTGAAGATGGGAAGGCTGTCGCCTATTCAGGGAACTATTCGGCTTATCGGGCAGAGAAAATGCGTGAGCTCATCAAGCAGAAAGCGGCGTTTGATGATCAGCAGAAAGAGGTTCAGCGGTTGGAGGAGATGATTACGCGGTATGAAATTTGGGGCGGTGAGAAGAATGCAAAACGGGCGAAAACCAAGACCAAGTATTTGGATCGAATGGATCGCATGGATAAACCGGTGATGGACCGTCGCAAGATCGACCCTACATTTGGCGCGACGCAAAGCAGTGGCAAGATTGCGCTTGAACTACGCCAATATGAGCGAAAGGTGGGGGATCGGGTTCTGTTTACGGGTGTGGACTTTTTGTTGCAGTTTGGGGAGCGCGCCGGGTTGGTTGGGGGCAATGGCACGGGCAAGTCTACTCTTTTTAAAGATATTGTGAATGAGGCAGCGTGGGAACACCCCGTGATGCGCATTGGGCCCAGAATCCAGCTGGGTTATTATGCCCAAGAGCATGAAACATTGGATGGGGATCGTACGATTTTGGAGGAGGTTTGCCGTGAAGGGGGATTAAATCGGGACCAAGGTTTTGCTGTGTTGGCCAAGTTTTTATTTGGTTGGCAAGATTTAGACAAAAAGGTTGGCAACCTCAGTGGAGGCGAAAAAAGCCGTATTCAGTTGGCCAAGTTGATGGTGTCGGGCGCGAATATGTTGTTGTTGGATGAACCCACCAACCATTTGGATATCATGTCTCGGGAACGTGTTGAAGATGCGCTTGAAGGTTTTGATGGCACTCTTTTGGTCATTTCACACGATCGATACTTTTTGGATAAAATTGCAGAACGGGTGATCGAACTACAGGATCTGAAATTGCATTCTCATGTTGGGAACTTCTCTGAGTTTTGGGCAAAACGACGGGAAGGCGCGGGTGCAGAGTCTCCACACGTTTTGGATTTGGAAGTCGAAAAACAAATAGAAGGTTTGGAGAATGAAAAGTTGGGGCTTGAACGAAGGATGAAGGTTGCGTTTGAAAAAAGAGATTTTAAACAAGGGGAGCGTTTGAGCCGTCAATTGCGAAAGGTAGAGAGTCAAATTGAAGGGTTGTATGAGCAGTTGTAGTGCTAGAGATGGAAATAAAAAAACCGGAGCAGAAGATATTCTGCTCCGGTTTTTTTATAATCAAGTTAATCTATACGTCATTGTCGGCATCATCGGGACTCTCGGCAGTGAGTTGGGCACCCTCCATGGGTTTGGACAGCGCGTCCCGGAGAATTTTCCCTGGCTTAAAGCGAACCTTACGACGGGCCGGAACAAATACTTCGGCACCTGTTCTGGGGTTGCGAGCGCGGGGCCTGGCATTGGTTTCTTTTACTTCCCAACTTCCAAATCCTCGAATTTCAATGCGTTCGCCATCAACGATGGCATCGGCCAAAGTCTCAAAGAGGACATCCACAGCTTGCTTGGCCTGCGTGTTCTTGCAATTTAGATCGTCTGCGAGAATTTTGGCAAGATCTGCTTTGGTGATGGTTTGCACTCGCATCCTCCACATATTTCGAAATGGGCAAAAAATGAACCGAAGAGACTGTAAAATAATGCAATACAGACAAAAGTCCAGAAAATTCCAGTCTGCTTTACGTGCTCTTTTTGAGGGGTATTTGCGATGAATATTTCGGCGTTTTGAATTGATGCCGAAATATTCATCGTTTTGGGTTGGTGGGCGCACAGGGACTCGAACCCCGGACCAACGGATTATGAGTCCGCCGCTCTAACCGACTGAGCTATGCGCCCAAAGCAATGCTTACAAAAGAACTTTCAAATAACCGTGCAAAGATAAGGAAGGGTCTGTCTTAGCGCAACCTAAATTTCAAGTTTTGTACGAACTTATGTTGATATTGCCTGGGCAACGGGGTTTATTAATTCCCGTTTTTGTGCAGTGAGAACCCTGTGCTGCTCCATCATTTCGCGTTGTTGTTCTGGGGTGATTTGAGACCGAAGCTGTTTTTCTATTTCGTTGCGCTTTTGGTCTATGCTCTTGACTTGAAATCTGCGAATATAATCTGGTAGCGGGAAAACCTCTTGGTTTGGGTCGGCAATACCGAGTTCTAAAGACATGTCGGATATAATACGTGACAATTGTTGATTGCCAACTTGGTCAATGAGGTGTGCGGCGTCTACTGGGTGGTTCTGTTTTCGGTTTTGCGCAATCTGTTCAACGATTTGACGATAGGTGCCATTTGAAAAATCAGCGGGGGGAATGTGTTGCAGCACTGCATCGGCAGTTTCATTGCCCTGCATCATCAATAGAAGCAGTTCGCGCTCTGCACGTGGGCGTGGATCAAAAGGTGGCTGAACAGCTTCTGTTTGTTGGGGGGCTCTGCGCTGGGTTGGCGGGCGACGTCTGTCATTTTGAACGACCTGGATGAACGCATCTTCAGATAATCCCATTTTTTCGGCCAAATCTTTGATCAAGAATTGGCGCAAGGCTTGGTCGCCAATGCGACCAATGAGTTCTGCCAGTTCGTGGGTTGCTCTGGCTTTGCCATCAAAGGTTGAGAGGTCTTCGCGTTTGGCAATCTGTTCCACGAGAAAATCCGGCGCAGAAACGGCCCGTTCAATGAGGGCCTGAAATCCTTCGGCACCGTGTTCGCGTACGTAACTGTCGGGGTCGTGTTCCTCTGGAAGGGCGACCACACGAGCTTCTTGGCCTATTTCAAAGAGGGAGCCAATGCCTCGCACGGCAGCCGAGGTGCCTGCCGCATCGCCATCAAAGATGAGTACAACACGTGAAGCATATCGGCGAAGGAGGCGTGCGTGGTCGGATGTGAGTGCTGTTCCCGAGGAAGCGACTACGTTTTCTATGCCAAATTGCGCCAGTGAAATGAGGTCCATATATCCTTCAACCACAATTGCTTGACCTGCATTGCGTATGGCATCTCGGCCCCGCCAAAGCCCATAGAGTGTGGCACTTTTGTTATAGACAGGGGTTTCGGGCGAGTTGAGGTATTTGGCCTGTTCTTCGGGGTCTAAAGCGCGGGCACCAAATGCGACTGTGCGGCCCGTGCTGGCTTCAATGGGGAAAGTGACACGGTGACGAAATCGGTCATAGAAACCACCGCCGTTTTGTCGAGACGTTATGAGACCTGCTCGTTCAAGCACCTGAGGTGAAAAACCACGGCGGGTAGCGACCTGAAGAAATCCATCCCAAGCGTTGAGGGCATACCCGATGCCAAACGTGTCCATAATTTCGCGACTGATGCCGCGGTTTTCAAGATAGGCTTTGGCTTGCTCACCCTGTGCATCTTCTGTAAGCATGTGATGGAAGTATTTGTAGGCGAGTTCGTTGGCTCGATAGAGTTCGTCGTAGGCTTCTTGCTGCTGAGGCGTCTCGGAACGTGTGTCGGGTAAATTGATGCCGGCACGTTCGGCCAATTTGCGCACCGCTTCGATAAAGCTGATGTTTTCAATGTCGCGCAAAAAGGTAAAGACGTTGCCGCCTGCGCCACACGAGAAGCATTTGAAGATCTGCTTGTCTTGTGACACATTCATAGAGGGGCTGGAGTCATCGTGGAACGGACAGATGCCCAGAAAACTCTTCCCTTTTCGCGTGAGCACGACATGATCGGATACAACATCAACGATATCGACTGATTGACGGATCTGGTCAATGAGTTCTTCGGGTAATAAGGCCATGGCGTATGACTTCTCTGGGGAGAGGGATCGTTCGGTGTCTTATTGGTGGCGGGAGAAAAATAAACGAAAAAACAAAAAATAAAAATTCCAAAATTAGAGTGGGGGATTCGATAGGGTGTGTCTCTCTGAGTTTTTAAACATGTCTGTGCTGTAGAAAACTTCAACTTGAGAATTGCCACCCCTTTGTAAAGAGAAACTTTGGCAGTGTATCCCCTTCATTCCTTTTGATCAAGCGAACCCATTGCCAAGTGTTTAGATCTTGGTTGTCCATTGTTCTTAGGGTTCTACCCAATCGCCACCCTCTCGGATGAGACCGATGAGTTCATCCACCGCACCTTCCGTGGGGATGTTGCGCTTGACAACTTCTTTGCCTTTGTAGAGCGTGATTTTGCCAGGGCCGCTGCCCACGTAGCCGTAGTCGGCGTCGGCCATTTCTCCAGGGCCATTGACGATACAGCCCATAATGCCAATTTTGACACCTTTGAGATGGGTTGTCTGGTTGCGAATGAGGGCGGTGGTTTCTTGTAGGTCAAAGAGGGTGCGACCACACGAAGGGCACGAGATGTATTCTGTTTTGGAGATGCGGGTGCGTGTGGCTTGCAAGATACCAAATGCGGTGCGGTTGATGGTGTTGTTATCCGTGTTTTCCGATTCGAGCCAAATGCCATCGCCAAACCCATCGGTGAATAAAGCACCTACATCTGTTGCGGAGCCGAGCATAAAGGCGTCACCGGTTTGGGTATAAACACCGTGGATGACGACGGGTGCGGGGCAATTATTTTCGGCGAGCGTGAAGAAGGCGCGTCGCAGTTCGGGCATTGCGTGGGTGTTGGTTGTAGATAAGATGAGAACGGCTGTAGAATCTTCTGTAATAGTTTGGGTAAGTGATGTATCCATCTCTGCAAGTTGAACTTGGACGAAATTAATCTGGTCAGATTTTTTGGTGTCGGATCGATACTCACTGGCCGAGAATAGAGGGTGACCCGCAGGATTGGCTGACCATGCAGACGCTTTTTGTATGACTTGAAGGGTGCCGGGAAGTTTAAAGTCTAAGGATTGATCTGCAATATAAATGTAGTCAACTGCCATATCACCAATATGCCATTTGTCGAGTGCTGGATCATAGGTATAACCAAATGGCTTGAGGGATTCAGGTGTGATAGGGGCTGGTGGCGCGGCGATCACGATGGGGACTTGGGTACTGCCAATTTTACCCGCGCGAGAAGTTTGTCTGCGTGTGTAAGAGAAGGGGTCTATTGGGCTGGTTTTTACGTTGGGAATGGGCGCGTGATCGTGGCGATTGCGGTAGCGTGCGACAAGGTCTTGTGCCACAGGAATCTCTGCTTCGGGGTCTTCTGTAAGGGAGACCCGAATGGTGTCGCCGAGACCGTCTTCTAAGAGGGTGCCGATGCCGACGGCGGATTTGATGCGGCCATCTTCTCCATCACCGGCTTCGGTGACGCCGAGGTGAAGGGGATAGGCCATGTTTTCTGCGAGCATCTTGTGAACGAGGAGGCGATAAGCCTGTACCATCACCTGTGTGTTGCTGGATTTCATGGAAAAGACAATGTTGTGATAATTGAGTGATTCGCAAATACGGGCAAATTCGAGGGCTGATTCGACCATACCAAGTGGTGTGTCACCAAAGCGGCTCATAATGCGGTCTGAAAGGGAGCCGTGATTGGTGCCAATGCGCATCGCGGTGCCATATTCTTTGCAGATGTTGACAAGGGGGGTGAATTTTTCACGAATGCGGTCGAGTTCTTCGGCATATTGTACATCCGTGTATTCTATAATTTGGAATTTTTTCCTGTCGGCGTAGTTGCCTGGGTTCACGCGCACTTTTTCGACTATTCGGGCCGCAATTTCTGCGGCATTGGGCGTGAAGTGAATGTCGGCTACCAAAGGCGCGTCATATCCTCGGGTTCGCAATTCTTTTTTGATGTTTTCGAGGTTGCGGGCTTCATTTTGGCTGGGTGCCGTGATGCGCACGTATTCGCAGCCTGCTTCGATCATTCGGATGGATTGGGCTACAGTGCCTTGGGTGTCCATGGTATCGGTTGTGGTCATGGATTGTACGCGAATGGGGTTGTCACCACCGAGGGGGACACCGCCAATGTTCACAACGCGGGTTTTAAGGCGGGAATATTCGGTCAGGGAGTTGCAATATTTGTCAGGTTCCACGAGCAAGTCAGATGTGAGCAAAGGCATAGATATTCCTAATCAGGATTGCGATTTGACACGGTGGTTTGTTAGCAAAAATACATGCAAAATGGCATTTGTGCAAGGTGGCAAGATAGAAAGAGAGACCAACCGTCCTAAAAGAAGTCAACCACAGTGACACCCCAGTCGCCCTGTTCGGGAGGGGCGGAGTGGATGTTTTTGATGGAGGGGTGTCGTTTGAGGTGTGCGCTTATCTTGCGACGCAACACGCCTGTGCCTTTGCCGTGATTGATGCGCGCTTGGGAGAGGTTGGCTAATATGGCGTCGCTGAGGTATTGGTCTACCTTGTCGACGGCTTGTTCAAAAGTGTGGCCGTGTACATCCAATTCAAGGGACACGTCGGGCTTGCTGGGAGAAATACGACTGGGAAATTTGGGCGCGTCTTTGGCGGGTTCGGTTCTTTGGCGCAACTCAAGGTCTGATGCGTTGAGTTCCATCTTTAGGTTGTCCATTTGAACCATTGCGCGTCCAGAATGGGGAAGGGTCAGCAAGACCCCTTCACGTTCAAAAGTACGACTCCAAACACGGTCGCCTATCTGGAGTTTACCGTCTGACGGGGATCTGGGTTGATTGGGCTGAACTGGGGGAGATGGGGGGGCCAGTTCTTTTTGGGCTTTCTCTATGGTTCTGTGGGCTTCTTTAATGGTGTCTCGGTTGGCCTGTGATTCTCTAATTTCTCGAACTGTGCGTTCTATCATCGCTTTTGCATCATCAATGATACGTTTGGCTTCGCTTTTGGCGTTTTGTGTGAGGTGGCGTTCTCGGTCTTCTACCTCTTTGAGTCGTGCTTCAAAGTCTGCTTTTAAGGCATCTAATTCGGTTTGATGGTTCTGAACCTCTTCTAAGGCTTCAAGGTGCTGTTGGTAGGCCTCATCTAAGTCGATGATGAGCGATTCGACATGACGAACATCACTGCCAACACGTTCTCTGGCTTCTGCGATGCGAGCCGGATTAAGGCCCAAGCGTTCGGCAATTTCAAATGCGTAACTGCTGCCAGGAATGCCTGTTCGCAGGTGAAATGTTGGCGTCAATGTCTCGGCATCAAAGGCCATTGAACCATTGACCATGCCGGGTGTGCTGTGCGCAACGGCTTTGAGGGCACCATGATGCGTGGTGGCTATGGTTCGGCAACCACGTTCGTTAAAGCTGTTTAAGAGTGCGATTCCTAAGGCAGAACCTTCATCCGGATCGGTACTGGCGCCTATTTCGTCGAGTAGGATGAGGGCATTGCCATCGGCATTTTGTTCAATGTTGATCAAATTGCGCATGTGAGATGAAAAGGTGCTGAGGTCGTTTTCGATAGATTGGGCGTCACCTATGTCAGCGAAAATGCCAGAAAAAATAGGCAACTCAGATTTTTCATCTGCCGGAATGGGCAAACCCGCTTGCGCCATGAGTGCGTGAAGGCCAACGGTTTTGAGCGAGACTGTTTTGCCGCCAGCGTTGGGTCCAGTGAGGATGAGTGTGTGGTGGTCTGTGCCCAGGGTGAGACTGAGCGGAACAATTTCTTCTTCAGAACCCTCTGTGCGCAGGCGATAGACCAAGAGGGGGTGCCTGGCATTGCGCAAAATGATGCGGCCTTCGGTATTAAAAATGGGTTCGGTTGCTTTGAGGTCACGAGCGAAGGAGGCTTTGGCATAAATGGCATCAAATTGGCAGAGGATTTCAAGATTGTCACGCAATGGGCCAGACGCTTGGCCAATCTGTGCGGTCAGTTGCATGAGAATGCGTTTGATTTCGCGCTGTTCGGCCATTTCTGCTTGGCGCAGGTCGTTGTTTGGTGCCACGGTGGCCATGGGTTCAATAAAGAGGGTGGCACCGCTTGCAGATTGGTCGTGAACAAGACCTTCTAATTTGCGTTTCTGGTTTTCGCGAATGGGAATAACAAATCGATCGCCCCTCATGGTGACGAGGCGGTCTTGTACCACATTGTCGGGCAATTTGGCCAAGATGCGTTCAACTTGCTCTCTGATGCGGGTGCGGGTTGTTTCTATGGTGCGGCGAATTTTGCGAAGCTCAGAGCTTGCACTGTCTTTGACGGTTTCTGTGGCGGGGTCAAGCGCGTGCTCTAAATTCTGCTCGATATCTGGAAAGGGTGTTAAGGGTGCAACAATTGTCCATAGGGCAGGGTATTTTGTTCGGCGGGAATCTAAATACTGGTGCAACCGTCTGCTGCTGTTTAGGATTTCGGCTACTTCGAGGAGTTCGACCACAGAGAGAATGGCGCCTTCTGGGGCACTGGATATGAGCGCACGGCGAATGTCTGGTAAGTGAGGGATGGAAATGGGGCTGTCATAAGCGATGAGGCTGCTGCATTCTAAGACGGGGCGTAGGCGGTGCTCGATTTGTATGGGGTCTGAAACGGGTGTCAGATGGGTTATCTCTTGACGGGCGAGGGGAGAGGCACACCGCTGGGAGATATGGTGGCGTACTTTATCAAATTCGAGCGTGATGAGGGTGTGATTTGAGAGATGCATAGGTCATTTGCCAAGTTTTTCGCGCGATTCGTCTATGAGTTCATCAATTCTTTTGCGGGCTTCGCCAGCACTTTTATTGAGTTTGTCCACCAGGGGCGGGGCTTTGTCTCCTTTGACGCCCATGCTTTCTAAAAAGTTTTTTGTTTTGGGAAAGATCGTTTTGACGACATTGGCAATGACCAATGCAGCGTCTTGTACGGGGGTACCAAGGGCAGATTGTTCGATGAGAGTTGGCACACGGCTGTGGATGGGGTATTGCTTAAAAAAGACAGTGAGCAAGCCCAAGATCAACAACCCCTTGGCCAGTCCCAAAGCGCCCCCACCAACAGAGTCAACAATGCCAAGAGGTGAAGCTTGCAGGACTTTGTGGAGGGTTCGACCGATGAAATAGCAGGCTATGAGTACCACTACAAAAATGGCTAAAAAGCCCAAGAGCGCGGTCCCCCCGTCTAACTCTTCTGTGGTGTCAAGAAGTTGGCGGGCTGCATTTTCGCCATAAGCGAGTGCAAAACCATAGGCCAAAACAATGCTCAACAGACTTAAGAGTGTTTGGACAAGACCAATCTGCCAGCCTTTTCGTGCTGTCCAAAACAGACCGAGAGCGAGAACGATGTCGACAATATTCATGGCAACTCCTAAGATTGTTACCAAAAAAGCGACAACCTCTTTGTGAGATTATCGCTTTTTCGATATACATTGCCAACAAGGCTTAACTAAAATTTTCCATCTTGATACGTTTGCGCTTAGCAGCAGCAACTTTGCGTTTCCGACGCTCACTTGGTTTTTCAAAGTGTTGGTTTTTCTTCATATCGGAAATAATGCCAGCCTTTTCGCACGCTTTCTTAAATCGCTTCAACGCTCTTTCGAACGGTTCATCGTCGCGAACCATGATACCAGGCATACCTGGACTCACCCCTTTCTGTCGGTTTACAGCATGAGTGGAGTTCGTATAGTCAATATAGGGAAAAAAATATATGATAAAGCCCTACTTTCTGCAACCTCTTTTTCCCGCATTGACTTTATGGGTGTTGCGGGCTTATTTATAGTATGATCGGGTGAATAAACGGATAAAGGCGTTTTTTATGTTGAGGTTGCATGATTGAGAGACTGAAGCGTAAGTTATTGTTTTCAATTGGCCTGTCGGCTGTTGTGTTTTTGGCTTTGAGTTTGTACGCCGATTGGGGCAATTTGTCCGATGCTTTGCTGCATTTTGACTGGGTTTTTCTGCCACTTGCCCTATTCCTTGCACTTGTGAACTATGGATTGCGATTTTTGAGGTGGCAGTATTATCTGCATCAATTGGACATTGCGTTGCACTGGCGCGAAAGCTTGGTGGTGTTTTTAGCGGGGTTGATTTTATCGGTCACACCAGGGAAAGCAGGCGAGTTACTGAAGGCGTATTTTATAAAAGAACGCCTTCAAACACCCATTAGCCAAAGTGTGCCGGCTGTGATTGGTGAACGCCTAACGGATGTGATTTCACTGATCTTTTTGGGGTTGATAGGTGTTTATTCGTTTCAGGTGGGCCTGATGCCGTTGCTTATTGGAAGTGCGGTGCTGTTCCTGGGCGTTTTGGCTTTGGGTGTGCCCCGGTTGATGCACGGATGTATTGGGCTTTTTGCGCAACTGCCGATTTTAAATCGTTTTGGAAATGCGTTGCATCGGGGGTATGACTCTTTGGCCCGATTAATTACAATGCCCGCATTGTTTCGCGGTGTTGCATTGGGGCTTCTGGCTTGGTTTTCGGAATGTTTGGCATTTTATTTTGTGTTAAAGGGTTTTGGCGTTCAGAGTGTAGGCGTTGTTGCCGCAACCTTCATATATTGTTTTGCAACCCTTTTTGGTGCGGCAACCTTGTTACCGGGTGGTTTGGGGTCTACCGAAGGAAGTATGGTCGGGTTGTTGCTCTATATAGGTGTTATGCGCCCCGATGCTGTGGGAGCGACACTTGTGGTTCGATTGTGTACCTTGTGGTTTGCTGTTGGCATTGGCGCTTATGTTTTGTTGCGTTATCGCCGATATTTTGAATGGGAGATGGAACCGGACGCCAAATCAGACGTTTTGGAAACAGAAACGGGATAATATGTATGGTTAAAGGTGGAAGATGGTGGCAAATGGGTCGGAATGGAGGCACCTCCTTATCCCAACGATTCTTGAATGTTTACTTACCGGCTCGGTGAGGGTACCTCTTTTAGGATGGGCATCATAAGTTATGTCGATAACTACTGAAGACGTTCCGCGTGGTCGGAAAATGGGTTTGGCGCCTGATAATCGCTTTCGGATCTGGTTGGGCGACTTGCGTATTCGTATTGCCAGCCAACGGCAGTTTAGCGCTTATTTTTTCTTATCAGCAGTTGTGGTAATTCTCGTTTTTCTGTTATATGCCCATTTTTGGGTGGTGCGCCCGATGCGCAGTGAAGCCAATCGCATGGGGAAGCTTTATGCCTTTATGCACAGCATTGCTACGCTAGATAATATTGATATTTCTAAGGGCGGTTTCTATCAAGAAACAGTTTTTGAAACAGTTCAGTATCCCAATTTTCCTGTGGTTATTACCGATGCGAAGGGTGAACCGAGATATTGGAAAGCGATTGGTGTGGAGTGGGAAAATCCTACACCAGAGGTGGTTAAGAAAGTAAACGTGATTGTTAAAGACCTAGATTTGGAAACGCCGGCAATCCCTTTTGAGTTTCCGGGCGTAGAATGGGGGCCAGACAACAAGCCCGTTGCAAAAGAACCCGAGATCTGGTATTTGCATTATGGTGAATCTGATTTGGTCAAACGGTTGTCTTGGTTGCCCTATGTGGCATTGGGAGTAACTGCACTTTTTGTGTCTGTGGGATATATTGGTTTTCGCCAGATTAAAAACAATGAACAGCGTTCTATTTGGGTGGGTATGGCGCGCGAAACAGCGCATCAATTGGGTACCCCGCTGTCTTCGTTGTATGGGTGGATGGAGTTGTTTAACGCCGAGGTCGAAGAAGTACAGGACGAGGGCGTGCGGCAGAAGTTTGAGAAGATATTGGCTGAGATGGCGCACGATACCAATCGGTTGACCAAAATCACATCGCGCTTCAGTTTGATTGGTTCTACACCCGAATTACGACCTCAGAATGTGCGAGATGCGGTTGCCGATACAGTTGCTTATTTGCGTGTGCGGTTGCCCCGGGGTGTGGAAATTATCGAAGCGATTGGAGAGGTGCCGGTTGTGCCGCTTAATCGCGAACTCTTGGGCTGGGCATTTGAGAATCTGTTTAAGAATGCCGCTGATGCGATGGAAGGTAAAGCTGGGCGCATTGATGTGTCGTCGGAAATCGATGAAGAGAATCGTCGGGTTGATATTATGGTCAGTGACAATGGCAAAGGTATTCCGCCACATTTGGCGAAGCAAGTATTTTTCCCTGGTTATAGTACCAAAAAACGAGGTTGGGGGTTGGGTCTTGCGTTTGTGAAGCGCATTATTGAAGATTATCATCAGGGGCGTGTTTATATCAAAGACAGCACACCAGGTGAAGGTACAATTTTTGTGGTGTCTCTGCCTTATGAGGTACCATCGAGTTAGGTGGCAGAGCGCGAAGCGGGTGGCGCAGAGCGTTTGAAACGCCTTGCGCTTTGTACTCTGCACTACGTGCTTTTATTTTTAGGAGAGTTAAATTTGAATGCATCTGAAGTGAAAAAGCAAGTTCTGTGGGCAGATGATGAGATTGATTTGCTGCGCCCCCATGCGATGTTTTTGGGGGAACGCGGTTATGAAGTCACACCTGTGACCAATGGTGATGATGCCATCGAGATGGTGAAGCAGAGAAGTTTTGACATTGTGCTCTTAGACGAAATGATGGCAGGTCGCGATGGTCTGTCAACACTTGCGGCTATTAAGGATATCAACCCCAATATTCCCGTGATTATGATTACGAAGAATGAGGAAGAGCGGTTGATGGAAGATGCAATCGGGCAACGTATTGATGATTATTTGACCAAACCCGTGAACCCGAGCCAAATATTGATGGCGTGTAAAAAGCAATTGGATGCTCGGCAAATTCAGAAAGATCGCATGGGGGTCGGTTATACATCGGCATCCAACCGGATACGCGACATGTTATCGGATGCAAACCACTGGCAAGATTGGATCGATTTGCATGTGCGTTTGTCTGAGTGGGATTTGGAATTGGATAAATACCAAGACCCAGGCTTGCGCGCTATGCACGACGACTTGCGCCGGGCTTGCAATTTGGAGTTTGGCAAGTTTATGGAAGCCAATTATGGGGGGTGGGTACACGACGATGAAGAGGATACTCCCCTGTTGTCTGTTGATATTGTGTCAGAATTTGTTGCGCCGCGCATAAAGAATGGCGAACAGGTATTTTTGATCGTGATCGATTGTATGCGTTTGGACCACTGGTTTGCCATTTCCAGTGCATTGACCGATATATTTAATATCGAACAAAACTATTATTATTCGATTTTACCCACGGCAACACCCTATTCACGCAATGCCATATTTAGTGGTTTGTTTCCCATTGATGTGGCCAAGTTGTATCCGGATGAGTGGAAAGTTGCCCGTGATGACGATACGAGCCGCAACCGGCACGAGCACCAATTGTTAGACCGACAATTGGAAGAAATTGACCCCACCTTGAAGATTGAAACTCGGTATGTGAAAGTGCTCGATATTGCCGAAGGCACGCGAATGGCCAAGAAGGTTCACTCTTACCGTTCTTTTCCACTTATGTCGGTTGTTTACAACTTTTTAGACTTTTTAACGCATGGCCGGTCAGAGTCTGAGCTTTTGCAAGAAATAGCACCCAACGAGTCGGCCTATCGATCGCTCACGCGATCTTGGTTTATGCATTCGTCTTTGTTTGAGATGTTGCGCCGCCTTGCAGAGACTGATTCGACGGTGATTATTACCACAGATCATGGATGTGTGCTATCAAAACGCGCAACTTTAGCCCATGGCAACCGGGATACATCAACGGGGTTAAGATTCAAATATGGCAAGAGCTTGCGCGCGGATGATCGCCATGCGCACACGGTTCAAGACCCCGAGGCGTATGGTTTGCCTTCTACTGGGCCAGGTACCAACTATATTTTGAGCAAAGAAGACTATTTCTTTGTTTATCCAACCAACTTTAACGAATACCAAGCAAAGTACTCCGATAGTTTCCAACATGGCGGCATTTCACTTGAAGAGTGTATTTTGCCAGTTGCTGTGTTAAAAGGAAAGTGATCCTAATCGAAATCCAAACTCAAAAATTGTGGAATGATTGCTTTTCTATTTTTGGGTTTGGATTTATGATTAGGTGAGGGCCCGCCCCCTGGGTCCTTTGGATATTTCCAATGTACGTTTCCCCAAACAGACATTTGGTTTGCACGGTTAGGTTTTTTTCTTCGCCCATAGTGGGCATCCCCTACTTATCTCTTAATTATTTATGACACCTCAGGTAACCGAACGAATTACGCAGTCTCCCGAAGAGACGCAGCAATTGGGCATGGCGCTTGCACGCGTTTTGAAGCGTGGAGATTGTGTCGCGCTTTACGGGGACTTGGGCAGTGGTAAAACGTGTTTGACCCAGGGCATTTGCGATGGCCTCGGTGTGAAGGATTATGTGAGCAGCCCAACCTTTGTGTTGATCAATGAGTATGCCGGTGTGGGGCCAGATGGCATGGTTTTGCCCATTTACCATTTTGATTTATACCGGTTGGGGGAACCCGATGAGTTATATGCTTTGGGGTGTGATGATTTTTTTTATGGCGAGGGCGTGTGCATTATCGAATGGGCCGATTTGGGAGGGGATCTCATTCCGGCAGAAGCCATTGACATTCGTTTGGCACACGCAGGCCAAGCGTTGCGGAAAGTGATTATTTCAGGGAGTGTATTGTGATAAAAAAAGTGATTTGTTTTTTATTGATTTGGGGCTGTGTAAACACGGTGGGCGCACAACAAGAACTCGACCCCAGGCATTTGGTAGAAGCCCCGACGGCCGGTTTGTTGCCGCGGGGGAGCTTTGGCTTGGATTTTAGGTTTTATGGGGGCAATGGTATTTTGGGTGAGATTGATGTGGGCCTATTTGATCGGGGAATGATTGGGATTTCGTATGGCGCACGTGATTTATTGGGCAACGGATCTGTGATTTGGAACCCGCGTTTGGAGTTTTCTGCTCGGATCAGGATTGTGGAAGAAGGTCTTTCTGTACCGGCTTTGGCGGTTGGATATGTTTCCCAAGGTTATGGTGCGTATGATACCACATTGGCACGTTACCAGAGCAAGTCCAAGGGGGCGTATGTTGTTGCCAGCAAGAATTTTGATTCGCCCTTTGGGCAAGGGGGCCTCCACTTGGGTATGAATAAGACTTTTGAAGATGGCGATGGCGATGGGGATCTGTCGGGTTTTATTGGGGTAGACAAGTCTATTGGCAAAGATTTTCTGTTGGTGGCAGAGTATGATTTTGGGTTAAATGACAACAGTGATAATGCGTTGGGCTCTGGCAAGGGGTTTTTAAATGCGGGGGCAAGATGGATGGTGTCTAAGAGTTTGGCGGTGGAGTTTGATTTGAAGAACATTTTTCGGAATGGCACTCAAAACCCGCAGCCTGATCGAGAAATTAGGATTGTGTATTTTGAGAAATTTTAAGGATTGCGTTTTGATACAACGGATAAAAACCCCAAGCACAAGCTTGGGGTTTTTTTATGTATCCCCGACAGGCAAGGTGGACCAAAATAGATGTGGCAAGCGCGTGTGGAGTGTCAATTGTGCGCCCTCTTGATCTACGATGCGAATGGTGTGTGTGCGCAAAAGGCGTTGGAGGAAGGGTTGTGTGTGTTCTACCTCAACGATGGTTTCAAGTGGGATTGTGAGGATGCCATCGGCGGGAAGGCCTGTGTGCAAGTTGAGATACAGGTCGGTTATGGTGAGGATGTTCAGTTGTGAAAAACTCCAGAGATGAAGCAAAAAGACGAGTCCATAAATGCTGAGTAATGCCCAATATATGTCCTGGAAAAAGTACGCGCAGACGATGCCTACCACAATATTCAAGAGCCCAAAAAGGAAAAAGAGAGGATGCTGGAAGAGCCAGTCTGGATGTGTATAGACTTGTAAGTTTCCTGGGTTTTTTTTTCGCCTGTTGGTTTGTTCGTAAACAGAAAAGACTGAAAAATAAGTATAAAAAAACAAACCCGTAAGAAACAGGGATCCGACGATAATAAGCAGGAGGAATTGTGGGTTACGAAAGAGGATGGTACACACAAACCCCAAGAATGTGAGCAACCCGCCAATGGCGAACATGACAGATCCTTTGAACCAAAAGGAGGCTGGCTGGTGCACTTTGTGCACACGATATTTGGGTGTTGGAACGGGTTTGGGGGTGTTGAAGATGGTCTGTAAACTTTGCCAGAGTTTGAGTAACCACCAGGGCAACAATAAAATGCCCAAGCCAAGCAGCCAGTAGATCAGAGGGTTGTTTTGGTAGTCGTCGATCACGGTTTAGGTATCGTCTTCTCTTTGAAGTTCTTGGGGTTCAACTGTAACGCTTTTTTCATTTCGGATGGTCACCAAACCCGGAGGTGCTCCTCTTGGTTTTTGAACGTAGCGCACTTCGGTATAACTCACAGGGGCCGATTTGGAACTGCGGGCTTTGCTCCAATAAGCGGCAAGACTTGCGGCTTCTCTTACCGTGCTTCTTGGCGGTTTCTCTGCGCGGCCTTCATGTTTAAGAATGACATGTGAACCGGGGCAGCCGTGTACGTGAAAAAAAATGTCATCACTCACCGAACCTTTTGTGAGTTTGTCGTTTTCTTGGTTGTTACGGCCTACCAAAACAAGCCACCCATCTCGTGTGCGATAACGACGTGGGTGAATTTCTCCTTCCGCGCGTTTTTTGTTTTTCTGCTGTTTTGGTTTGGTGGGTTTAATGAGTTTGTCTTGTTCCAGGTCTTTGCGCAAAAGTAAGAAGGCTTGGTCGGATGTTATGTTTTGAAGTCTGGTTTGATACTGTTTGATTTGCTCGATTTGCGTTTGGGTTTGCGCCAATCTTTTTTGCAAGATGGGCGCACCTTTTCGTCCCTTTTTGCTTCGTGTTAGGTAGTTGTTTGCGTTTTCTACTCCTGTGTGGCTGGGGTTCAATGGGATGTTGACTTCGGCATTTTGGTCTTGACGCATATTGTTTAAGGTTACCTCGTTTGCATCTGCAGGGATGTGCTGTAAGTTGGCCAGGAGCAAATTTCCGAGTTCCTCATATTCATCGGCGCGGCCTGCATCCGTCAGGTCTACTTGAATGCGTTCTAATTTTCGGTGGTCATTTGCAAGCCTGCTGTTGAGGTCTTTTTCGAGGTTGGTTATTTGGCCTTTGAGTGTACTTTGAACCCCTTCTTTAGATAATAAGAATGCGATGCCTTCGTTGACTGTTGCAAATGTGTGGTCGGGGCGGGCATACGTAATTTGGAGGGGGCTGAGTTGCAAACGATTTTGCTTATCGGCGAGTACTGATACCCCTTCGATAAATGGCGGGGAAGCAAAAAAAGCTTGGATGCTCAAGGCGCATGCTCCGATATCCTTTGGCGCAAGGGTAAGAGACGGCTGTATTCGATTCCAAAGTTCGCTGGCGGTAATCTCGTCAAGCCCAATGATGGCTTCTTGTAGGGCTTTTTCTGGCGTAGATGGAGACTGCTCTAACGCTTCTTGAAGCGATTGGGTATCTAATTGAGCACCTGGTTTTCCGATTTGAGTTGGGGGAGATTGGTAGGTCCTACCGGGAAGAATGTCACGGACGTGACTCTGTTTGGCCCTAACGTGACGCAAGGCCCCCAATATATTATTGTTTGTGGCATCCACCAATATGACATTGGCATGTCGACCAATGAGCTCACAGACGAGCTTGTATTGCGTTTCGGTGCCCAGCCGATCCCGTTTGTTTAACGTAAATTGGACAATGCGCTCGCTAGGGATATGTGCAATCTCAACAATGCCCGACTTTAATATGTGATGCGTGAGCCAATGGGGCTGTTCTTGGAGCGGTTTTTCAACTGGGTCCAAAAGGCTGAGGTAACTTCTGGTGGGATGCGCAGAACAGCACAGATGACCGGTCTCACCCAAGTTGAGGTATAAGGTGTTGTTGTTGGTTAAAAAGGCTTCCCGTATGAGTCTGCGTGTGACTTGGGGCGCCAGTTCTTTGACCAGTTGTTGCAAAACCATTGGGCTAAGATTCATAGACTTGAACCGTCTCCAGTAAGATCTTCAAGCATGAAGAGTTGTTGTTCCATTAAAATGTTGTTGTCGCGCAACCGATCACTCGGTTTCTGTCTTCGTTTACGTTCCTTTGCTAAATGAAAACACCCGACACTGTCTTGACAAGGTCGATCAGACCCGGTATTCTTAAGCCTTAGGACTGAATCTACGACATTTTTGAGAAAGGTTTAACGTGTCTGAAAAACAACCCTTTAATCCTGCTGATTTGCAAAAAGACCTCAAAGATTTTATTGAAAACAAATATGGTGCCCAAGTTGTTTTTCCAGAGGGCCAAACTGCTGGTTTTGAGGCGGGCCCGCAAACGGAACCGCCCACAGACGAGACCATTTCTTTTGATCTCAAACCCAAAGAGTTGGAAGCCTATTTAGACGAATATGTGGTCAAACAACACGATGCCAAAGAAGTGCTGGCAACAAAAATATGTACGCATTATAACCGCATGAAACTAGATATATCAGATCCCGAATTTGCACAACGCAATGTGGGCAATATTAAAAATAATATTCTGCTTGTTGGGCCAACGGGCGTTGGGAAAACGTACTTAATCAAACTCATCGCCGATCGCATAGGTGTGCCATTTGTTAAAGGGGATGCCACCAAATTTAGTGAAACAGGCTATGTGGGTGGCGATGTTGAAGATCTGATCCGCGAATTGGTGCGCGAGGCCGACGGCAGCATCGAAAAGGCCCAATATGGCATCGTCTATATTGACGAGATAGACAAAATTGCTTCTACGCCCAACTTGACGGGGCCCG
>JBLHJX010000082.1:0-19514 GCA_047619225.1 Candidatus Latescibacterota bacterium
GCTTGCACCCTTGCCCGTTGCTGGCGCGCAATTAGATTCCACTGAAACGTCACCGTAGGGATTGATGATGCGCTTTGGATGGTTATTGCTGCTGCTGGGAATCATATGGCCGGATGTGCCCGTTTTGTGCGAGGGCACGCCGGCTTTTTTTATGGGCAAGGGGCAAATGGGTGAGAAACCCCAAGCGAAATCTTGGTTTCACAATGGTTTTTGGTGATGTGTTGGGGGAAAGACCGAAAAAAAAATACGCCCAATCGGGCGTATTTTAGAGTCTATAAATTGGACAGTGGTTGATGCGAGGAATAGACGCTGGGCGTCTCATACACGGAAGGGCAGACTCAGTCACCTGCCAACAGTTCATTTACCGCAGCAATGACATCTTTGTTTTTAAATGGTTTTGCAAAGGTACGGCCGGCTCCCAGGTCTTCGACGAGGGGTAAAAATTCCGTGGCATCCCCTGAAATGACGATGGTTTTGATGTTGGGATATTGAGAGCGCAACTCTAAGAGGGCTTCTACACCATCTCGTTCGGGCATAAGAAGGTCTGTAATGATAAGGTCTGGCGCCGAGGTGCTGTAAATTTTGGCACCTTCTGCTGCATTTTCCGCTTCTGTGACGTCGTGACCTTCTTGTTTTAATAAATTTTTAAGCGCCGTGCGTACTGACGCATCATCGTCCATAATGAGAATACGGGCCAAAATCGCTTCCTCCGGTGACAGATAGATTCAAATCGAATGATAAAATGCGAAACAGTGTCAGGAGT
The DNA here is from genome assembly GCA_047619225.1 of Candidatus Latescibacterota bacterium. GTDB lineage: Bacteria > Latescibacterota > UBA2968 > UBA2968 > UBA2968 > JABIFK01. The sequence continues at coordinate 764 of JBLHJX010000082.1, forward strand.
GTCAAGTAGGAAAATGAATGGGGTGAGTAAAGACAAGGATTGGATTGACTGGCAAGTGAAATGCAATTGAACCCAGCGGTTAACACGTATCTTCTTTTAAAAGACCTTAGCAAGCCTATTACTGAGGTTTTTTTGTTGTTGGGACAGATATGTCGCTTGTGTGTCGATGCGTCCTCAGATCATAGGTGGTGGGGGCCAGCCAACGTGAGGGCAGTGTGGGATGGGCTATTTTTCGCAACTTGGTATTGAATGGTTATTTGGGCACGTTGTTCCCGATTAACCCCAAATACGAAAATGTCATGGGTGTTCGCTGTTATCCGACGCTGTCTTCGGTTGATATGGATATTGACTTGGCTGTGATTGCCATTTCTGCTCCTTTTGTTCCGGAACTATTGCTTGAATGTGCTGCAAAAGGGGTAAAGGGTGCGATTGTCATTTCAGCAGGTTTTAAAGAAGTGGGGGGAGCTGGCGTCGCACTGGAAACACAAATTCGGGATATCGCTCAGGCGTCGGGCATTGCCCTTTTGGGACCCAATTGTTTGGGCATTATCAATACAGACCCGATGGTTTCGATGAATGCGAGTTTTGCCCGACGTATGGCCATACCCGGATCGCTTGCATTTATGTCGCAATCGGGGGCGTTGTGTACCTCCATCTTAGATTATGCAGCTGGCAATCATATCGGTTTTTCAAAGTTTATCAGTTTTGGAAACAAGGCCGATGTGACAGAAACAGATTTGCTTGGGTATTTGGCACAGGACAAACAAACAAAGGCCATCTTGATGTATCTCGAGGATTTGACCGATGGTGCATTGTTTATGCAAGTGGCACGTGAGATCACAGAAAATACGGGCAAACCGATTTTAGCAATTAAGACAGGGCGGACCCCTGAAGGTGCCAGTGCTGCTGCTTCGCATACTGGATCGTTGGCCGGTACGGATGAAGTTTATGATGCGGTGATGGCACAGGCTGGCGTTTTGCGTGTGGATACGGTGCAGGAGTTGTTCGATTATGCGATGGCTTTTGGGAACCAGCCTTTGCCACAGTCTAACCGAGTGGCTATTGTGACCAACGCAGGGGGGCCAGGCATTATGACCACAGATGCCTGTATGCGTTATGGGCTTAAATTAGCCGAGTTTTCTACCCAGGTTCAAGAAAATCTCAAGCAAATATTGCCCTCAGCCGCAAGTGTCAAAAACCCAGTCGATGTCATTGGTGATGCCCGCCATGACCGGTATGCCTCAGCGTTGGATTTGGTATTGACCGATTCGCAGGTTGATGGTGTCATTGTGATTTTGACACCGCAGACAATGACCGATATTGAAGATGTTGCAGAGGTTATTGTTCAAGCGTCGGTTTCTTCAAACAAACCAATTTTGGCTTCTTTCATGGGCCTGGTTGATGTTTCCGCAGGGGTCGAGATTTTACGCAAGCATGGCGTGCCCCACTACCCCTTCCCAGAGGGAGCGGCACGTGTTTTGGGGGCAATGCATAAATACCAAAGCTGGGTGTCTCGACCCCGTACCAGCGAACGTATATTTGATGTAGACCGGTCAAAAGTGCAGCGAATATTTGAAAAAGTGATCGCTGAAGGGCGAAATGCCTTGCCAGAAGTAGAAGCCATGGCTGTGCTGGAGGCATATGGTTTTCCCACACTCAAGACGCAGTTGGCGAAGACGGTGGATGACGCAGTGCACATTGCGCAGGATATTGGATTTCCTGTGGTGATGAAGATTGCATCGCCCGATATTTTGCACAAAACAGATGTGGGTGGCGTGGTTGTGGGTGTTGAAGATGTGGCGGGTGTTCGCGAAGTTTTTGAGACATTAATGGGGAGAGCAAAATCTCATCGACCAGATGCAAACCTTTGGGGTGTTGCCATACAGCAAATGGCAAAAAAAGGCCGAGAAGTCATTTTGGGCATGACGCGGGATCACACGTTTGGCCCTCTCATTATGTTTGGGCTGGGTGGCATTTATACCGAAGCATTGCGCGATGTGACATTCCGTTTGGCACCGTTGCGGTGTTTGAGTGCGCGAAATATGCTTTCCGAAATTAGAGGTCGGCGCATTTTGGAGGGCATTCGGGGAGAAGGGCCGGTTGATCTGGACAGCTTGCAAACCTGTTTGGAGCGGTTGTCACAATTGGTGGTTGAGTTTCCACTCATAAAGGAACTCGATATTAATCCCCTTATGACCTATGAAGATGGTGCTTGTGTGTCTGATGCGCGCATTATTCTAGATCAGGATAGGTCATGAATTGGCAATCTAAATATGGTTCAAAAATTGTGACAGCCGAAGAAGGGGTATCCCATGTTCGGCGCGGTCAGCGGGTGTTTATTGGGTCGGGTGCAGCAGAGCCTCAAGCTTTGGTCACCGCTTTGGCTGCCCGTGGGGCCGATTTGGCCGATAATCAATTGATCCATATTCGCAGTTTGGGTGTTGCGCCTTATACAGAGTCTAAGTTTTCAGATAAGTTTCGGTATAATACTTTTTTTATCGGTGACAATGTGCGTTCTGCGGTATCTGCAGGGCTTGCAGATTACACACCGATCTTTTTGTCTGAAGTGCCCCGTCTTTTTCGCACAGGAAAAGCACCCATAGATGTGGCACTGATTCAAGTGACCCCTCCCGATGTCCATGGATATTGTAGTTATGGTGTGTCGGTAGACATCGTCAAAGCCGCCGCAGAAACTGCTCGGTTGGTCATTGCTGAAGTGAATCCTCAAATGCCCCGTACTTTGGGGGATTCATTTATTCATGTCAATCAACTGGATATGTTAATTGAAAATGACACACCTATTTTAGAATTAAAAATCACTGCACCCGATGAAACAGCGCGTAGGATAGGGCACCATATTGCCAATTTGGTCGAAGATGGATCGACCCTTCAAATGGGCATTGGTACCATTCCTGATTCCGTACTTTATGAGTTGGGAGATCGTAAGGATTTGGGGGTGCATTCCGAAATGTTTTCGGATGGGATTATGCAGTTGATTGAAAAGGGTGTGGTGACTGGGGCGCGAAAAACACTGCACCGAGGCAAAGTTGTGTCGAGTTTTGCCCTTGGCACACGTAAGCTTTATGATTTCATCGACGACAATCCGATGTTTGAGTTTTATCCCAATGAATACAGCAATGACCCTTTTGTGATTGCTCAAAATGCCAAAATGGTGGCGATCAATTCGGCTCTTGAGGTCGATCTAACAGGGCAGGTTTGCTCAGACTCTTTGGGGACTTATTTTTACAGCGGTATTGGTGGGCAAGTTGATTTTATTCGGGGGGCCGCTCGGTCCAAAGGGGGCAAGCCCATTATTGCGTTGCCCTCTACAGTTATAGTAGATGGCAAATGCGAGTCTCGAATCACATCGGTTTTAAAATCTGGTGCCGGTGTGGTGACCTCGCGGGGCGATGTGCACTATGTGGTAACCGAATTTGGTGCCGTCAATCTGCATGGCTTGTCGATTAGGGAACGGGCATTGGCCCTCATTCATATTGCGCATCCCGATTTTAGAGAAGATCTGATGCGTGATGCGCGTGAACGACATTTGGTTTATTCCGATCAGATTGTTGTCGAAGAAGCTGGGTCGGCAGAACTTGAGAGATTGGAGACGACCTACAAAGCCGTAAATGGTGAGGTTCTTGTCGTTAGACCCATTATCCCTACCGATGAGCAACTTTTGCAGGATCTGTTTTATCGGTCTTCGGAGCAGACAATCTATTTGCGTTTTTTTGCGACCCTAAAATCTCTACCTCACAAACAAGCAATGCTGTTTGTCGATGTTGATAATCGACAGCATTTGGCGTTGGTGGCCACGGTTCATGAGGCCGAGCGAGAAGTCATTGTGGGGGTGGGGCGTTATCACTTGGACCCGGCGACTAACTATGCCGACTGCGCATTTATGGTTCGAGATGATTGGCAAGACCAAGGCTTGGGGGGGTATCTTGTGAAACGTTTGATAGAGGTTGCTCACAAATATCGTATCAGCGGCTTTACTGCAGATGTGCTGATACACAATACGCGCATGATGCATGTTTTTCATCAGTGTGCGCCCGGCAAGGTGGAAAGCCACATAGAAGATGGCAGTTATCATCTGTCGTTTTCATTCTTAGCTGAAAGTAGTGCGAGTGACTCCGAGTTTGAGCTGGATTCGTGAAAATGACGGCAAGGCGCCGAATTTATCATTTTTGATGACACTCGGGTTGCTAATAGAGATTCTATGGTCATGGTGCAAACAGTTCACGGGTAGTCTTTCTCAAAACTGTGCAAATAAGGAGGATGTTATATGTATAGAGGAATAGAACATACTGCGATTGCTGCAAGTGACACAACAGCGCTTACAACATGGTATTGCGAAACCTTTGGTTTTTCTATTGCGTACCAGAACCAGAAAGAACCGCCTACTTTTTTTGTAAAGTTAGGACAGGGCTTGCTTGAAATCATACCTGCCAATGATGTTGCACGTGTGGACCGCGACAATGCCGATCCTGGGTTGAGTCATTTTGCGATATCGGTAGATGATTTTGAGGGTGCCGTCGCAGCACTTGCAGCTAAAGGGATTGAAGTGACGGGCATTCGGGAAGCGAGTGGTGGCGTCCAAGTTGGTTTTGTTGCCGATCCTGAAAATAATGCATTGCAGATTATACGTCGCCCGAACCCGCTTTAAAGAGGGAGGTTCCAATGTTGGAGAAATATCGCACCATTTTGATGTTTGGTGAGCCGGGATGTGGCAAAGGAACACAGGGTAAAATTTTGGGGGATTTGCCAGGTTTTTTTCACTTATCATGCGGCGATGCGTTTCGAACGTTGGACCCAAACAGTGAATTGGGTCGGGTGTTCTTAGAATATTCAAGTAGAGGGGCGCTGGTACCTGACGGATTTACGGTAAAGTTATGGTGGCAGCATATTCAGCACTTGGTGGATACGCATCAATTTTGGCCCGATGAAGATATTTTGGTTTTGGACGGGATTCCGAGAAATAGACCCCAAGCCGAAATTATGGATGCGCATATCGATGTGGTTATGCTGTTATATCTGGAAGCCACCGATGAAGATGCCCTGATTCTGCGAATGAAACGCAGAGCATTGCACGAAAACCGGTTGGATGATGCCAACGAGATCGTTATTCGAAACCGTTTCCAGGCGTATCATGAAGATACGGCTCCTGTTTTAGAACACTACTCACCCGATCTCATTCGCAGAGTAGATGCCAATCGCACACCTATTGAGGTGCTCAAAGGCATGATTTGGAATGTTGAAGCAGTGGTTCAAACATTGGGAAAAGTAAGCGCTGTCTGAGCAAGGTCGGTTCGTAAGATAAAAAAGTGCACACCAAAGCTTATGGGTGCGCTTTTTTATTGTGTGGAAATGAACCTGCAAAAACCATGTATCCTTTAGGCGGGGATGGGTAGGGTTTTTGGTGGTATAAGCTGCGAACGTGTATATTATGGCTGTTGTCAAAATGTAATGCGACGTGTTTCTCTGCGATCATTATTTAAGCAGATGGGTGAAAGAATGAATAAGTATGGGAAGCTGTGGGTGGCGGTGGTGCTGCCTTTGATGGTATGGATTGTACCGGTAGATATGCTGCCCTTGCATGGGATGACGGTTGTGGAACACAGATTGTTGGCCATTTTTGTTATGGCCGCATTGTTTTGGGTGTTGGAACCCATTCCCGTATTTGCGACTTCTTTGTTGATTGTGGTCTGTGAATTGGTCTTGGTTTCAGACAAAGGGTTTGTTTATGCGATTCGAGATATCGAGCCGGCGGCTTTGCTGAGTTATCGCGATATTTTAGGCACTTTTGCCGCTCCAATCATTATGCTGTTTTTAGGTGGTTTTTTCTTGGCTATAGCGGCTACCAAATATCGCTTAGATCAGAATTTGGCGCGTGTCTTGCTCAAGCCCTTTGGGTCTAATCCCAAATTTATACTGTTGGGTTTGATGGTCATTACTGCTGTGTTTTCGATGTTTATGAGCAATACGGCAACCACCGCTATGATGTTGGCCATTTTGATGCCCGTGCTCAAAGTATTTGAGCCCAACGATTCAGGAAAAGTGGCATTTGCCTTGGGCATTCCATTTGCCGCAAATATTGGAGGCATTGGCACGCCCATAGGAACACCGCCTAATGCCGTGGCCATGAAGTATTTGGGCGGCGCGATCAGTTTTGGAAAATGGATGAGTTTTGCACTGCCCTATGTTTTTGTCATGTTGGTATTAACTTGGGTGTTGTTGTTTGTGATGTTCCCAAGCCAACGATCTCAGCTTCAGCTTAATATGAAAGGGCGGTTCTTAAAACACACACGGGCATGGGTGGTTTATGTGACTTCTTTGTTAACGATTGTTCTGTGGCTTACAGACTTCTGGCATGGCATGAATGCCTATGTGGTTGCCATGATTCCTGTGGCTGTTTTTTCTGCGACACAGATTATTACGGCTGAAGATTTGAAATTAATCAGTTGGGATGTGCTTTGGTTGGTGGCCGGTGGCATTGCATTGGGCCAAGGTTTGGAAAAAAGTGGGTTGGCAGCACGATTGGTGGACCAAATCCCATTCCATATGTTGTCTTCGTTTTGGGTGATGGGGCTTGCCACACTGGTTGCCATATTGATGGCCACATTGATGTCTAACACAGCCACGGCAAATCTGTTGTTGCCCATGGTTGCGGCTTTGGGCACGAGTTTGGAAGGCTTAGATGTTATAGGTGGAGAGGTGATGTTGATTGTTGTGGTAACGATTGCTTGTTCATTGGCTATGGCGCTTCCGGTCAGTACGCCGCCAAATGCCATGGCTCACGCTATGGGTGTTATTCGAACAGATCAGATGTTTCGATGTGGCATTCTTGTGGGGGGGGTGGGGTTGGTTTTGGCTTATGTTTTAATGTTTGTTTTAAATGGGTTTGGTTTTTGGAATGTGGGGTGATTTGTTAATATGAATGCCGAACAAAATAGCGATTATATTGCATCTTTGATAGGGTCGTATTTTTCTGACCCTGCTTACCGAACACACATTAATGTGGGCGAAGTACTTTTGCGACAAGGTGAACCCAATGATAAATTGTATTTGTTGTTGGAAGGCAGCTTGCGGGCAGAGCAACAAAGTGATACAGGGCATACGACAGAACTTTTTCAGGCCAAGTCTCACCATTTTGTCGGCGTATACAGCTTTTTTTCGGAGACTTATTTGAGTGTCATGACCCTTGTCGCCGAAGAAAACTGTGTACTGGCTTACATTGATCGCGATCGTTTTTTTGAATTGCGAGAGCAAGGTGACCCACTTTTTGAGCGTTTCATGCCGGTTGTGGTTACAGAGTTGGTCAACCGTTATCACCAAGCTCAAGAGATGACCATTGCACGCGAAAAGGCGTTTCAAAAGTTGCTCGAAACCGAAAAAGATGTGTCTTTGGGGCAAATGGCTGCGGGTGTTGCTCATGAATTGAACAATGCCATTGCAATATTGGAACGCAACTGTGAGTGGGTGAGTCAGGCTTTGTCAGGGGTGTTTGATAGGTCAGAGGGACAAAAGTTCTATCAAAAGGGATTGGCGGAAGGGTACCTTCTATCGAGTCGGGAACGACGACGCCAGCGCGGTGAATTGGAGAAACGTCTGACGGTAGATGTGCAAACTGCTGAGAAGGTTGTTGAGTTGGGGCTAAATATTGAGGGGGTTACGTTTGCGAGATTAGAGGGTTCTCTGATTGAAAATCACAACGCGTGGAAAATGGGGACTGCCTTGCACGATGTCTTGGTGGCGTCAAAACAAGCTGCTCATGTGGTGCGTTCGATGAAGGTTTTGGGAATGTCTACCGCAGAACATGTCCAGGGGATTGATGTGAATGAAACCGTCGAAGATGCGTTGATATTGGCAAAGCCCCTGTTTGAAGGTGTTGACGTGGTTTTGAACTTTGAACCCGTACCCTCTGTTTTTGCAAATGCGGGTGAATTGGTGCAGGTTTGGTTGAATCTGATCAAGAATGCATGTGAAAGCATGGCACCCGTTGAGCAACCCAAATTACAGATTGAAACCCGTTATGTTGAAGGTGTTGTTACCGTTTCCATTCAGGACTGTGGTCTGGGAATTTCGCCTGAAGTTTTGCCCCATATTTTTCAACCCAACGTGACAACCAAAGTCGGTGGTTTGTCTTTTGGATTGGGTTTGGGTTTGACCATTGTGCAGCGTTTGGTACACAGGCTAAATGGCACGGTTGTTGTTGAGAGTTCCCTTGGGCAAACAACGTTTCGCGTCACCATCCCTACGGAGGGTCACTGAATGGAGCTGTACATTGTTTGTGTTGATGATCAGCGAGAGGTTTTGGCTGCTTTGCAAAATGATTTGGCTCCACTGCCTTTTGGGGTAGAAGGCTGCGAGTCGGCGGGTGAGGCTTGGGAAGTCATAGACGACCTGGACGCATCGGGCAAGCATTTGGCACTTATTATTTGTGATCAGGTGATGCCCGAGAAAAGTGGTGTCGCGTTTTTGACCGAGGTGACATTGGATGACCGTTTTTTGCATACTCGTAAATTGTTGCTTACGGGGTTGGCAACGCATAGTGACACGATTCGGGCCATTAATGAATCCAATATTGACATGTATGTTGAAAAGCCTTGGGATGTGGAAAAACTGTTAGATCACATCCGAAGGTTGGTAACTGAATATGTGGTTGCCGCTGGGGTTGACTATACATCATTTATGAATGATCTACATCCTGAGACACTGTATAAAGCGTTGCGAAAAAAGACTTAAATATAGAGATGTTTGAGAAATTGATAGGGCGTCATCAAAGGGTCGTTGCAACGTGTTTGTTGCATCGGCCCTGTTTTTTTGCAACGCCCGTCGATTTTTTAGAGAAATAAAAAAGATCAATAAAAAAGTATAACCTATTGAAAATTATGAAATTTTATTTATTGCAGGTTCGCACTTGTAACTGGCACAAGACTTGCAAGTGTGTAGCAATGAGAACAGAAGTGTCTAATTTATCAACGCTCATTTGGAGAGTCGGGTTTGCGAAGTTGGCCTATTGAAAGTATCGAACCAAAGGGTGGAGGAGGCGAATATGAAACTCGCGATCTGGATCTTTCTCACAATATGCACAATTGCCCAGGCCGGTGCCCAAGATCTTGAGAAAGCTGCCCGTGATATTGAAGGCGACCTAATGGCGCCCTGTTGCTGGGCGCAGACCATTGACAAGCATACTTCCAGTGTTGCAAAGGAGATGCGACTGGGGGTAAAAGAAATGCTTACTCAAGGGGAGAGCAAAGACGAAATTATTGCACATTACGTGAGGCAATACGGTCAGCGTATCTTGGCTGTGCCCCCTGCGACTGGATTTAATTTGACGGTCTTTGTGCTGCCGGGGCTATTTCTTATAGGAGGTGGGTGGGTTGTGGTATTGGTGGTGCAAAGGTGGCGCCAGGAACACTTGGGCGAACCACAGTATGCACAGGTTATTGTGGCCGATGGACTTTATGCCGAGCGCTTGGTACATGAACTCCGCAAGCGAGAATAAAGAAAAGGTAACTTATGGCAACCATTCATACTGGTCTGATTATTCTGACTGGTAGCCATCTACATGGTGACTGTTCTATAAGGCTTTTACCACAAGCTATTTCCTCACCGGAATTACGGGTAACAACGTAACACTTGGGCAGTCGTGGATTATTTCCGCAGCTGCCCGTTTTGTTTTTGTGCCGTAGGTTCCTGGGGCGTTTGTGTCCCACTTGAGGTGTTGGGGTATGTGCAAGGGCGCGTATATAAGGGATATTCGCTGCATTTGGTTTTGGCATAGGGGTTGCTTTGCTTTGTCTGTGATCGTTAGAAACTGAATTCTTTTTTTCTTGGAGGTTCCATGGAACGTCGCATGGTCACAATAGACGGCAATGAGGCGGCAGCATATGTTGCACATCAAACAAATGATGTGATAGCCATTTATCCGATCACCCCTTCTTCTCCTATGGGGGAGTTGGCCGATGCATATGCAGCGGCTGGCAAACCAAATATTTGGGGCACAGTCCCTTTGGTGATGGAAATGCAGAGTGAAGGGGGTGCCGCAGGTACGGTACACGGCGCTTTGCAGACGGGATCTTTGACAACAACATTTACGGCATCGCAAGGGTTGTTGTTGATGATTCCAAACATGTATAAAATTGCAGGCGAACTAAGCCCTACGGTTTTTCATGTGGCTGCGCGTTCCTTGGCCACACAAGCCCTTTCCATTTTTGGGGATCACAGCGATGTGATGGCCACACGACAGACTGGGTTTGCAATGTTGGCGTCCAATTCTGTGCAGGAGGCCATGGATTTTGCATTGATCTCACAAGCAGCTACCTTAGAATCTCGTGTGCCCTTTTTGCATTTTTTCGATGGTTTTCGCACGTCTCATGAGGTGATGAAGGTTGAAGAATTGAGCACGGAAGACATTCGGGCTATGATTGATGATGAGTTGGTTCGCGCACATCGAGACCGAGGTTTAACACCCGATCGTCCTGTTATACGCGGTACTGCACAAAACCCAGATGTGTATTTCCAAGGTCGCGAAGCATCCAATACGTTTTATTTAGACTTGCCCGACATCGTGCAAAAAACAATGGATAAATTTTCCAAATTGGTCGGGAGACAATATCACCTCTTCGATTATGTGGGCGCACCGGATGCTGAACGCGTGATTGTGTTGATGGGATCTGGGGCTGAGACCGTTCATGAGACAGTGGATTATCTGGTTGGGCAGGGTGAAAAAGTAGGCGTTCTCAAAGTGCGTCTGTATCGCCCCTTTTCGATCTCTTCTTTTGTTGATGCGTTGCCCCAAACGGTTCAAACCATTGCCGTGTTAGATCGCACCAAAGAACCTGGTGGTATTGGTGAACCGATGTATTTGGACGTGGTGTCGGCCATGCAGGAATCGGATGTGTTTGAAAACAAACCCAAAATTGTCGGTGGTCGATATGGTTTATCTTCCAAAGAGTTTACCCCTGCAATGGTCAAGGGCGTTTTTGACGAATTGGCCAAACCCAAACCAAAAAATCACTTTACGGTTGGCATTGTTGATGATGTGACACAGACCCACCTTGATTATGATCGCTCATTTTCTACGGAAGGACCGGGCGTTTTTCGGGGCATGTTTTTTGGGCTGGGTGCCGATGGAACTGTGGGCGCAAACAAGAATTCGATTAAAATCATTGGTGAATATACCGACAACTTTGCACAAGGTTATTTTGTCTATGACTCTAAGAAGTCGGGGGCGATTACGACGTCTCACTTACGCTTTGGAGACAAGCCTATCAAGTCGGCATATTTGATTGATCAAGCGGACTTTGTGGCCTGTCATCAGTCGGTGTTTTTAGAAAAGTATGATATGCTTAGGTTTGCTCGAAAAGGAGCTACTTTTCTGTTAAACACCTCCTATGGCCCCGGTGATGTGTGGCACCATTTGCCGCGTAAAGTGCAAGAGGACATCGTTGAAAAAGAATTGAACCTTTACGTTGTGGATGCCTATGAAGTGGCACGCAAAACGGGTATGGGGCAGCGCATCAATACGGTTATGCAAACGTGCTTTTTTGCCCTGAGTGGGGTGTTACCTGAAGATGAGGCCATCGGTTATATTCAGGACTCTATCCGCAAGACCTATGGCAAAAAAGGAGATAAGATTGTTCAGATGAATTTTGATGCGGTTGAACAGTCGATCGAAAACCTATATCAAATAGAGGTGCCAGATCGGGCCAGCAGTGCCATTGAGATGTTACCTCCCGTGCCAGATGAAGCACCCGATTTTGTAAAAAGATTCACGGCACCCGTCATTGCGGGGCTTGGTGATGATTTGCCTGTAAGTGCCATGCCTGTTGACGGTACATTTCCAACGGCCACAACACAATGGGAAAAACGAAATATTGCGCTTGAGGTGCCGGTTTGGGATTTGGATGTGTGTATTCAATGCAACAAGTGTGCACTCATTTGCCCACATGCGTGCATTCGTCCCAAAGTTTATGACGAAGCCCATTTGGACCAAGCGCCTGATACATTTAAGTCGATGGATGTTAAGTCGCGTGAGTTTAAAGGCATGAAGTATACGCTGCAAGTGGCGGTTGAAGATTGCACCGGATGTGGTTTGTGTGTGCACTTTTGCCCCGCGAAGAACAAGTCTCAAACGAGCCTCAAGGCGATCAATATGGCGCCACAAGAACCCATTAGGGATCTTGAGCGGGAGAACTATCAGTTCTTCCTCGATCTGCCAGAGTTAGATCGCCGTCAGGTGAAGATGAACACGGTGCGCGATTCTCAACTTCTAGAACCTCTGTTTGAGTTTTCTGGCGCATGTGCAGGGTGTGGTGAAACGCCCTATCTCAAACTCGTGAGTCAGTTTTTTGGGGATCGTGCTGTGGTGGCCAATGCCACTGGGTGCTCCTCTATTTATGGGGGAAATTTACCCACCACACCTTGGGCCGTTGATGGCGATGGGCGTGGACCTGCTTGGTCTAACTCATTGTTTGAAGACAATGCAGAGTTTGGTTTGGGTTTCCGTTTGAGTTTGGATAAGCGAATGGAATATGCCAAAGAACTTGTGAAACGGCTGGCCGATATTTTGGGTAGCGAATTGGCTGATGGTTTGTTAAATGCGGTGCAAAAGGATGAGGCTGATATTTTTGATCAGCGTGCCCGCGTGGTTGCGGTCAAGGAAAAGTTGGCAAATGTAGACAGTGATAACGCACGCGAACTGTTGAGTGTTGCCGATGCTTTGGTGAAGAAGAGTGTTTGGATTGTTGGGGGAGATGGCTGGGCATACGATATTGGGTTTGGTGGCTTGGATCATGTGATGGCTTCGGGGCGCAATGTGAATATTCTGGTGTTGGATACCGAAGTGTATTCCAACACGGGTGGGCAAATGTCAAAGGCCACCCCCCGTGGTGCTGTGGCCAAGTTTGCAGCCGGTGGCAAAGCCATGCCCAAGAAAGATTTGGGACTCATTGCAATGAGCTATGGCAATGTGTATGTGGCGCGTGTGGCGATGGGGGCAAACGATATGCAAACGGTGCGTGCACTTTTAGAAGCCGAAGCCTATGATGGCCCTTCGATCGTTATTGCCTATTCACAGTGCATTGCACACGGCATTAATATGAGCACGGGCACCGATCAGCAGAAAGCGGCTGTCGATTCGGGACATTGGGTATTGATGCGCTACAATCCCGACCGCGCGCTTTTGGGTGAGAATCCTTTGGTATTGGATTCGAAAACGCCCAAGATGAAGTTTAAAGATTACGCGCTTAGTGAGGCTCGTTACAATATGTTGGCACGCAGCAAGCCCGAAGCCTCAAATGCCTTGATGACACTGGCCCAGCAAGATGTGGATTCGCGCTGGCGATATTACGAGCAAATGGCAAGCATGCATTTTGATGATAATGGCAAGGCGGATAAATCAAAGGCGTAGTGCTGGGCTGCGACAGGGAGCGAAAGATGGTTTGTCTTTCGCGCTCCTGCCGCCCTATTCAGAGTGTTTCTTTGCCAGGTATGTTTTGGGCGTTTTTTAAAGAACTGACGCGTATTTAGGAGATTTGGCACATGGACATGACAACAACATATATGGGCATGGAATTAAAAAACCCGATCGTCGCTTCGGCATCGCCACTTTCGCGTGAGATTGCCAATGTGCGGGCCATGGAAGATGCGGGTATGGCTGCGGTGGTGATGTATTCGCTTTTTGAAGAGCAGATATCCCACGAGACAGCAGAGATGGATCATTACTTGAATGTGGGCACGGGGAGTTTTGCTGAGGCGTTGGATTATTTCCCTGAATCAGAAATTTATCACCGTGGCCCCGATGAATACTTGGAACATATTCGTCTATTGAAAGATGCGGTTGATATTCCTGTGATCGCCAGTTTAAATGGCGTCTCGCCAGGTGGGTGGACACGGTATGCCAAATTGATGGCTGAGGCGGGTGCCGATGCGCTGGAGCTAAATGTGTATCATATACCCACAGATCCAACGGTCACTGGGGCGCAAGTTGAACAAATGTACTTAGATGTGTTGTCTGAAGTAAAGCGTCAGGTTTCGATTCCTGTGGCTGTTAAACTGAGTCCCTTCTTTAGTGCGATGGCAGCAATGGCTCAGCAACTGGATTTGGCTGGTGCAGATGCATTGGTGCTGTTTAACCGGTTTTACCAACCCGATTTTGACTTAGACAATTTGGATGTGGTTTCCAATGTGATTTTAAGCACGCCAATGGCAGCACGCTTGCCGCTGCGGTGGATTGCAATTTTGCATGGTCGCATCTCTGCCGATCTGGCGGCGACAAGTGGGGTACATACTGCCGAAGATGCACTCAAGATGCTGATGGCAGGTGCAAATGTGACTATGATGTGTTCTGCATTGTTACGCAACGGAATTGGTCATGCTTGGCGTGTGTTGGAAGATATGAAAGCGTGGATGGAAGAGCGGGAGTATGTTTCTGTGAATCAATTGCAAGGGAGCATGAGTCAGGCTGCCTGTAGTAATCCTATGGCATACGAACGTGCCAACTACATGCGCGCATTAAATACGTTTGAGATGTAAGTGGTGGTACAGATTTAAATTTACCGTCGAAGCGCAATGCTTCGGCGGTTTTTTTTGTTATTGAGACAGAGATGGATTTGGAGTGGGACGATGTTGTCACAGAATTGAATTGTGAAGGAGAATGTTATTATGGTATAAATATTTAAAAAACAGTATGTTGGTTGTTTTTTTCTTGAGATTGATGTTTGGCACAATGGTTGCATTTGGGCTTAGGTGTCCCATTGTAAATAGATCTTGATGCGAAGGAGGATCTCATGCTATTAGAAAATGTAAAACCGACTCAGATGGGTGATCAAATAAAAACGGCTTCACCAACAGATATAGAGGTGCACCGGAATGTTAGATCGCCTAAGCGGTGGATCACGCCAGACGTTGTCAAAGTAAAACAGCCTCAGGCCGATTTGCGACGAACCTACAACAAGGTTCTGAATATTTGCATGGGGATTACATTTGTATTGCATACGGCTGTTGTGGTGGTATTTCCGGAATTTGTATCGGATGCACGAGCTATGAAGAAGGTGCAGCATGTCATTGAAGTTGAAAATCTACCAGAGACGCGACAAATCAAGCGGCCTCCACCCCCACCAAGACCTGCCGTACCTATTGAAACAGAAAGTGAAGATGTGCCCGATGATGTCACGATCGAGTCGACAGATCTCGACTTTGATGATGCACAAGTTGATCTGCCGCCCCCTCCATTTGGTGGTGGTAGTGAAGAAGTTGAAGACGAGATTGTCGAATTTTGGGCTGTGGAGCAAATACCTCAACCGATCAAACAAGTAATCCCAGTTTATCCTGAAGTTGCACGTAAGGCTGGTTTGACTGGTACTGTTTTCGTTGAATTTAAGGTAGATCGCAACGGGCTGGTCACCGATGCCCGCGTGGTACGTGGCCCTGCCATTTTTCACGATGCGGCTTTGAGCGCGATTTTGCAGTTTACATTTAAACCTGCCATACAAAATGACAAACCCGTAAGTGTTCGCATGACGAAACCGATTCGATTTCGACTCAATAATAGTCAGTAGGCCAAGGGAACCAAATGGATCAATTATACGAAATAGAATACAAACGGCCCAGCCGAACGCGGTTTTGCAAAGGGTGTTCGTGCGGTTTGTCTGTTGGCGATCATGTGGTTGTTGAAGGGCACGCAGATGTTGGAAAAGTAGTTTGGAAAGGCCAATCCGACGCGTCCGAGATGCCTTGCAATGGGGCATCGATTCGGCCCGCATCTTCAGCAGATGACGATTTGGCCTTAGACATCAAACAGAAAGAACGGGCAGCGTTTGATCTGTTTGAAGAAAAAATAGATGAACACGATTTGCCCATGAACCCTATTGGAGTGGATTGGGATGTTTCTGGTGACACCATTACATTTCATTTTACATCCCACAAGCGCGTTGATTTTCGGGCCCTTGTGAGAGATTTGGCCCGGGTTTACCACCGCCGCATTGAATTGCGGCAGGTCAGCCCACGTATTGAAACACAGAGGATGGGTGGGTGCGGGGCTTGTGGTCGAGAACTGTGCTGTTCAAGTTTTATTGAAAAACCTCAAATGGTGCCGTCGCAAATGGCACACTCGCAAACGACATCGCAGAACCTTTCCAAATTGGTTGGTGTGTGTGGGCAATTGAAGTGTTGTCTGCGGTATGAATAAGACAACGTCCTAAGAAACTGAGGCAGGCTGGTTTTTAGTTGGGAAAGGTGAGAGATATGATGCAGAGCAACAGTGGGGAATTGAATGCCTATTTTCAAGATGTACGCAAAACACATCCTTTGAGTCGTGAAGAAGAACAAAAGCTGTCAGAACGCATCAAAAAAGGCAATGTGAGGGCACGGAATCAATTGGTCACTGCCAATTTGCGTTTTGCATTGGATGTTGCCAAGCGATATCAGGGGCGTGGCACGCCTTTAGCAGATCTTATCAGCGCGGCAAATTTTGGGCTTCTGGAAGCTGCAAAACGGTTTGATGGGAACAATGGCGTGCGTTTTATTACCTATGCCGTTTGGTGGATTAGGCGATATATTCTCAAAACATTGTCAGGGGAACAGCACCTCATTCATTTGCCCGGCCATATGGTTGATTTGTTGAGCAAAGTGCAACGCGTGGCCCGACAATTGCAACAGCAATTGGAGCGCGCACCGACTATATCTGAGATTGCGGAACAGATGGATGAATCTGTTGCGCAGGTTCAGTTGGCTTTGGTTAGTGACCGAGATGTATGCTCTTTTGATGATCTTGGACACGACTGTAGCCTGCTTGAAAGAATATCTGACCCCAGTCTAGCGGACCAAGTGGAGCCGATTGAACAAATTGGGCAGAGAGAAGAGGTCGATTACTTGCTGGAAACTCTCACGCAACGTGAGGCAGACGTGGTGCGCAAATACTATGGATTAGATGGATTGGGTGGCGATAATTTGGCAGAGATTGGACGTGAGTTGGATTTGAGCCGGGAACGGGTGCGTCAAATTAGAATGTCTGCGCTCAAGCATTTGAAGGTGCGTGCTAGAGGTTTGTACCGTCAGGCCGATTGGTCAGGGGATGCGGTGGGCCTGTCGCATGCCTAATGCGATGCCGGGAGTGAGAAGATGCCCCATTGTCTTTAGCTGGACAGTGGGGCATCTTTTTTTTAGGTTGCGCATGTTTTGTAGGTGAGCTTGTTGATATGTAACTTTTTTAGGAGGCACAATCTCATGCAAGCAGCGGTGATGAGTTATTGTTTGCGCGGCGCGTTAGCCGAAGATGAACAGTCGATGGACAATATATTAAAGTTGGCCGCAAGAGAAGAGATCCGTCATCTTGAAATTTATGCAGGAGGCTGGGATATAGATGGGGACATTCGGCAAGCCGCAGAGGCGCTAAAACCCTTGGCTGACGATTTGGGGGTGGGCATGCCGGTTATGGGATCGGGCACGCGCTTGGGGCATTTGGATGGATCACGTGAAAGCAATATGGCGCAATTAAAAGCCGAGGTTGAAGCATGTGCGATTTTGGGGGGCAATGTAATGACGTTGCCCATTGTAGACGGGCAACCTGTGCCGGTTGACAAACCCAATGCCATTGTGGGCGTTCGGTTTGAGCAGATGTTACCAGAGTTGGTTGCACAACTGCAAGAGTTGGCCGATCATGCGTTAAAATTCAATGTTGAACTCGCAGTTTTAAACCATTGCTTTTTGGTGTATTTGGGATGGCATCAAAAATGGTTGACGTTGCTGAGTGAGCGAGAAAATGTGGGTGCCTGCGTTGACCCTGGAAACTATTTGCATTATGGGCACGAAGAACCCGAGGCCGTTTGCCGCGAATTAGGCGGGATGGCCAAGATGGCGCGTGCAGGCAATGTGGCACCGACACCCCAAGCGGATGTGATTGAGCAATTTAAAATCGACGGCCGGTTCCAGCCTTGGCAAGCCGCCCCCTTTGATACAGGAGTGATTGATCAGGTGGCCTGTTATCAGGCTTTGGCCAATGGGGGTTTTGGTGGTGTTGTCTCCCTCAAGACGGCAGGAAATCACCCAGACGGACCGCTCGCTGCCATTCGGCACTCGTGGCAGGCGTTGAATAATGCCGTTAAAAAGGTGCATTAACCCACGGAAACGGTTTTTCCCGTGCGTCCAGATTCCATTGCAGCAAAGATCAGTGCCATTGTTTTTCTCACATCTTGTGCACTGGCTTGGGCCAACGGGCGGTTGGTGCGAATGGCGGTGAGAAACTCGCGGTGGATTTGATCTTCACCGTCGAGTATGACCGAATCGGGAATAGATTGTTCTTTGCCGTTGAGCAATAAGGGCCCGCTTGTACCGTTGAGGTGGAGGAAGCCTTTATCCCCCATGACCGTCCAGTCTGTTCCCGCTGAGTGGTGAAAAGACAAAGCACAGTTGAGGATGGCTCCTTTTTCTGTATGTGCGATGAGTGATGCTTCATCTTCAATGTCAATGGCGGGGTGCGGGTCGATGTTTTTGACAATGGCCGAAACGGATGTGGCTTTGTCGTTCATCCACCAAAGTAAAACGTCGAGTGAATGTGTGCCAATGCCAGGTAGGATCCCGCCAGAGAGGGCTTGTTTGGCGAACCAACTGTTTTCATCGCCGCCGCGACCTGCGCCTAAGCGCCGATGCATGATATGACGGATGTTGCCAACGGTATTGTTGTCGAGCAAGTGTTTGACATACCGAATGGCATTTGAAAACCGCTGACTTTGCCCAGACATGAGCA
>JBLHJX010000083.1:0-19445 GCA_047619225.1 Candidatus Latescibacterota bacterium
GGCGATTCTGTGACGCTTGGCTCTGACGCTTAATTTGGGAACTTATGACTTTACGCGAACAAATCCACGCCGCTTCTGAGCTGAATGCCAGTGCCAGTCGTTTGCTGGCTGTGGCAGAACTTAAGGCTAGTACGTTAGATCGGGAAGTTGCCCGAGAGCTGTGTGATTATTTACAGGACGACTTGCACCCAGCAGAACGTACCACTGTGGCCCAGGTGCTGGGTTTTCATAAGTCGGCCACCCGTTTTTCCGAAGTGGGCGCAGCCTTGCACGCACAGGCCGAGCTTGAAGATGACGTGATCGCATTGCGGGCGTTGGTATTTGCTCTTCAGGGCTGTGAGGCTGTGACGCAATTTCTCACTCACCGTGACGAAGGCGTGGTGCTTGAAGCCGTGGTGAATGCGCCAGCCAATACGCAAAGTCTGCAAGCCCTGTTGCACGTGGCATTTGAAGGTTTACAAAACCGGCCGTTTGAGGCACTCTGTGGTCGGTTGGCAGACTTTGAAGATATCGTGCCCCACGTGGTGGCATTTTTGATGACTGCAGAATTTCGCGAGGGGGGGGGACGATTTGATGATCGGGTAAGGCACGTATTTTCCGAGTTACCCCAACCGCTTCTTTTTGAAGCATTGGTGGATGTTCGAGGCGATCTTGAGCGTACTTACAAACAGATTTGGCCCGGCATTTGGCGGCGAGAGCGTCAGCGACGATTGTTGGAGCAATTTGTCGAAATGCTTGCAAACCACGAAGTGGACGGTCAACTGATCGAGGTCGTGCTGAGCCGAGTTGTTGCCGACGAGCAGTCTTACGGAGATTACGTTCGGATTGTACGCGGGCTGTTAGGTGTTTTCAATACCAAGGCCGCCTTGGCGTGGATTGCCGCGTGTAAACGATTGGGCGA
This sequence comes from Candidatus Latescibacterota bacterium, assembly GCA_047619225.1. Lineage (GTDB taxonomy): Bacteria > Latescibacterota > UBA2968 > UBA2968 > UBA2968 > JABIFK01. The sequence goes on from JBLHJX010000083.1 coordinate 902, forward strand.
AAAGGCAGACCGTACGCTTTTGAGTCGGTTGGCTGAGACGCTGGTGACGTTGGTGCGCAGCGCACCGCTCATTGTAGACGAAGCGCAAGCCGTTTTGGCACTTTGGGAGCCACAATTACCCGGTGTGCGAATGAAGGCTTTTCACGCTGCGCGATAGGTTGGTGAGTGAGGATAAAGGAAGTCTTCACTTTATAAATTAATATTTCCGAGAACACAAACTCAGTTTATAAAAAATTCTATTGATTTAATAGGCTTTTTAGAGTTTTGATGTTCTTTAGTAATAAGTAAAAAAACACCCCAAAGTAGACTGTTGGGGTGTTTTTTGATTGGATATAGGACAAAGAGGTCGAAGGATTGAACGGGGCAAGTTAAAAGAACTTGCATTTTATAGGGTGACAGAATTTTTTGCTCAAATGATAATTGTATTTTCGAGATATGAGGCCATGAATGGCCTCATAACAATAAAAAGCCCGATGAATCGGGCTGGGCGTTAGCCCCGCAGGGGCTTTATTTCTGTAGCGAGGGGATTCATCCCCTCGTGCTTGTTTGCTGTTGATTTGATGTTGATTTGCTGTTGATGTTGATTTCTATTCATTTCGGTCAATGATGTACTCGTCAATCATTCCGCTTTTCTTGGCTATCACGTATACCTATGGATGGATGACAACCAACCCCAATTCCTGCTCAAACGGATCAAAATCGCGATCATTGTGCAACAACACGTGGTCGTTTAACAGACAAAATGTCGAAATCCAACAATCAATGGTCTTGCGAATTGTAAAACCGCGTGATCTAAGTGTCCGATAATTTTCAGCGGCGGCCAGTGCAAATGCAACACCTCCCGTCGAAAACACTTCAAACTTTAGCATTTCTCGGCGAACACGAGCAACTTGGTTCTCATTGCGAATACCTTGTAGTATCTCACAGAGATTCAGATCTGTCAGCCCTATGCGTCGCCGATCAATCTCTGCATCCAACCAGAGAACTTGAGGCGACAACGTGCGGTGTAGATAATCAATCCACACGGTTGTATCAACGATCACCACAACTCACAGATCTCCTATTCGACCTTCTCGCGTTGCATTCAAATCTCCTTCCCACTCAATTTCTCCACGCAAGGATCGAATGCCTGTCTGTTCTCGCGTTTGGATCAGCAATTTAAGGCCAGCGTCCACAACCGCTTTCTTCGTCTTCAGCCCAGATGTGCGAAGTGCATCTGCCATCAGATCATCATCGATTATAATATTGGTTCTCATAGACAAACCTCTAGTGTGTATAGTTTTTTATTTTATACACAAATTACATTGTTTTACGAACCCGTGCAAGTTATTATTCCCAATTTTGTCCTGGTTCTCAATCCAAAGCCTTTTATGTCGTCTGCCCCAAAGGGCTTTCTATTGTAGCAAGGGGATTCATCCCCTTGTGCCTTTAATTTGCTTACCCCACCACATGATGTCGCCTTAAAATATCCAGGGCTTGATCAATAGGCAATTCATAACGTGTATGCCCATCACGGCCCACTACGGTTGTCGCTTTAAACATGGCATTGTAAATCGATTCTTCGGTCGCGTCGGCTACTGCGGTGAAGACACGATCTATGAGGCTTTCTCTCTGAACAAATGCTTCACGGATGCCATCTTGTTCACCACTGCGATAAGTGGTCGAGAACGCGATAACATAATCACCGCTGCCATGTCCACCATTGGAGCCTGCCCGTGCAAGGCCAAAAGTCGCACGTTTGCAAATGCGGTTGAGCAGACGGTTGGAGAGGGGCAGGTCTGTGGCAATGATGATCATGATGGAGCTGCCCATTTTTGATGGGGGTTCTGGCTCGGTAGGGATCTCTGCCATAGAGATCCCGTTGAGGTGGAAGCGTCCGCCAAAATTGGATTGCACGAGAACACCTACTGTACCCGTTTTACCGTTGATGTCAACGATGCGAGAGGAGGTCCCAATGCCGCCTTTGAAACCGAAAGTGCTCATACCAGTGCCGCCGCCTACTGTGCCTTCAGCGACCGGTCCAGCAGTTGCCGTTTCAATACTTTGAACGGCGTGTTCTGGCCGAACGTGCAGGCCCCCAATGTCGTTGAGATAAGCATCCGATGTTTCACCCACCACGGGGTTGAACCAAGGTATTTCGTCTCGATCTTTAAATTGATGTTCAACCATATAACGCACAATGCCCTCATAGGCAGTTCCCACACTGAGTGAGTTTGTGAGCAGTATGGGTGTGTGAATTTGTGCGTATTCATCAATGAGGGTGAGACCGGCTGTCGTGCCCGCGCCATTGAAGGTATATTGTCCCGCTTCAAAGGGATCGTCATACCAATTCCCCTCAGGGGGGACGATTGCGGTTACACCTGTACGCACCGGCCCTTTGCCAATGGTAGAAGGGCCTTCGCCTTCGATGAGTGTGACGTGACCGACTTTTACGCCAGGGACATCGGTGATGGCGTTGTGTTCACCCGTGGGATTATTGCCTACGATAATACCTGCTTCACGTGCTCGTGGTCGATGGGTGTTGGATGGCGGCATTACGTCACTCCTACATAACTGTGAAGTCGATTTGAGGTTGTGTGAGTTCATCGTTTAGGCAGACTGCCTAAACGATGTGCGTGACAATGAGGCGAATGCCCAAAATAAAAAGCATTGCCAAAATCAGCTTTCGAAAGCGTTCAGCATTGATGCGTTTGGATAGCGCAAACCCAATGAGCATCCCTAAGGCAATGCCCGGAATGGCGAGCAAAAAGCCCGAAAAAACAGTGGGTGTAAAATTGTTGCTCAAAGCATGTGTGAGATTGATGATGATTGAGTTGACAATAAAATAACCCTGCAAATTACTCTTGAATGTCTCTTGAGGCCAACGTTGGCTATGTGCATACAGCACAGATGCCGGTCCCGAACTGTTGTAAGCGCCTCCACAGATTCCCGAGATGAATCCCAGGCCATATCCCCAAAGAACATGCTTCATCTGTGGCACTTGTGGCGTAAAAAAAGCGTAGAGCGAATACCCTAAAATCAAGATCCCAAGGGCCGTCAACGTATATGTTTCGGGGATGCTAATCACACACCAAACACCCAACGGTACCCCCAGCGCTCCAGCAATGAGCAAGGGTTTGGTCGCACGCCATTGAAAGGCATGCCGATATCTAATGAAGATGAGCCCAATCGCAATCAGGTTGACCATCGCCACAATGGGTGCCGCCGTGCGAATGCCCAACATCGGAATCAACAACGGCAGCGAAACAAGCCCCAACCCAAATCCCGCAACAGTCTGCACTATAACTGCAAACAGAAAAATACCCGCAATAACCAACTGAAATTCTATATCCATCTCGCCTACCAAGAAATATCCACCGGCAAACTCCTCTCCGCACTCTCAATTGCCCCAAACACCATCGCCAAACTCCTAATATTATTACTCCCCGTCGTTTCGGGTGTCCCCCCCTGTTGCACACATGCCACAAACTCGTGAATAATCCCTTCATGCGCACCCACACGGTCACTCGGATCATGGTCTGGCACCGCGCGGGGTTCGCACTTAGATCGGAACTCGCCCGTATCACTCACCACAGCCACCTCGAAACCATCACTGCCATCCCAGGTCAAACTACCCTTATCCCCAATGATCCGCCAATCACATTCCCAAGAGGTGTTGAGCCCCTCAGAACACCAACTCCCGCGATAGGTATAAACAACCCCATTATCCATTTCAAAAATGGCAATCGCAGACGCGTCTTGGTCATACCACGATCCCGGTGGATTCCACTCTTTGCAATAAACCGAAACAGGATCTGCACCCGTAATCAGACGCGCAGCATCAAACGTATGAATTGCCATATCGAGCAACAAAACGTGTGCCATTTTATCGCGAAAACCACCAAAATGCGCGCCTATATAAAAGTCACAATTAACCGTGGTGAGCGTGCCCAAATGCCCCGCATCTAAAAATCTGCGAAGGCGCCGAATATTTGGGTCGTAACGCCTGTTTTGAATAATGGCATAGATCTTGTCTTTCTGTTGGGCCATCTCAAGTGCTTTTTTTGCATTGGCCATCGAGTCGGCCATTGGTTTTTCACTTAAGACATGGCAATCGTGTTCAAAAGCTGTGAGGGCCACAGATGTATGCACTTCTGGAATGGTACAGTCAAAGACGGCATCTGGATTTGTCTGCTTGAGTACCTCTGCCAAGTCTGTGCCAATGACATAAACGCCATCACCATAGTCTACAGATCTTGCCTTGGCCGCTTCCTCATGAATGTCTACAAAACCAACCAATTCGAGTTCGGGGTGTTCCTTGGCGACATTCGTCCAGCGTCGACTCATGCCCCCACAGCCTACGAGCACTGCGCGTACTTTTTTAGCCATGTTTGCCTTCCTCATGCGTGTCGTTTTATATCAATTCCCAATTTTCATCAAAGAAATCAGCGGCTTTTACATTCTGTGAATTTTCTGAAGGACCAGCGGTGTCTATAATCGCCCAATCGGGGAGTTTGGGGGTTTGTGATGCGTTGCTTTGTGCCCCATTAGCCGCAAAGGTAAATCCACTGTTGATCACAACGTAGCGTTGGGGATTGAGTGGATTTGGAAAGATGAAGACGGGCACGTGCTCGTTCGTGCTGAATGCTCTTTCGCCCACCGTGATTTGTTCTTTGTGCCATTGGATGGGGAGTTCGGAGGCTATTTTTTTAAGAACAGCATTGCTTTCAGGGTCACCCCAAAGTGCCAAATTGTGATTAGTGATGTCGTTGTCGGTTATTTGATCATCCATTTTCACTCTAGGCGCGCCTCGAAACTGCATGGTCCATTGGTAGATGGCATCATCTTGCTGTGCGCCAATCCAGTCTGTGATGTTCTGATTGGATTGAGGGCTGCCCGTTGGCGTGACAATGAGAAAGCTGTCCATAAAACCATCATCTATTGGACCTTGCAGACCATGTTTTTTGTGCAGGGCAGTTTCCTCTTTTTCAGTTGCTGCCCAAGCGCCATTTGCTTTGGTATAATGTCCGGCAAATGGCAGGGCTTGTCCGTCAATGCTGACTTTTTTATTTCCACTCTGATCGAGAGGACAGAGGTCTGCGTCGATCGTAAATGCTGTGATGTTTTGCGTTGTGATTTGAAGCGTTTGTCTATCAATTACATCGGCATTGAATTGCGCGCGTTCCCAATGTTTCTCCAAACTGTCGAGGCAAACCCAATGCATATGATTATAGCGTAGGGTATAGGTGGTAAACCGGATTTTTTCAGGGCTTTTATTGCGACCTTTGGAAACGATTTCTGCAAGTCGGTTTGAAATTTCAACTTTTGAGTCTGGGTGAAACTTGTGCCCCATCCCTGGACCGATGATGTGGGGCATGTCGAGCCCTTCTTTGGCCATGTATTCAGACATAATGGTAGCGGCTTGCATCTGCTTGTCGATCTCACCACTGTAAGCAATGATGGGGCATTGGTGAAAGTTGCCCGCATAAACTGTGGCGTCATAAAGATTCCAGAGTTTCTGTTCCCACACGGGTGGGAGTGGGTCTTTGTCGAATATATTTTGATACACGGCGGTTTCTGCAAATCCAGCCCCAGGCGAAGCTGCGACCCAGGTGTCTGTGTGGTGCACAGCTTGATGCCAAGTGGCCGCACCCCCCATAGAAAACCCTCGGACACACATGCGGTCTTCGTCAATGGGATAGTGTCCTTTTGCATGTGCTAAGGCCTCAAAGGTGTCTACCTCTCCCGCAAATTTCATGGCATTGGACCACCGACCATAGGTGTGCAACATAAACGTATCGTCGGGTGTGAATTCACCGGGTTTGGTTTGTTGTCCGTTGATAAAACGAAGCTCACTGAGTGTCCCACCGCGTCCGTGATGCCACACATCCAGACGGTGTTTCTGATTGGATGTGGGATCAAAAGATTCTGGCACGGTCAAACCGTAAGGTTGTATTGATCCGTCGAGATCTGATTGATATCCCCGAACGATGAGGCCCGTCTCTTTTGTCCATGGGGCATTGCCTTGTTTGAGTTGTTCTGCGCGTTCCGTACCTTGGGCAATAAATTTCTCAGCAATTTCAACATCACTTTCTTCAAAGAAGATGTTGTGCGCCAAAGCATAATGAACCGCATAATAATAGATCTGGACATCTGGAATGAGGGCTTGTAAATCGGATGATTTAAGGGTGGCCGTTAGATCATCAATCGTTTGTTTCAGCTTGGTGGTTCCGTCTGTTAACAATTGGCGTTTTTTGTCTGGAATTTCAACGCCTATACCGGGGGCAAATCGTTGTGGTGAGGTTGGCATGGAACGATGTTCTCCTTGGTCTCAGATTGTTTGATGTTGTTTAAGGTTTTCTTTGTGTCTTCGCTACGCGAGTTGCAGGGTGGGTTCCCTGTGGGCTTCGCCCGTGAGCCTGTGCGCGTGGGATGTTTAAGCTTTTTAAGGACTTTCATTTTCTGCCGCCTGGATCAGGGCAATGATATAACCAAATTGAAATGCCCAAGCTTGGCTGACTCGTTTGGTAACACCTGGAGGTGCTACATCATCTGGGTGAAGGGGTGCGTGGTCGGGCATGAGCATATAGGCATATCCTGCTTCGTGGAGGATTTTGACGATCTGATACATGTTGACATCGCCTTCATCTGGCCATGTTTCACTAAAATCGTTAAGGCCTCCGCGAATGTTTCTGAAGTGTACGTTGAAGATTTTTTTTCTTTCGGCGAAGTATTTAATGATCGGCGGTAATTCCTCACGGGGATTCTCTAAGCCTTCGGAGGCGACCCCACAGCAGAAGTTGAAGCCATGGTTTGGGCTGTCAACGAGTTCGCTAAACCGCTTCAGTCCCTCAAAGACCGGCCAGTTCCATTTTTCAACACCATTCAATACTTGTGTTGGTGGATCGTTGAGGTGGCAGGCCATTTGTATGTTGTTTGCTTCGGCGACCGGAATAATGCGCTCCAGATAATAGGCGGCGCGTTCGAAACATTCTTCGCGGCTCACGTCACCGGCTGCGTACCGTTTCTCATTGTCGTATTCTGACAGGACAAATGAGCTGTAGCTGGTGCCTCCGCGCCCTGGTCTACGCCCAGTGCGTTGAACCCCGCCACCCGAGTCTAATGCTCGAAGGACAAGAAAGTTGTGGTTGAGGCCGCGTAGACCTGCTTTGGCAGCGTTTTCGATCCATTTGCAGACCGTATCGATGTCTCGATCCCTTTCTGGGCCTGCCAAGCCAATGCTGTCCTGCCAAGGTAAGTGGACCATTTCCAAATCGACACCATAGGCAGCAGCTTCCTCGCGTTGTCGTTTGAGGGTGTCAGCTTCCATGTTCTCAACTGTGGCATCAAAATGCGTTACCCCGTGCCGTGTTAAGTATTCCATTTCAAGCTTGGACGTGCCAAAATACTGAGTACCAACATACATGGTGCGAGTCCTTTGGTGAATGGGTGTCAACGATGATTTTTTTGAGTCTTTATGAACAATCTGCGGGTCTAATGATAATATGGTTGGGAGTAAGAATGAAGCAAAAAGGTTTGTGATTGCTCTTCGGCCCAGGTTTCGATACTTTGTTGAGAACCAAGACCTTGTTTGTGAGCATAGGCGAACGTCGCTTTTCCCCTTATTAAAGGGGAATTGGGGGATTCATGAATCGCAAAGAACAATCATCCCTTTTGCCCCGCATTTCGGTAAACCGTCCCGTGACGGTTACGATGTGTTTGGTGGCCTTGTTGGTGGTAGGTATTGTGGCGTATTTGCGCGTGCCGGTGAAACTCTTTCCATCTGGGTTTACACCGGCTTTTTTGTATACCTCCATCCAATATAGCCATCGAAATTCAACACCACAAGAATCCGAGCAGCAACTTGCCCGGCCTTTGGAAGAACAACTACGCACCATAAAAGGCATTAAGCGCATTCGAACCTATAGCAACTCAAGGGGGGTGGATGCTCCGCTCGAATTTCAACCCGATACCGATATGGATATGGCCTATAATCAGTTGATGGATCGTATCGAACGGCTGAAATTGGTGCTTCCCGAAGAAGCCCGTGACCAAGTTTTTGTTTGGAAGTTCAACTCCGATAGTTGGGAAGTGTTGTGGATGGGTGTCTCTTTGGCGCCTGATATTCAAGATCCTTTTCAGTTTTTAGACGTACACGTAAGGCGGCGTCTGGAGCGTGTTGATGGCGTGGCACGGCTCAATTTTTGGGGCGTGGATGAGAAAGAAGTGATGATTGAGTTGGATCAAGACCGCCTGGAAGCGCGCGGCGTGAACTTGGCCGAGATGGTACAAGTGTTGCAGCAAGACAATTTTGCGCTTTCTGCTGGGCATGTTCGTGAGGGTGGTAAGCAGGTTTATGTAAGGTCTATGGCGCGATATCAAAGTTTGGATGAGATCAAAAATATTAAGGTTCACACACGCGCCGCAGACGTGCGTTTGGGCGATGTTGCCGATGTGGTATATGACGTGCCAGAGAAATCTTGGTATCAACGCATCGATGGCCAAACGGCTGTGTCTATTGGGGTATTTCAAGAGTCGGGAGCCAATGTGGTTGATGTGGGCAAACGCGTCGTAGAAGCCATAAAAGAAATCGAGAATGATCCTTTGGTGGGCGGAAAGATTAAGTTCAATGTGTTTTTTAATCAGGGTGATTTTATCAGCAGTTCAATACACAACTTAGAAACGACTGGGTTGTGGGGCGGGTTATTTGCAGCGTTGATTTTGTTGTTCTTTTTGCGGGCCATCCGCATGACGGCTATCATTACCCTTTCAATTCCCTTGTGTGTGATGATTACGGTAACCGTATTGTATTTCATTGATTGGTCTTTAAATTTGTTGACGATGATGGGGTTGATGGTTGGAGTAGGAATGGTTGTAGATAATGCCATTGTGATTTTGGAGAATATTTATCGCATGCGTGCAAAAGGGTTGCCGGCAAAAGAGGCGGCGGTTGCTGGGGCCAGTGAGGTGAGCTTGGCAATTACAATGGCCACGTTAACCACTGTGGTCGTATTTTTGCCGTTGATGTTGATGAATGGAAATGTTGAATTGACATTTTTTTTGGCGCGTATTGGAGTGCCTGTGATTGTGGCCTTAGTAGGGTCTTTGTTTGTGGCCCTCATTTTTATCCCACAAGCAGCCTGTCGGTTTGGTGGGCAAGAGGTAAAGGTAGATCCCAAGAGCATTGAGTGGATGCGCAAACGCTATGAGCGCATGTTGGTTTGGGTGTTGGCACATCGGCGGGATGCGTTTTTGATTGCCTTGGTGTTGTTTGGAACGATTGTGGTGCCCGTTGGGGGGCTCCAAAGAAGCGATAGTGGATCCCGGATGTTGAATGACTTCCGGATACAGTTTGATTTTTCCAAAGACTTTGCACTTGAAGAAACCAGTGATGTGATTGACGAAGTCGAGACGTTTTTGGAAGCACACCGAGAAGAATATGGCATTCGTACGATGCGGGTTTGGTATCGCACGGGGTATGGAAATATTCACGTTTTCTTAGAAAGTTCAGATGATGAATGGTGGTATTCTACTTATAAAATGTTGCGAAGCTCGGTGGGCGCGCCTGTGCAGGAGCATCTTGATCGCAAGTCTGTGATCAAAGATTTGCAAAAAAAGGTACCTCAATTTGTCGGTGTTCGAGTTCGTGTCGAAAATCAAAGTGGCAATGGCAATGACCCACGGGTATCTCTGAATATTTATGGTGATGATGTGGATGTCTTAGCTGGTTTATTGACGGAAGTAGAGCGACGGTTGCAAAATATTCCGTCTGTTTTGAGTGTCGATTCTGACTTAGAACGGGCAAATGATGAAGTTCATGTTACAATTGATCGAGATCGGGCACAGAAATTGGGTTTGTCTGCCCAAACGGTTGGGCGGAGTATCGGTTTTGCATTACAAGGTGTTCAGTTGCCTTTTTATCAGGCAGATAAACGTGAAATTCGGGTGCGTCTATATCTCGAAAAATTGAACAAATCAACGGCCCAACATCTTAAAGCGTTGACATTCCCATCAAAATCGGGTGAACAGATTCCTTTGTTGGAGTTCGCAAAATTGAAAGTTAATCAGGGGCGAGGCACCATCCGGCGCGAAGATGGTAAGACGCGGTTGCGGGTGTCAGCGGTGACGACTAAGGACGATATTAAAGGTTTGTATGCCGAAATTGACAAAGCCCTGGAAGGTTTTAGTTTGCCTCGGGGATATTCGTGGGATAAGGGGGAGCGTTATTCTAAGTTGCAAGAAGAGGATGCAACGATGTCTTTTGCCATGATTATGGCCGTGACCTGTGTGTTTTTGTTGATGGGAGTATTGTTCGAGTCGTTTATTTTGCCCTTTTCCGTGTTGTTGTCTATCCCATTCGCTTTCTTAGGTGTGTATTGGACCTTGTTTGCCACGGGCACGCCTATGGAAGGTTTGGCGATGGTGGGTGTGATTGTACTGATTGGCGTGGTGGTGAATAATGCCATTGTATTGATTGATATGATCAATCGGCTGCGGGGCGAAGGTATGGGACGATCAGAAGCGATTCTGGAAGCGGGCCGCAATCGGTTCCGCCCCATCTTGATGACCACGTTTACGACCATATTTGGGTTGTTGCCTATGGCCTTGGGCAATAGCACGGTTATGGGACAACCCTATGCCCCAATGGGCAGAACAATGATGGGTGGTTTAATATCTTCTACGTTTTTGACCTTGTTGTTGGTGCCATTATTCTATACATTCTTCGATGATTTGCGCTTGGCATTGCAGCGTATCGCTTCGAGCGCTTGGAAAACCAAAGTCTCAGCACCTATTACAGAACTGACTGCTGACGATTGATCTCGCAAATGTTTGACGGCGGACGACAGATCACACTGTATCTGTCGTTTGTCCTAACTTGATAGTCGATCCTAAGTGGTTGGTAATGAGGACCGTAGACACGCTATGAATGATAAAAACAAAAATGCCCCAAAAGCTTCTCTCTTACCCCGTATCTCTGTAACGCGACCCGTCACGGTAACTATGTGTTTGGTCGCGTTAATGGTTTTGGGGGCAATGGCGTATTCGCGTATTCCTTTAAAAATGTTCCCTTCTGGGTTTACGCGACCCTTTCTGTATGTGCGTATCAATTATCCCAATTCAACCCCGAGAGAGTCCGAACAGCAGATCGCTCGGCCACTTGAAGAAGCGTTGAAGATGGTGAAGGGCGTTGAAAATGTGCGTACTTACAGCTCTACGAATGGGGTTCGGGCGCCAATTAATTTTCGCCAGGGCGTGGATATGGATGTGGCTTATAACCTGCTTTCAGATCAATTGGAACGGTTGAAGCCTCAATTGCCTGAAGGGGCCCAAGATGGGGTTCGTGTCTACAAGTTTAACCCAGATAATTTTTCAACGATGTGGATCAGTGTCGCTGTTCCCAACACAGTGAAAGATCCTTATAGCTATTTGGAAACTCATGTCTTGGGCCCCCTTGAACGGGTTGATGGCGTGGCCAATGTGGCTGTTTATGGTGCCCAAGAGAAAGAAGTGATGGTTGAGGTCGATCAGTCCAAGCTCAGTGCTAGAGGTGTTGGTATGGCTGAACTGGTGGAGACCCTCCAGGCTGATAATTTCGCGCTTGCGGGGGGATTTGTGCACGAAGGCGGCAAGAAGTTTTTTGTGCGTTCACTTGCCCGATATCAAGATCTCAGCCAACTCCGAAATTTGATGATCCCCACATCGGGCGGTGATGTGCCTTTAAAAGAAGTTGCCAATGTGATTTATGGCTCACCGCCGGACCGACGTATTGAACGCATTGAAGGTGTAAATGCCATGTCTGTGGGGGTGTTTGCCGAGTCGGGTGCCAATATTGTGGCTGTGTCTGAGCGTGTATCTCAAGCATTGGACGAAATTGCTTCAAATCCACTCAATGAAGGTGTTACGTATCAGGTCTTGCGGGATCAGGGCAAAGAAATAGAAAATCAGGTGAACAATTTACAAAGCACGGCCTTGTGGGGTGGTTTGTTTGCCGCTATGATCCTTTTTTTCTATCTGCGCACATTCCGAATGACAGCAATTATTACACTTTCTATTCCGCTGTGCCTGATGATGACTGTGGTGGTCATGTATTTTATTGGCTGGTCGCTCAATGTGATTACGATGATGGGGCTTATGGTGGGCGTGGGGCTGGTTGTGGATAATGCGATCGTGATTTTGGAAAATATCTATCGTTTTCGCGCAAATGGCGAAGAACCCCGCCGAGCGTCTATTTTGGGCGCAAGTGAAGTGGGGCTGGCTATTACGATGGCCACATTGACGACAGTGGTGGTATTTATGCCTCTGATGCTGATGTCGGGTGGTACGGCTACCTTTTTTATGACACGCATTGGTTTGCCTGTGGTGGTCGCACTCTTGGGTTCTTTGTTTGTGGCGTTGATTTTTATTCCGTTGGCTGCTGAGCGTTTTGGTGGGAGTAAGCTAAAGTCCGATCCAAAGTCGATTCAATGGACCCGGGATGTTTACCTACGCATGTTGCGTTGGGTTTTGGCACATCGGCGTGATGCTGTACTGATTATTTTGGCCATTTTGATGACCATCGGTTATCCCATGGGAAAGACCAAGCGCAGTGGGGGCGGTGGCGATCAGGATTTGGATATTGAAATGGAAACCCCCAAACATTTTACCATCGAAGATACCCTCGAAATGGTAAAAGAGGTTGAGGCATTTATGCAGGGCCGACGCGAATATTATGGCATTCGCATTTTGCGTTCGCGTGTTTACAAAGATGAAGGGCGGGTTGAACTCTATCTCAACGAAGACCCGAATATGGCGTGGTGGTATTTTGCCTATCAAAATATCTCTGAAGCTTTTGGTTATAAGATCAGTGGACGTATGAGTATGGATGAGGTGGCAGCAGATTTAGATAAAAACATTCCTCGGTTTGTGGGGGTGCGTACTCGCATTCAAGGGATCAAAGGTGCCGGTGGTGGGAGTAACCCGCGGGTCTCGGTGCGCCTCAAAGGGGATGATGTTGATGTACTGGCAAGGCTTTCAGATGAAGTTGAGCGGCGGGTGCGTTCTTTGCCCTCTGTTGTAAGCGTCGATACCGATTTGGAGCGTGGTGCAGATGAAGTGCGGGTGCGGGTGGATCGAGAACGTGCACAACGATATGGTATCTCTCCTCAAATGGTTGGCCGCACCATAGCGTTTGCATTACAAGGCGTGAATTTGCCCCGCTACCAGACAGACAATCGGGAGGTGCAAACGCGATTGTATATGCAAGAGAGCGACCGTCAAACTTTGCAGCAATTGCGAAATTTTTCTTTGACTTCTGCCGAGGGTGAGAGTGTTCCTGTTGTGGAGCTTGCAACGGTTGAGTATGCGCAAGGCAGTGGCACGATTCGGCGTGAGAACGGGGTGAGTACGCTGAGTGTGACAGCCTTTACAACCCAACAGGATAAGAAGGGCATTTATGCCGAGATTGATCGGGTGTTAGACGGGCTTGAATTGCCCCGCGGTTATACTTGGGACAAAGGAGAGTCTTATAGCGATCTACAAGAAGAAGACAATACCATGTTTTTTGCAGGTCTCATGGCCATTACGTGTGTGTTTTTACTGATGGGTGTTTTGTTTGAGTCTTTCATCTTACCCTTCTCTGTGTTGTTGTCGATTCCCTTTGCGCTTTGGGGTGTGTATTGGACGCTGTATTTGACCGATACACCTATGAATATCATGGCGATGATTGGCATCATTGTGCTCATTGGCGTGGTGGTGAATAATGCGATTGTGTTGGTTGATATGATCAATCGGTTGCGGGCCGATGGTATGACGCGTGAGCAGGCGATATCTGAAGCCGGGATCAATCGTTTTAGGCCCATTATGATGACGACCTTTACCACCGTATTTGGTCTTTTGCCGATGGCGTTGGGCAATAGCAATATGTTTGGCATGCCTTATTATCCTATGGGCCGTGCGATGATGGGTGGATTGATTTCTTCTACACTTTTGACACTCTTGGTTGTGCCTCTTTTTTATACTTTTTTTGACGATTTGCGTTTGTCTCTTACACGGTTGACAAAGGGCGCATTTGCACAGAAACCTGTAGAAGATGTGTATGTACCTGCCGCTGATGATTGATGTTGCATTGGGTGGTTTTTCTAATTTTGCGCATCAAAGTGTTGCAATATGGAACTGTATGTTGCTGATGTCAGTATCTTTTTTTGAAAAATTGAAATTGTGTATTGACATATAGGTTTAAATAAGGGATAGTTTCTTTATACCTTTTATATCCCACCCTGTTGTCTGGTTATCTGCGATGAGACCGTAACTCATGGCCGGGGAGATTGTTAATGGACCGCACAAGCTGATGCCTTTGAGCCAGTTGTGTGGTTTTTTTTATCCCCAACCCGTGTTTGAGCGTTCTTTTTGATCAGGAGGGTAGATATGGCGACCATTTTTCTTTTGGATGCTACTGCTGAGCTTGCGTTGTGTGCTCGAGTTTTCGCAACGTCTGGGCATACGTGTTATCCATTCGATTCTATAGACGAGATCTTAGCGTTTATTCCCGAAGAGCGCCCCGATCTGGTGATATTGAACCCGCACCTAAACGACGGGGAAGGCATTCGGGGGTTGAAGGTGCTGAGAGGATTGGATTTAGATTTACAGATTGTGCTTTATACCAAAGTGTCACTGTTTGGTAATTCTTGCGATTATTTCATCGCCGATAGCATCCTAGTGAAACATCCGGGGCACACACAACTGCTTACATTTGTAAAAGAAAAGCTCGATCACCCACCCGAATATGAGAAAGTTCCTTTTCACGAATGTTTTTTCTGATCTCTTACCAAAGGAGAAGATATGGAAACCATTCTCGTGAGTGAGAAGCAGTCGCATCTACGGCAGCTTTTGGAATGGGAACTGTCTGATGCCAACTTTACGTGTATTTGTGTTGAAAGCAGCGATCAGGCAACAGAAGTTATGATGGTTGAGAAAATTGATGCGGTCGTGATAGGTATGGCGTGGCCACCAGAAGATGATTTGCATATGTTGTGCTGGTTGAAGAAGTTTTATACAGATGTGCCCGTTGTTCTTTTTGCAGGAGAAGAGGAGTTACGGCCCAAATCTATCGCACGCCTAGCCGATGCTTGGGTTGAGAAGAGTTCGCGCATTGACCTGCTTATAACAGAAGTGAGGCATCTGGTTGCGAAGTTTTCACTGCCAGTGGTTCTGTCATAAAACCCCAAAGGAAAACCCTTTGGGGTTTTTTATTTGCTCAATCGGAGGAAAATGGTGATTTTCAATCTGTTCGCAGATGGGGTCGTGTTTTTTTATGAAAGGATCATGCGTTGGAAGATCGACCGTTATTGGGCATTACGATGGGGGACGCGTGTGGGGTAGGGCCCGAAGTGATTTTGAAAGCATTGGCTCAAGAGGAAATGTATGAGATCTGTCGGCCTGTTGTGATTGGACAGGCCGATTTTTTGGTGCGGGATATGGCTATTGCGGGTGTGGATTTGGAAATCCAAGTCGTAGATACACCCGAGGATGGGCAATTTAAATGTGGAGCGGTCGATGTTTGGCAACCTATTGATGTAGACGTTACCCAAGTGAAGATGGCCAGAGTATGTGCCGAAGCCGGGCGCGCTGCAGCAGAGTGGGTGATGGCAGCTATCGATCTGGCGATGGTGAATCGCATAGATGGTATCGTGACTGCCCCGCTCAATAAAGAAGCGATGAATTTAGCGGGGTATCATTATGCGGGGCACACCGAGTTGTTGGCCGAACGGACGGGGGCACCTATAGCCCATTTGATGTTGGCTTCTGGACGGATGAATGTGTCTCATGTGACGGGACATATTCCCTTGCATGAGGTGACCAAGCGGTTGAATACCGATTTGATTTACAATACGATTGCCCTGACCCGGGATGCACTGATTGCGATGGGCCGAGAAAATCCCAAGCTTGCCATTTGTGGCGTGAATCCTCACGCGGGCGAGAATGGGCTTTTTGGCAAAGAAGATGCCGAGGTGATTGTCCCTGCCGTTGAGCGCGCACAGGCAAATGGTTGGTTGGTCGATGGGCCACTTCCGGGGGATACAGTGTTTTTTAAGGTGTATGATGGGCGTTATGATGGGGCGGTTGCCATGTATCACGACCAAGGCCATGCCCCTGCTAAATTGGTGGCGTTTGACGATGCCGTGAATGTGACCTTGGGATTGCCGATTGTACGCGCATCTGTTGATCATGGCACTGCGTTTGATATTGCCGGTCAAGGGATTGCCAAAGTTGTGAATATGCTGCAAACCATTCGTGTGGGCGCACAATTGGCCAATCAACGGAGACAGAAGCTGGCAAGCCAATAAACGACCACGGATTCACAAGGGTTTGGAGCTTCCGGACCGGAGTCATTTTTCAATCTGCATTATTCGGGTACACTGCGGGCGATTTAATTTCCAGTTTCGATGCCCTATATTTAAGAAGCCTCCAAGCCTGGCCAGACTGGCGGGTTCTTAATATATTAGAAGGGGATTGTTTTTATTGGCTTCTAACCGTGTCTATTCCATACCCGCAATCACGTCAATTAATACCAAGCTTGCACCTGTGTCAGAAAAGATGGGTGTGCGTGTGGGTGGGTTTTCGGGGAAGAATTCGGCGTAGGCCTCGTTGAAGTCTGAGAAAAGGGAGCGATCTTTCAGGATGGCTGTGACTTTGAGAACATGATCAATAGATGTGCCCGCATCTTCCAATATGCCTGCAATGTTGGTGAGTATTTGCCGGGTCTGCGTTTTGACATCGTCTCCTGCTATTTGGTCGGTTTTTGGGTCAACTGGGGGTTGGGCAGAAATGAAAATGAGGTCACCATATATCATGGCCTGTGAATAGGGAAATTTAGGGATGTTGGCTTTGTCACTGGAGAAGGGGCGTTTTTTCATCATGACTCCTATGTGCGTGTTTTGGGTTGGGTTTTATTCTCAGACAATATAAGCCGCAATTTCTCTCGAAGAAAAACTATTTTGGAGTGGACGATGAAACTTTTTCGGCTTGAACAAGCTCAGACCTTGCCCATCTCTGTTGAAGAAGCGTGGGCTTTTTTCTCAGACCCAAGAAATTTGGCTCAGATTACCCCACCAGAATTGAATCTAATTCCTTCATCCCGTGTTCCCCAAACCATGCATGCGGGTTTGGTGATTGTGTATAAGGTGAAGATTTTGCCGTTGATCTATGTTAACTGGGTGACAGAAATTACCCAAATGGACATGCCTCATTTTTTTGTGGACGAACAGCGGTTTGGTCCGTATAAATTTTGGCATCACTTGCATCGGTTTTCGGCCTGTGATGGGGGTGTATTAGCAGAGGATTTGATTCATTATGGTTTGTATGGTGGTCCATTCTCTCCTTTGATAAATACCTTGATGGTGAAGCAGCAGTTGAATCGGGTTTTTGAATTTCGGAAGGGTGTTTTAGAACAGCTTTTTGGTATTTAAATGGGGCCAACGTTGCGTTTGGTTGGCCTGCAGATTTGTTTATAAGAAACTTCGCTATGATCGGTGAGAACGGCTCCCGTTTGTGGCGTTTTTGTCTCAGGACCTTGAGGGGTGTGACATGTTTCGATGGATATTGATAGTGTGTGGGGTATGTTTTGGTTCGACCGTTTACGGTGCATCTGTGCAGTTGGTTCGTGTGCCTGATGGAGGGATTCAGCCACAGGTCGCGTCAGATCACATGGGTGTATTGCATCTGATCTATTTTAAGGGTGAAGCAATGGGAGGGGATCTTTTTTATGTAAAACAGGCTGTGGATGATTCTTCTTTTTCCGATCCCATACTGGTGAACAGCATTCCGTCTAGTATTATTGCTACGGGCACGGTTCGTGGCGCACATTTGGCTTTGGGGCGCAAGGGACGCGTGCATGTGGCTTGGATGAGTTCCCCTGGGGTCAATGGTGGAAAGCATGAAAAACTGCCGATGTTTTATACCCATTTGAATGATGCCAAGACGGGTTTTGAACCGCAAAGGAATGTGATTCAGCATGCATATGGTTTAGACGGAGGGGGTTCGGTCGCGGCAGATAGTTTGGGTCATGTGTACGTGGCTTGGCACGCTGGACCCGAGGAAGCCACACGTAAAGTTTGGGTTTCGGCTTCTGCCGATGATGGCGAAACTTTTGCCGTAGAACAGCCCGCGTGGGGCAAAGAGACGGGTGCCTGTGGGTGTTGTGGGATGCGCGCGTTTGCCGAACCTTCGGGGGCATTGTATGTGATGTATCGCTCCGCAACAGAGAGGGTGAATCGGGATATGTATGTGCTGAAATCGGAAGATTACGGGCAGACGTTCAACGGTGTAAACGCGCATGGGTGGGAAGTTCAGAGTTGTCCGATGAGTACGGCTATTATGGCTTTGGGGAAAACAAATACTTGGGCTGCTTGGGAAAGCAAAGGCCAAGTTTATCTGTCTTCGGTCGGAAATTTATCACACATTCAACCCGCAAACCCCAGCGGAGAGGGTGGTAAGAATAAACATCCCGCCCTTGCACAAAACAAGGAAGGCAACGTGCTGCTTGCTTGGTCAACCGGAGCGGGGTGGAAAAAAACGGGAATCTTGGCAT
>JBLHJX010000084.1:0-19065 GCA_047619225.1 Candidatus Latescibacterota bacterium
GGCAAACAAAACGCGCGATATTGGGTGCCCGAATGAATTTGTGGCGGTTGAAATTAGAGGCCGGTGTGGAAAAGGGATTGAGTGACGATTTACCAGATGTAACAGCTATGGCCGGCATTCGTTTACAGCCAAAGTTGGGTGGAGACCGCAAACGATCAAATGCATCTATTGTGCGTGTGCCCAAAGATGTTGAAACGACGATACGTGTGGCTGTTATAAATTTGGCAGGTTTTGAGCATGAACGCGCAGGCGAGTTCGTGGCTCAAGAAATTAAGAGCAAGTTGGGACGTTATGCACACATTCGTTTGGTAGATGTGGGGACTGATACAAGGTTTCTTGATCCAGATGCCGCCATGCGTTTGGCACAAGATGCCAATGTAGATGTGGTCATTACTGGGCGTGTTTTGCGCCATGAAATGGCACGCGGATCGAAACCCAATTTGCCATTGGTTGTTGGTTTGCCCCAAACACGTGCACATATGGCCGCAGATATTCGGGTTATTGATCGGCGTGACAGTGGCAAGGTGCTTTCGTTTTCATTAGAAGGTATAGGGCAACGAAGCCGAGGGGTGCGCATGTTTCCCACATCGGGAGATGATCGAACCAGTTATTTGAGTGTGTTGGACAAACAACGGGTTTGGACGGAGGCCATTGTGCATATGTTGGGCGATTTATTTGAAGGCATGCAGGACAATTTTGACTGGTTTCCCGGATAAATGAAATTTGCCCCATCACTTTTTACCCCTGTTGGTATTGCAGCCGTTATTTTGGTTCCCCTTGCACACTTAGATGGCATCAATCGTTTTGCTCAGTTGCCACCTGTGTTGGCATTACACATTGTGGCTGTGTGTGGGTTCATTGCTTGGATGATTTGGGGACGTTGGCGGTCTTCGCCTTTGGTCTTGCCAGCACTTGTTTTTTTATTGGCTGAAGTGGTGTCGGTTTTTCAAGCTCAAAGTCGTGTGTTATCACTTTTGCCTATTTCGACGCATTGGGCTGGTTTTGCGCTTTTTTTGGCTTTGTTAAATGGACTAAAATGCGATGCCTTTTTTAAAGTTGTCCGAGTGGCCTGTGTTGTTGCGGGTGTCCTTTCCCTGTTTGGTTTGATGCAGTTTTGGGGCATAGGGCAAACTTGGGTGCCCACAGCAGGGTTGCCCAGCGCGACATTTGGGCACCGCAATTTGGCTGCTGCTTATCTGATTGGTATGATACCGCTGACTTTTTGGTTATGGTGGTCTGTGCAGGATCGATGGACTGCTTTGGGATGGGGCGTGATCTTGGGTTTGGAAGGGGCCTTTTTATTGGCTACACGGTCGCGTGGTGCATGGGTTGGTCTGTTTGTGGGGGGGGCGGTTATCGGGTTTGCAGGTGCTGTGTACGGGGCAAAACTGGGTGGGTTGTTTCAGTTAAAGCGTGCGCAAGGGTATGGGCTTGGTTTGGCTTTGTTGGTGATTGTAGGCACTGCGGTGATGCCCGCACAGGTCGAAAAAGGCGCAGGTGAAGCGATGTGGCACGGCAAAGTCAATCTGTCTGATGCTTTGACCTCTGTGGTTTCATCTGGCGGGGATAAGAGCCGTTTCATTTTGTGGCAACACACATTGGAGATGATTGGAACGTATCCTTTTGCGGGCGTGGGTGCAGGAAATTGGCGTTTGATGTATCCTGTTTTTGCTCATGGAGATTTGATGCACCCGCAAACAGTGCCTTATCGACCGCACAATGATTTTCTATGGATTTGGTCTGAAACAGGTGTTGTGGGCGCTATTGGGTTTGTTGCTTTGATTTGGGTTGTTTTGCGTTTGGGATGGATATCTTTTAGGGTGTCATCAAATGGTATAGAAGGGGCTTTGCTTTGTAGTATCATTGCCGTTGTTGTCAATGGTTTGTTTGGTTTTTCACGTGCTTTTCCTGGCGCGTGGTTGCCCTTTTGGATCGCGGTGATAGGCCTGGGTGTGTTGCAGGCTGAAGAATCGAGAATAAGGCCTAATTTGCGGTGGGGAATTCTGTTGGGCATATTGGCCCTCATTGCAAGCGGGTTTGTCATTGTCAGGCAAATTGGCTTTGATCGACAATTTTTAAAAACACGCATTGCATTTGCCCAAGAACAATGGCCAATGGTTGTTGATGCAGCAAATCGAGCCTTGCATTTTGGGGCATTTGACGAAGAAGCTCTTTTGATGCGTGGTCGCGCATTTTCAGAATTGGGTAACGCAACACGGGCTTTAGACGATTATCGGGCAGGGTTGCGGATACATCCACATTCGGTGGGGCTTTGGAATGGTGTGGGCAATGCCTTGCGGACAGAAGGACAATTGGACGGTGCGCGTCAATCCTATTTAAAAGCATTGCAATTTGATCCAGCATCTGGTGAAGCGTTTAACAATTTGGGCACACTGTATGCTGCTACAGGTTTGATTGATTCTGCTTTGGCTGTTTATCAAGAAGCGCTCAAATATGCCATAGATTTACGCCCTGTTTATGCGAATATGAGCATCGTGTATCGGAAGAAGGGCCTGATGGCAGAGGCGATAGAAAGTGCCAAAAAAGCATTGTCGATTGATCCAGATCATCTTGAAGCTTTGGTCGCCAGTGGAAATGCGCTTTTGACATCGCGCCGGTTTGCTGAAGCTGCCCAAACCTTCTCAAAGGGACTACAAGTGTCTCCCGATCTTATCCAATTGCACTTTAGCCTTGCACAAGCTTATGACGGTCTGGGTGATGTGCAAGGGGCGGTGGTGTCTTATCAAAACTTTCTCAATGGATGGGCTGGGGGTGATGTGCCTCAGATTCGGTTTGCCAAACGGCGTTTAGACGAACTTGCCTCCCCTTAACAGGTTGAAGGAATTTGACTTTGCGATATGAATAAGCCTATATTCTACAAATTACGGCAAAGAGCCATTGATACGATCTATTTGATTGTTTTGATAGGCTTGATTGGATGCACTGCCCAGCCCTTTGAGGTTATTGGACCTGGCAGTTTGGAAGTCGAGACCGGTAGTGCGTTGATCACGGCTTCGATTCCACCTTTTGCGCGCGGGTTGATTCAGCGTGTGCGAATAAAGGTATCAGCCGCTGATGCGGGGCGCATTCAAACGGTTGAACGGGATATGAATTTTCCGATCCCTGGGGGTAACTTGTCTACGGGGCAAGTTGCCGACATTCCTATAGGGAAACGAAGATTTACCGTTACTGCCTTTGATACAGATGGCATTTTACGTTTTCGTGGCGAAGCCGATTCGTCGATTGCAGTGGGTGAAACCGAGCTGGTTCAGGTTAACCTCGGCCGCATTGGTGGGGAAATCTCATTTCGCACGGTGATCAATTTCACAACCCTTGATACCACATTGATTGATCGTGTTACGGTGGCGGGATTGCCCGCGACTTCAATTTTGGATATTTTGGAAATCTTACCTCAGGCTTTCCACACGCAGTTAACGTTGTTACCCTTGGTTTCTGTGGGGCTTGGTGACCAATTTTCGGTTTTGTCTGACGGTGCATTAAGTCGGCAAATTCGCGTGAACCAAATCCCGACGGGACAGCGTCGGTTTGTTGCACACTTGCGCGATTTGAGCAGCAATGGTAGTTTGGCCTTTGCCGATACCATTACAGCTGTGGTCGATACGCTTAATATAACACAAGGGGTTTTTCAACTGCGCAGGGTAGAGAGTCAGGCTGGCTTGCTAGAAGTGTTTAACAAAACAACCTTGCCAAGAGACAGTACCGTGGTTGTGCTTACGCCCGTATTTTAAAAGTGAGATCCCAAACGTGAAACGCGTAAAACCTTCTTCACGAATTACCCCCAAAGCCACTGTGGTTTCACCTCAGATACGGTTGCATTTTGAGGAAGAAAAGGAAGTGCGCCGAGAAGAGGGTGTGGCGGTTCGTTGCGTTCAATGTGGCAAGCATTTTCCCCAACCTCGATGGTATGCTGAAAAAGGTGTTCAATCTCAGTTTTGTGGTGCCGAATGCCGATCTCATTGGGATTTGGAAATATTTGACGAACCTTTTCATTTGGTTTTGGAAGGCCGGCCCGAATATCGAGGTGGCAACTGGAAGAGTCAGTCTCAAAAGGCACGTGAGCGCGACGCATATCGTTGCCAGGGGTGTGGGGTGACTGAAGCAGAATTGGGGCGGCAACTTGATGTACATCACAAGGTGCCTTTTCGGTTATTTGAATCACCTGCTGAGGCCAATTTGCTTGAAAATTTGATCAGTGTGTGCCCGTCTTGCCACAAAAATTTAGAGATAGAAACCCAAAAAGATATGCCATTGTTTGGATCTGTGAAACATTTAGGACAGCGTTCTTGATATGGAGATGATGGGGTTGATTACGACAACCCACAATGTGTTGTTGGTTTAAGCTTTTGGCGGTTGGCCTTTCTTCTTCTTTGAGGAAAGGCCTTTGTTTTCATGTATCAGGAGGCATTGTTTCATGCGCATAGATCCCAAATTTGCGTTTAAGGTTTCACTGGCAGTTGTGGATATTTGCATTGTCGCAGGTGGTTTTGTCGGGGCATATTGGTTGCGTTTTCATATCCCTTTTTTTCCAGAACCACCCGATTCAGATTTGACATCCTATATCCGTTTTTCATTCTTAATTGGCTTGGTTAGTTTTGCCACGCAATATTCTGCGGGGTTGTATCGGTTACAACAACCGTTTTTTAGTATTGATGATTTTTTCTCTGTGATTAAGTCGGTGACTTTGGCTCATGTGGTGGCAGCTGCTATTGGTTTTGCTATACGTGGGCGCTTGCCTGGTGATGTGATTGAGACGTATTCGCGCATTGTCATTGCGATGTCTTGGTTGGTGGGCTGCACGCTTTTGACGCTTTGGCGGCTCATGTTTGATATGGTATTGGCAGCTTTTCGCCGGCGAGGTCATGCATTGACGCGTGTGGTGGTGGTGGGTGAAGATTCATTTGGACATGCTTTTTATGATTTGTTACGTACCAACCCTGAATTGGGATATTTGCCTATTGGATTGCTGGACGAAGAAGACCATCAGGCCATTCGGCAGACCTTGGAAACGGAGCAGATTGACGAAATGATTTTAGCGGCCCAAAATACGGATCCTTCACGCATTATGAAGTTGATGAATATTTGTCAAGAAGTCCACACGCCTTTTAGTATGGTGCCGACTTTGTTTCATGTGCTGACGAGTCGCATTCAAGTTCGTGAAGTTGCGGGTGTTCCAATTTTTGCACTTGAAGAACGAATCTTCTTGCGATCTAGCCGTTTGTTAAAGCGGTCTATTGATTTGTTGGGTGCGTGTGTGCTCTTAATTACGATGATACCTGTGTGGCTTTTGACTTCCATCTTAATTCGGTTAGAATCAAAAGGTTCAGTCATTTACAGCCAGGAGCGTATCGGAAAAGGAGCCAAGCCGTTTCGGTGTTTCAAATTTAGATCTATGTATCAAGATGCCGATGCTCAAAAAGAAGATTTGGCTGCTTTGAATGAAGCACAAGGCCCATTGTTTAAGATCCGAAACGATCCTCGACGCACAAAAGTAGGGCGTTTCATTCGGAAGTTTAGCATTGATGAATTGCCACAGCTGATCAATGTGTTCAAGGGGGAAATGAGCTTGGTTGGTCCTCGACCCCCTTTGCCATCTGAGGTTGATCAATATGAGAAATGGCAACGTAAACGCTTTGAAGTTTTGCCTGGCTTAACGGGCCTGGCTCAAATTAGTGGCCGCAGTGATCTTTTGTTTGATGAGACATTGCGGTTTGATTTTTATTATATCGAACATTGGTCTCCATTGGTCGATCTGAAAATCATGCTTAAGACTATTCCTAAAGTGATTTTGGGAAGAGGTGCTTATTAATGTCTGTTGAAGCAGAACGAATAGGTAAGCAGATTGGTGAGTGGGCTCTCATCTTGGGCGCGTTGCTGATGCCTTTGGTTATTTTAACCAAGGGATATCGCGTGGCAATGGTGCCCAAATTTTTTGTGTTTGTGACGTTGGTTTTGGCAGTAGGCATTGCGCTTTTATTGACTTGGAAGTCCACAAATTGGAAACGCGCACCTTTTGCACTGCCCTGGGTTCTGTTTTTGATGATTGCAGGTGTTCAGGCTTTGCGCAGTTTGAACACAGATGCTGCCGTTGAAGTATGGATCATACAAGTTTGCGGCGGGATTGTAGGCATCGGGTCGGCTTTGTTGGTGGGGCAATTTCTACGGGTGTGTCGGGCTGTTGCTATTGCAGGTGTTGTTGTTGCGTTGCTTGGTATTTTGGAATATGTGGGTTTGTCGTGGCAGATGTTTCCTTCTGGGGGACGCCCCAGTGCCACATTGGGGTTTCGCAATATTGCAGGGATGTATTTGGCCGTGAGTTTGTTTTTAAGTGGCAGCTTGTTGCTTCAGTCGCAAAAAAAAGATCAGATATTAGGAGTTGTTTCTGCGATCATGATGATCGTTTTTTTAGTTTTTACACGCACGCGTGGTGCTTGGCTTGGGGTCTTTGTCGGAAGTTTGTGTGGCTTTTTTATCGTTTGGCGTGTTATGGGATTGGGTGAAATATTTAAATGGGTTTTACAACATAAAGTGGCATTGATTTCGGGGTGTGGTGTCGTTGTCATCACTGCATTTATACCCCCTCATTTTCAAGATCAAAGCCTATCGCGGTTAGATGAAAAAAAAGCTTCTGTTGTGCAGTCGATACAGTTTATAACACAAGAGGGCGGTGATCGTGGTCGATTTAAAATGTGGTATCATACGTTGCAAATGATCGCAGATGCACCCTTGATTGGTGTGGGGCTTCACAATTGGTCTGCTTATTATCCACGGTATGATCAAGGGGATGTGATGGGTATGGTGGTTGCACCGAGACGACCGCATAACGATTTTTTGTGGATTTGGGCTGAATTGGGCACCGTTGGTTTGCTGGTTTATCTTTGGCTGTTATTGTGTGTGGCAAAGCGTGTTTGGATGCGCTCACAATTGCGAGATTGGGGCGGTGTTTTAGCTGGTTTGGGCGCTGTTGCACTGCTTGTACACAGCGGTTTTAGTTTTCCCAGTGAGCAACCTATTGCTGTGTTCTTTTTGTCATTGGCTTTGGGTATGGCTGGGCAAGGAGGGGCACATGATACAGTGAGAGGTGGTTGGCGAAATTTGGTATTGGGAAGTGTTGTGGTTGCCGTTGGTTTTGTTGGTATGGTCTGGAGTTGGGCAATTTTCCGGTTCGATGCCGATTTTTCACGCACGCTTCAAGCCAAGGATTTGTTTCAGCCTGAAAAACAAGTAGAAGCTTCCCGGCATGCCCGTTTGGCTGGGGTTTTTGACCATCGGGTGTTTTTGCTTGAGGGTTTGGGGCGGTATGACTTGGGCGACTTTAAGGGTGCGGTTGATGTTTATCAAATATATCTGCAATATCAGCCCTATTTGCCTGCCGTGCATAATAATTTGGGGCGTGCCTATGAGGCTTTAGGCAATGATGTGGCCGCCGAAAAAGCTTACTTAAATGGTTTAAGAACCTTTTCGGGCGATGGTGCTGGTGTTTTGGTCTCTAATTTGGCGGCGGTTTATAAACGGCAAGGCAAGGTGGATCAAGCGTTGGATTTGTATGAAAGTGGGATTGGCTTACCTGCAGAAGGGTATCACAATTTGGGCCTTATTTATGCAGAACGTGGTTTGTGGGATCAATCTCTGGAAGCTTATCAACACGCGTTGGCGCAAGCACCTGATATGACGATTGTTTTTTTTAGTATGGCTGGGGTACACTTACTGCAAGGGGATGTTGAGACGGCATCTCGAAATTATGAGACTTTTTTAGAACACTGGACTGGCAAGCCTGATTACGTGCGTGATGCACAACATCGGTTGCGACAGGTTTATCCTGTGTTGGGAGATCGGTATCTTCGAGCAGGTCAAATTGACCAAGCAGTTAGTGTGTTTACTCGTTTGATAGATATGGGGGCTGGGTCGGCAGCGATCTATAATAATTTGGTGTTGCTTTATGGGCGTTTGAGGCAATATGACAAAGCGATTGCGATGGGTGAGGCGTGCCAGAATTTATACCCTGATTTTGTGCAAATCCACCTCTCGCTTGCAACGGTTTATGAAGATCAAAAGAACACCCCGCAGGCGCGTTATCATTATCTAACCTTTATAAACAACAGCTCAAAAACAGACCCTTTGGTAGGGCGGGCACAAGAAAGAGTAAAAAACTTGGCAATATCTAATCCATAAGTGCGTTGGGTTCGCCTAAAAGACGTTCGCAAACTTTGCCGACGCGGTCTTTGTAGCTTTCGGGCGCGAAAACATAAAGTTTCCACAACCGTTCGTATTGATCTTCGACGACTTTGACATCAAATGGCGGATTGTCGGGTGGGGCGTTGAGTTGGCTGAGGCCTTTGGGGGTGTAGATATTGACACTGGCTTCTTTGATGGATGAGATGTCGGGGCAGTAGAGTATAATTTGATCGGGAGAAAGGGTGACCGCATCGGCGATGTTACGTTCGATCTCTTGGCGCGCTTCGACTGAGCGATTGTATGTGGCGATAAACTCGTCACGGCCTCGACGGCCCACTTCGGCGGGTGTAATCATATAGGCTCGTTTGAGCAGTCTGCGCGTGGTAAAACCCTGAATGAGACGATCAATGCGTGTGTCTTGATAGGTAAGCAGGTGGTGGATGAGCGTGTCGTCAGTGAGGGGATAAAGATCGTTTTCGGTGAGCCCACTTTCAACCGCAAGCTCAACAGCTTTGGCGATCATGGCACCCGATGATACTTTGGCGTGGTGATAATACACACGTTCAGTGAGAAAGTAGCGCAAGCGTAAGAGGTGTAATATTTCGGTGCGTGTGCTCAGGCGCGATAGGTCGATTGCGAGTGTGTTGTCTACGAGCGTGAAGGTGCTAAAGATCCGGTCGTCGTAATCTTGTCGCAGCCCCGCAAAATAAGCATCTCGTCGCAGATAATCTAATAGATCGGCATCGATGGTGCTGGCAACAATTTGGCGCATCCAGGGTGGATTGAACTGTTTGTTGGTGAGCAATTCAAGAACGGTATGGTGATGGCCTGATGCTTCCAGGGCTTGGGCTATATCTTCTTGAGATAAAAAGTGCTTGAGGCGACCCGCGCTGTCATGGCGGGGAAAGAGTTTGCGCTCATCTTCAAAGGTGTGACCATAGGGCAAGTGTGAGATGTCGTGCACCAAAGCGGCCAAGGAAACGATGGCCTCTTGTTCTTCGGTGATTGTTGCGCCATTGTTGCGCAGTGCAAATATAATGCGTTTGGCCATGGCTGAGGTCCCAAGCGAATGCTCGAAACGTGTGTGCACGCAGCCTGGATACACCAGATTTGCTGATCCTGTTTGGCGCACGCCCCGCAAGCGCTGCATCGTTCGGGTGTCCATAACACGGCGTTCGGCGTCTGTAAATTGCAAGTCTCCGTGAACTGGGTCGCGAATGATCATAGGGTTACTCCTGAATTGTTCGTTGACAGTATTGGGCTTGTGTTATATTTTGGCTTGAAAATCGGTGAGGCGTGAGATGATGGTATGTCTTTTTTAAGGTGTCGTTGTTAGGAAGATTTGAGCTATCTTTTAGGTCGTGTCTGATTCGCATTCTAACTTGAGTCAATTTCTCGGAGGTGTGGTAGTTATGAATGATGCGTACAAAGGAAAAAAGGAAGATAAGTTTTCATTTGGTTTGTGGACTGTGGGCAATGTGGGTCGCGATCCATTTGGTGACCCGTCACGCAAACCCATTCCGCCTACGCGTATTGTGAAAAAATTGAGTGAATTGGGTGCGTGGGGTGTGAATTTGCACGATAATGATTTGGTGCCCATTGATGCCACCCGTCAAGAGCGTAACAAGATTGTGCGCGAATTTAAAAAAGCGCTGAAAGATTACGGAATGGTTGTGCCAATGGCAACCACCAATACGTTTTCCCACCCCGTTTTTAAAGATGGTGGTTTTACATCAAATGACCCCAAAGTACGCGCTTATGGTTTGCAAAAAGTGATGCAAGCGATTGATTTGGGTGTGGAACTTGGTGCCGAGACGTATGTGTTTTGGGGTGGGCGCGAAGGTGCTGAATGCAATGTGGCAAAGGACCCTATTGATGCGCTTAAGTGGTATCGTGATGGGTTGAACTATTTGTGCCGATATGTGCGTGATCAAAAATATAAGCTCAGATTTGCAATGGAAGCCAAACCCAATGAACCACGTGCCGATTTGTATTTTCCGACAACCGGGCACTATTTGGCCTTTATTGAAACACTTGACTTTCCCGAGATGGTGGGTGTTAACCCCGAACTGGCGCATGAACATATGGCGGGGTTGAACTTTCATCATGGAGTGGCACAAGCTATTGAGGTCGGAAAACTTTTCCATATCGATTTGAATGATCAGCGCTTTGGGCGGTATGATCAAGATTTTCGTTTTGGTTCAGAAGACTATAAGAGTGCATTTTTATTGGTGCGCTTGTTAGAAAACCAGGGATACGATGGTCCGCGCCATTTTGATGCCCACGCATTTCGCACAGAAGATGAAGACGGCGTTTGGGCCTTTGCCGATGGGTGTATGCGAACCTATAATCTTTTTAAAGAAAAAACAGCACGCTTCGCTGAAGATGCTGAAATTCAGGGTATTTTGAAAGAAATAGGAGGTAAAAACCCAGAATTTGAAAAGCATTTGGGGAAATATAGTAAGAAAAAAGCACAAACGCTCAAACGTATTAAATTTGATATTGATGCGATGGCCAAACCCGGATTGGGTTACGAACGACTTGATCAGTTGCTAACGGAGTTGCTCTTGGGTGTTCGTTAATAGAACGGATAAGTTACATGGCATAAGAATTGCTAAAAATATTGGTTGTTTTCGATACTTATGTGTCGATAATTGTCAGGAAGATTGGCAGAAACAGGGCCAAAACTTCAGTTTACTTGAAACATCTGAAGTCTTGACATGCCATTGGGTTCCGGTTACTATTAGGTAAGTTATTTTACCTCCATTGAGGGTCATACGTATGCCTGATATTCTTTCGCAAGATGAAATTGACGCGTTGTTAACGGCTACTGGTAGTGATGATGGTGGTGGTGATTTTGGTTCTTTGGGTGGTGGCCCAGAAATGAAGGCCGCGGCCAATAAACCGATCATTTCCTATGATTTTAAACATCCGCAACGGGTCTCAAAAGATCAGCAGCGCACATTAGAAAACTTGCACTCGAATTTATCGCGTATGATGGCATCGTCTTTTTCGACGATTCAACGTTCGGTGGTAGATTGTGATATTGCATTTGTTGATCAAACGACCTATGCCGAATTTATTATGTCGTTGTCAAACCCATCGTGCTCTTATACGTTTTCAATTGAGCCCTTGGGTGGGCCTGCGATTATCGATTTTTCGTTGCCTGTGGCCTATTCTTTTATCGATCGCCAATTTGGGGGCACAGGGGGCAACCCGCCTCAAGAAGCACGGCCTTTGACCAGCATAGAACGCACGGTGATGAGCAAGGTTGTTACACGTACATTGGCCGATTTGGAAGCCACTTGGGAAGCTTTGTTGAAGATCCAAGTGTCTGACGCAGAACTGGAAACCAACCCAGAATTTATGCAAGTGGCGGCACCCTCTGATACGGTGGTGTTGATTGCTTTTGAAGTCAACTCACAACATGCAGCCGGGCTGGTCAACCTGTGCTATCCTTATTTTACACTTGAACCCGTTATGGCTTACTTGAACGTGCAAACGTGGGCCAGTCGAGAGCGTGGGCGCCGAGAGAGTGGGCGTGAAGAACGCCTGGTGCAATTGGATCGTATCTCGGCAAATGTTAAGGTGATGTTGGGCAGTGCGCGTGTCAGTTTGAGGGAAGTGCTCAACTTAGAAGAAGGTGATATCTTGAGGTTGGAAACCTCGGTAAAACAGGATGCCGTGGTGTTTGTTGGGGACCGTCCAAAGTTTTTGGGGCGGCCGGGTTTGGTGGGCAAACGCCGGGCCATTCAGTTGACCAAGCCGATTATTAAAGAAGATGAGACCAATTATATGACCGATGTGCAAAGGACAGATACTATGGTGTTGTAGGGTTTTGTGACACTTTTTTTGGCGCTGGCTTTGTTTGGTCAGCGCCATTTTTTTGTCTTTATCGTCTACCACCCATGCCACCGCCCATTTTACCTCCCCCCATACCTGAGCGTAAATATCGTGCTTTGAGTATTTTGTCTGGCAAGAGGTCCGCGATTAAATCACGGCTTTCGGGTTCCAGTGCCCAATAGTCTTCGATTTTGTAATGCTTGCCATTTTCATCGTGAATTTCGATGCTTGGCGCAAGGCCACCATCAAGCGCATCGCGGCCCATAATGCGAAAGCTCCGAGGGCCGTCATCTGTATCCACTTCCCAAGCACTGCCCGTTCCTTTTGCCGTCACAGAGTGGATGGTGTGAATGGTGGGCACGAAGTAAATGGCTTTGAGCTCTGCTTCGACAATGTCGCGAGAGGCGGCATCGAGTTGGTCTGGGTTTTCAATGATGCCAATTTCGTGCCCTTCGGGGTCCATAAGGCTTACAAAGTGGTCGGGGTTGGAGCGTGGAAAAGCCCTGGCAAGCCGTTCTACTTTGTGTGCTTCATTGTTAATAAGGGCTTTTAATCCTATCTCAGTTTTGGTAATTTGAATGGTTTGTGGATCGAGATTCATGCGTGTCTCCTTGAACAACCTTTTGATGCTAATAGTTTATGTTGCATATGATATACTCAATTTGTTTAGATCTGTCAAAAAACAATCGGGGGAGTTGATATGCCGTATCGGACAATTTTAATGTTTGGCCCTCCAGGTGCTGGCAAAGGTACGTGGGGAAATGTATTGAAACAGATTCCGGGTATGTACCATTTTTCAAGTGGCGATATGTTTCGCGCATTGGACCCGAGCAGCCCAATGGGAAAAGTGACGCTTGAAAGTCTCCGTCATGGTGAATTGGTGCCCGATGAACAGGCTATAACGTTGTGGCGTGAGCAGATGAAGCGGCTGGTCGATTTTGGCGAATTTGATCCTTTGAAACATTATTTAATTTTGGATGGATTGCCAAGAACCAGTGCCCAAGTAAGCATGGTTAAAGATGATTTGGATGTACAGGTCATTGTCGCATTGGACTGTCCTGACCGTGACGTGTTGGTTCAGCGTCTTTATCGCCGGGCATTGATGGAACACCGAGCAGATGATGCCAAAGAGGAAACGATTCTTAAGCGGTTTGAAATTTATGATGAACGCACCGAAGGTGTGTTAAAGCATTATTCGGCAAATCTCATTCACAAAGTCGATGTTTCGCACCCGCCACCACGTATATTAGCCGATATTGGCCAGGCTTTGTCAGATCATTTGGGCTAATATGAATGTAAGGCAAACGAAGGTAGTTTGTATTATCAACCCCACGGCAGGCACTCGGCGAGACGTACGTCGGGTGGTTGAACAGGTATTACAAACGTCGGGGGTGGATTTTGTTTTTTGTGAGACACAAACTGCTGGTCATGCCTTTTTATTGGCGCAAGAGGCCGTTGCCTCTGAGGCTGGGTGTGTGATTGGCATTGGGGGCGATGGCACGCTCAATGAAGTGGCTCGTGCATTGGTGGACACAGGCGTGCCATTGGGTATCATTCCTGTGGGGTCTGGCAATGCGTTTGCGCGTGCTTTGCATATTTCAACATCACCCGGAAAAGCTTGTGTGCAATTGTTAGGCGCAGATGTTAAACGTTTGGATGTGGGCACGGTTGAAGACGAAGTTTTTCTCTCAACTGCTGGGGTGGGTTTAGATGCTGAGGTTGCTTGGAAATATGGGGCTCGCAAAGGCAAACGGCGTGGTTTGATACCCTATGTGAAGTTGACATTAGGTGTCATACGTCAATATGAACCCAAACCATTGCGGTTGATATTAGATGACGACTTTGAGTTGACCTGTTGCCCTTCGATACTTGTGGTTGCCAATACGGCACAATATGGCAATGGGGTCATTATTGCCCCTGGAGCCAATGCCGAAGATGGTCTGTTGGACGTGCGTGTGATTGAGCCAAAGAGCACATTCTCTACGGCAATTCATGGATGGCGGCTGTTTTCGGGGTCGATCGATCAGATGCCTGGTGTCACGCGTTTTCAGGCACAAAAGGTGCGGGTAGAACGGGAGATGTCTGGTTATTATCAGTTTGATGGAGAGGCTTTGGATGGGGCGGCTCAGTTGAACTTTTCGGTGAAACAAAGGGCCTTGTCTGTTTTGGTACCGAAGGGGAAGTGAGACGGAATCGGGAAGAAGAAAGAAGACGGGATTTCTATCTTATTCTTTGGGGATGATTTTCACATAACTTGATTTGGCTGATTGTTTTAGAATGTTTACGAAAAACATTTTTTATAAGACGCATTAAGAAGCCCCAGAAGTTGAACTTTTCTGGGGCTTCTGCTTTCGGGTGTGCGACGTCGCCCTGCCGTGTGTGACCGAACGATGGATTGGTTGATGATAGAAGGCGAGGCGATTTCACACACCCAAAAATTTTGTTAAAAGAAGAATTTGAGCCCTGCGTAGACACGGTCTATGTCTGTGGTGATGTTGTCGGTGAAGATGAAGTCGTGTTTGTAGTCTAAACCCAAACGAACACGATCGTTGACCTTGATATCGATGCCTGCTCCGGGGGCGAGACCAAAGTTTTGTGATCCTATTTCTGGGTCATATAGCCCTGCACTGAGTGAGACGTGGTAAATAAAGGGTTCATAGGTGTAGGCAAACCGTGAGCCGAGGCTGAAGATGGACATATCGCGGTCTGAAAGATATGTGTAGCCTACTTGCACGCCAAGCCACTGATCCATTTCAAAACCCAAGTCTACGCCATATAAAAAACCTGTTTGTGTGTTGCCAAGGCCTGGCGTTTTAAAGAAGGCTGAGCCAAATGAGGTGTTGAGGTAGAATCGGCTCGCGGGGCCAGAAAAAGGGTACCCGCCTTTGCCAAATTCACTTTCTTCTGTGCCATCTGTGCGGCCTGTTTGGGCCGATGCTACGCTACTGACTAAGAGGGCGAGCGTGAGTGCCAAAAGTATGCGTTTCATGATGTGACCTTTCATTGTCTGTTTATTTGGCGCGTGAGATTAGAGGCCGATGCTGCGTTTTTTATACGCTTTGCGTATTTCTTTTTCATCTGTCCAAACGATTTCAGAGGTTTCCAAATGTGTGAGTTGGAAGGTGGCTTTGTAATAGACGAGTTTGTCTTTGCCTACTTCTTGAACATTTGAACTGAGTGTGCCTGTGAGTAAGAAGTCTGAACCTGTTTGCTTGCCGGGCCCTTTTGCCTGTGAAGCGTCGACATAACCCGATTGTTGATAGTCGTATTCTTGTGCAATGTCACGTCGGTTGGTGGCATCTACAAAACGCAATTTGCCACTTTGAATGAGGGCTGTTTTTAACTTGTCTGAGAGGGCAACCATATCAATGTGTTCGGTGGTGCGGTTGCGCATTTTACCCAACATCACGGCAGGCACTTTGCCGTTGGCCGTTAACAGTGGGGATTCGATAATGGAGCCAATCATTTTTTTGGCGATGAGTTGCATATCGTTTTCGTTAAAGCGGTCATCAAGTAGGGCAATGGTTTCGGGGTCTTCATAGGTGCCTTTGGTAAAGGCACGTGGCCCTGCACAGCCGATGGTGAGCGATAATAAAAGCGCGGTGATGAGGACTGAGGTTTTCATAGTGTTCTCCTTAGGTGGTGGATCGTTTTCGATGCATTTTTCTGATGCACGTGAAATGGGAAATATGAAGCGCTTGCTGTGTGCTGAGGCTTCTTCCCGATTTTTGACTATTCCCACTCACATTCTAAATGTGTGTCCACAAGGTGCCATTTGTCGACCAATAGCGCGTCTTGTTTGTGGCGTATCGTTAGGCGAAAGTCTTGGCGCACTGAACTGACGGGATAATTGATGGTGTAAACTTTGACACCCAAACGGTCTGACTGTGGGATGTCTTCAAGGTGATGAATTCCTGGGTGTGTTGAGGTGAAAATGCGCACTTCTTTTTGCCCGTATGTTTTGAGAGGCAGTGTACCAGAGAAGGTAACCCGACGTATTTGGCGGGTGAGCAGGGCATCGGTATTGTCTATGAGTGTGTCGTGTTGCCAGTGCCCAGACAGAACCGTGCCGAGATCTGCTGTGAAGATGCGATCTATGGTACCGTCTGGTACAATCACATAAAGGAAGCGTTTGCGGGCAGCCCCTGATTTGCCTTCAAATTCAAGATGGAAGGTGAGGTTTAAGGCGCGATTGGGCGGCAAAGCGTGTTTGGACACGGCTTGGATGATTTCGGAGGCTACGCCATTGTTTTTGAGCGTTATGAGCCCGTTGGCTGAGGCGTCACCTACATAGCGGCGTTCGGCGATCATGTTTGCGATCTGTTCGGTTTCAAAACCACTGGCGACCAAACGGGTGACGTCGGTTTGAGTGAAGGGCCGTTGTTCTGAGCGTTCGTATACTTGGGGGAGTTCGCCACCGTCCCATTCAACAATGTTGATGACTGGGCCTCGTGTGGGCGGTAGTTTGTCGTTGGCAGGTGCGAAGCTCGTGAATGTGAACAGTGCGAGTATCGATGTGATGATGGTTTTCATGGTGGTGCTCCTTTTAGCGGTAAAATCTGTGGCTGATAAATGTGCGCTGTCCGGGCGTGATTTCTATGTTTTCGAATGTTTTGGTTTCGATGGTATTGCCATTAAGGTCGCGTGCTTCAAGCGTGATAGTGTGTGTGCCTGGTGATAACGTAAGTCGACCTATTTGAATGTTGTGAGGGAGCGAGACCCAACTGCGTGTGTCGGCGATTTCTGTTGCGGTGTTGAAAAGGTTTGTGAAAAAACCGAGCACTTTGTTTTCTTTTTTGGCTTTGCGATAGGCCAAATATTTGACAAATGAACGGGCGGTTGTTTTGGCTAAGATGCCCGGATAGTGATCTTTTAAGGATGCTTGCGCAATGCCTGCGTAGTTTTGCGCCGAAATGGTTTGTGTTGTTTGTTCGCCTGCACGGATGTGAACAGTTTGGGTCTGAGGGGTGACCGTGTCATATTTTGGGAGTGCCACCCGCAACCAGTATTCTACATTGCCAACGTGTTGCACGTGGTAGCGACGATTCGCGATGTCGTGAGCAAGTACAGAAGATTTGACATGTCTGCTGCGCCTGATGTCGTTGTCGTAAGTGGGAAGATCAATCTCTTCTTGTATTTTTCGTGGCACGAAGCCAATCTCTGAGAAGATGACGAGTTCCCCATCACCCAGAGGTGATAAGAAGGCCGTGGGAGTGAGCGAGGCGAGTTGGACGCCGTTGAGAAGCTCGGAAACGCGTTGTAAGTCTTGTTCAAGGGTTTGGGGAGGTGCAACTTGAAATACAGAGGCATAGTGCGCGTAGGCGTCTTGTGCGTGCTGATACGAAATGTAGGCGTCGTTGTATTCGCCTGTGGCTTCATAAAAGAGACCTGTGATGTAATGAATAAAGGCGTCATTTTTGTAGGATGTTTCACCGTTGTGAATGGCATATTGGGCGAGTTTGAGATTGGCTTTGCGGCATTCAACCAAGGCGTCTTCCGCTTGGCCAAGGTACCAGTAGTTAAGAGCCCGATAGTAGTGAATGGCAACCCATTCAAAGCTTTCACCCCGATAGTTTTTGACGGCATCATTGGTAATGAACGAGGTCGCCTGACGAGAGATCGATTTTGTAAAGAGTTCATCGGTGTGTTTTTCTGCCGCTGCAAAGTACCGATTGGATTTTTCATATTGGTTTTGGTAGTGTGCTATGAGGCCTGTTTCGAGTAAGTAGAGCAGTTTGGTGTTGCCTTTTTTGGCATCCTTTAGGCTTTCCAAAGCTTGGGTATAATTTTCGTTGGCAACCTGGGTTCGAAAGTCACCCGTAAATTGGGCATAGGTGGTGCATCCTGTGCATGTGGCGAGCAGGATAACGATGAGATATTTTGAAAAGTGTGTGTGCATTTTAGAAAATTTCGTATAATTAGAGGGTGTGTATGCCTTGGTCTTATCGCAAGGGTTGTGCCAAACTCAATTTTTTATGTAAACTGCTGTTTTTTAATGGTATGGTGTTTGTGGGTTTTGCGCGGGTGTGCGTGGTGGTTTTGCACAAGTGTGAATTTTTGCAACAATAGAGGGGCTTATGCCGCGTGTATTAATTGTTGATGACGAGCTTTCTATTCGCGAAGTCTTGAAAGAGATTGTGACCGTATATGGATATGAAGCCGTGACGGCACTGTCGGCGAAAGAGGCTTTGGGCATTTTGCCAAAAATGAAGATCGATCTGGTGATGCTTGATTTGAGCATGCCCGATATTCCGGGTGAGAAGTTTTTAGAGTTTATTCGTAAGCAAGGTTTTAAAACGCCTGTGGTCGTGGTGTCGGCACATGTGGATAAAGGCATGGCTCAACATTTGGGTAAGATGGGGATTAGTGGTATTGTGACCAAGCCGTTTGAGGTTGAGCGGGTGATTGATGTGATGAACAATGCACTGGGAATAGCCGATGGTGGGCGGATATTTGGTGGGCGTTGAAATTAATTCAAAAAATGTGCAATAAAAAAGCCGCTTGTCTTTGATGACAAGCGGCTTTCTTTTTTTATAAACTTGGGTGATGCGACAATCTGTTTAGGAAGGTTTCTGGACTTTGTAATTTTCAAGAAAGAGCACATCGACACCGCCGCGTAACAGTTCTTGAACTGCGTCTCGTGGATGACAGACAATGGGTTCTTCGTGTTTGTTAAAACTGGTATTGATGCCCAAAGCAAGGCCGCTTTTGGCTTTGTAGGCTTTGAGAGCATGATAGACATAGGTGTTATGTGTGGCGTTGACAATTTGTGGGCGCGCGGTGCCGTCTTTGTGTACGATGCCGGGTGCCATTTTTTTGCCGTAGTCTGTGACGTTGAAGCAAAGGGTCATGAAGCGAGATGCAAGGCGACCCGCCTCGAAGTTTTCGAAATATTGAGGGGCGTCTTCTTCGAGAATGATGGGGGCAAAGGGCATAAATTCTGTGCGTTCCAAACGTTTGTTGAGCCAGTCCATCATGGTGGGGTCTGTGGGTTCGGCCATAATGGTGCGGTGACCGAGTGCTCGGGGG
>JBLHJX010000085.1:0-19030 GCA_047619225.1 Candidatus Latescibacterota bacterium
TCTAATTTCACCCCAGGGTTCACAATCAAATTATGCACAATTCGCAACTTCAATTCACCCACAATCTGCAAACCGTGTTTGAGCAAATTATCATAATTTTCATGAATGCTCCCCATCAAAGAATTCTCAATGGGCACCATACCGTGTGATGCCTCACCCTTTTCAACGGCAGAAAACAAAGCCACAAAATGCGGGCACGGCAACACTTCGACATCTTCACCAAAATAAGCCCGCGCAGCCATTTCGCTAAACGCGCCATATTCACCTTGAAATGCAATCTTCAATTCACGCATCGTTTTTTAGCTCTCCAACAAAGTCTTCAAATGGGCCTCTACACTATGCGACAAGCCCACCAAATCATAACCACCTTCCAACACAGAAATCAATCGCCCATGTGCATGATCATTGGAAATGGCCTGCACACGTTTGGTCATCTCCTGAAATCCACCTTCCGTCACCTGAGTCGCTGATAGCGGATCACGCACATGCGCATCAAACCCCGCAGATATAATCACAAATTCCGGCTTAAACGCTTCCATTGCAGGCAACCATTGCGCATCAAAAGCACGCAGATATTCCTCATCCCCAGTTCCCGCCCCGACGGGTACATTGAGCGTAAACCCTTGCCCATTGCCCACACCGCGCTCTTCTGCCCGACCGGTGCCAGGATAATGTGGATATTGATGAATGCTAAAATAATGTACGGTTGGGTCCGTATCCAACAAATGTTGTGTGCCATTGCCATGGTGCACATCCCAATCAACAATGGCCACGCGCAAAAGATCGTACGTCTCCTGAATATATCGCGCCGCAACCACAACATTGCCAAACAAACAAAAACCCATCGCGCGATCATATTCGGCATGATGCCCGGGTGGGCGCACCGCACAAAACACACTGTCGGCCCGTTGATCCATCACAGCATCCACCGCTTCAAATGTGGCCCCCACCGCCAACCGTGCAATATCGAAAGATCGCGGACATATCATTGTCTCAAAATCTTCCATATAATCCAACCCACGTTCACAACGCGATTTAACATTGGCCACATGGGCAGGATCATGCACCATGTCTAACCAACGCACATCCGCAAGGCGCGGTTCAAACGCCACCAACTCAGACCGCAATCCCGTTTCATCCAAACGCTCATGAATAGCGCGCAAACGCTCCGGGCGCTCTGGATGACTGCCACCCGTGTCATGGGCCAAATAATCATCGTGCCCAATCAATCCCACCGTTGCCATACTCGGTTTCCTCTTTCTTTTCTTATTGCTTCTGAAACACCGTGCCAAATTTCTCAGGCTCGGGCATCTCTGTTGCATCAAAAGACCGTGCATCTATACAGTCCGTCAAATCGACAAATGCCGAATGTTTCTCGCTCGACTCATAGCTGGCCATCAAAACCGCCATCGTATCCCACGCCATGAGTGCACCCGATTGTGGGTACCGGTCTGCCTCCAAAACGCAGTTCACAGCATCATTCATTTCATTCACATAACCATGTGCATAAAATTGATTGGGCATAGGAAACGATGTGCCTTGGGGTGTGGGTAACTTCTCACGCAACAAAAGATCACCCGCAGCATCACCATTGGGCAAAAACAACTCATTGCCCGATGTGGGATTCACACGAATATCATACTGTGCAAAATCACTGATCAAATACAGCTCATTCTTAATCCCGCTGATGCTCAAATCATATCCAAACACATCGGCCACAGTCTCATCTTCAAAAACAATCGTAATGCGGCCAAAATCATCCACATTTTGCATCACCCGAAAATGCTCACCCGCCGACTCTGGCTGATGTTTGAGCACCTGCAACGCCACCGCAGAGACCTTCTTGGGCCGAATAGGTTTTCCGTTGGCCAAAATACCTTCCACCTGCTTCAAATACAAAATAGGACCCAATGGGTGACACGCCTTATTAAACAAGGCCCCACCACCCGACAGTGATGGCGTATCGTAGGCTGGCGCATGGGAACCTTGGTGTGCGCAAATGCCGCGCTGATACAAAATGCGTCCCTTATCTACTTTACGGGCTTGCATCAACAACTCAACCATCCCCTTTACGCCATCAAAATACACAAAATCTTCTGCATATAACAGCTTTGAGCCACAACGCTTGATGGTATCCAATACTTGGGTCAAGTAAGCCATCGTCTCATGCTTCTTGGTTTCACAATTGGCCTCGCGCCCTTCGGGATACCCCGGCCAAATCACGGGCGGCTTCTCAAGCACAATCACCTTGGCACCCGCTTCTGCCGCTTCCATCGCATATTGCCCATGGGCATAGTTGGCACACGCAATATTATCAATATCGGGCTTGATCTGTGCAACCATCTCCTGATGGTTTTCAAACGCGCCCCCAATGCCATGCTTGGCCGCAAACTTTTCGGCATTTTCCAAATGCCCAGAACACACACCTGCCAAATCAATGTTTACACCATTTTTATGCGGAATCAACCCATACACTTGGGCTGTATAATCACCGGCAAAGCCGGTTCCATTAATCGTCACCTTCACAGTTTTTTCAGCCATAAGGTCCTTTCCGTCTCATCATAAGATACACGCCAATACCGAATGTTTTAAACTACATGGGTTCGACACAAAGGCAAGCAAAAAACACGCAGCAACCAAGTTTTACAATATATATTAAATTGACTTACTCTCAAAATCACATTAACATATGAAAAATCGAAATGGGTTATAGATGTCGAGCAGGCCAACAACTTGTGGCTGTTTTTTTACATTTCTACCCCGGGAGGGTTTCATGGCTGAAGAAGCGGAAAACACAGACGCACCAGGGAAAACGGAAAACACGTCTGAATCCGTATCTGAATTAGAAACATCATTACCCGATACCGCCCCTGATCGCATCGGATTTGGCAAGCGCCTCGGTGCATTCGTGCTCGATGGCATCTTTACAGTCATCTCAGCCGGTGTGGTCGGTTATGCACTCAAAGACCTCTTTGCTGGGCTTGTTCCAGTAGACCCTAATATACCTGATGAATTGGGTGGTATCATTGCAGCAATGACGGGTGCAGGTAGCATCTGTGGTGTCTTCTATGGGCTTATTGAAGGACTTAACGGGGCATCGCCCGGCAAAATGATTCTCGCCATCAAAATTGGTACAGAAAACAGCATTTCAGCCGAAAGAAATACCCTCCTCACACGTTATGCCATCAAAACCAGTTCATCCATTTTTGGCCTTTTGGCTCTTATTCTCAGCGTCGAAATATTAAATACCATGGGCACTGTTGTGGGCCTCATTGTCTTTATTGGATGCTTCTTTGCCCTTGGTGCAACAAAACAAGCCCTGCATGACAAAATTGCGCATACAGCAGTCTATCCCGAAGAAACCATCCCTTAAGTAACTTCCAACGCATAAAAAAGGCCGAGTCAATATGACTTGGCCTTTTTTGTGTTGCATTTTCCGCCTGCGGTTCAATCACACTCACAATATTCTTCTTGTAAATATTTTCGTGTTTGTTCGTGTTGAGGGTTATTAAACAACAACGTTTTTGGCCCTTGTTCAATCACTTTCCCGTCACACATAAAAACAAGATGATCTGCAACGCGCTTTGCTTGTTGAATGTTGTGCGTCACTAAAATCAATGTATAGTCTTGTTTCAAAGACACCATCAACGCCTCAATGGCCCGTGCCGAAACAGGATCCAATGCCGACGTCGGTTCGTCCAACAATATCACACGCGGCTTCACGGCCAAAGTCCGAGCCAAACACACGCGCTGTTGTTGCCCCAAAGAAAGCGACCCTGCCGGATCATCCAACCGGTGCCGAACCTCGGCCCACAGCGATACAGCCTTAAGGTTCTCTTCCACAATCTGTGTTTTTTCAAGTTTATCTAATTTCCGCTGATGTTGCACCCCAAACAACACATTCTCTGCTATCGATTTGGGAAATACACACGGTTTTTGAAACACCATCCCCACATCCCTGCGCAAAGACACCACATCTTGCCCCTTGGCATATATATCTTCACCTGCCACCTTCACCTGCCCGTCAAGTGTATGCCCATCCACCTCGTCATTCATACGATTCAAACACCGAAGCAACGTAGATTTACCACTGCCCGACGGCCCCACAATACCATTGATACAATGGGCTTGAAATTCTGCCGTCATGCCACCCAACACATGCGCGCGCCCAAACCAAACATGCAAGTCTCGTGTGGTCACCATCCCCTCTAATTCAGGTTCTGGTTTCACAATACCCAAAGAAACAGCAGCCATACTCAACGTGCTCCTTTCAGTCGCAACCGACTCATCAAACCAAAAGACCCCAACATCATCACCAAACAAATCAACACCAAACTCGCGCCCCATCCATTTTGCAAGGCCTGTGGATCGGTTGCTTGTTGGGCCAAAGCAAGAATATGTGTAGGCAACGCGGTCACAGGCTCAAATAATGACCCCGGAATAGTCACCCCTGAAAACGCTGTGGCAACAAACATAATCGGCGCCGTCTCACCCACTGCACGCGCCAACCCCAACAACAAACCCGTAACAGCCCCTCCAATACTTTGAGGAATAAGAACACGCACAATCACCTGCCACTTATTCAGCCCCAAAGCATACGCACTCTCGCGGTAAATAATGGGAATACTGTTCATCGCCTGGAAAGACGCCAAAACCACTGTTGGCAAAATCATCATCGCCAAAATAATAGACCCCAAAAACCATGAAATGCCCACGTCCAAAACATGCA
The DNA here is from genome assembly GCA_047619225.1 of Candidatus Latescibacterota bacterium. Lineage (GTDB taxonomy): Bacteria > Latescibacterota > UBA2968 > UBA2968 > UBA2968 > JABIFK01. The sequence continues at coordinate 4,730 of JBLHJX010000085.1, forward strand.
CAAAAAAAACCAAACCAAAAATGCCAAATACAATTGACGGCACACCATTGAGCCCATAAACCAACACCGCGCACAAACGCTGCATTTTTCCAGACGTCAAATATTCACTCTTAAAAATTGCGGTCCCCAACGCCAGTGGAAAACAAATCAAAGCCGCGCCCACAATCAACAACAAACTACCCACAATCTGATAAAAGATACCACCCTCAGCACCAAAATTGCGGGATGCTGTCAGCAAAAAGCTCAAACTCACAGCCCCCAAACCATACCATGCAATCAAAGCGATCAACATCAATAAACCCACACCACACACTGCAACCGCCAACCCCGTTCCAAACACAAAAAATGCATTCCACATGCGCCTATTCATACAAACGGCCCTCCGGATTGTAAAAATAGGTCAGGGACACAACCGTGAGCACCAGCACAAAAAACAACAAAATCAAACCCATCGCAATCATCGCTTCAAAATGCAACGAACCAAATGCCGTCTCGGCCATCTCGCGTCCCAACTTTGACGTCATGGTTTGCCCAGGCACCAACATATTCCAAAACGGTACAGGTACTTTATCAATACTACCAATAACCAACATCACTGCCATCGTCTCGCCCAACACACGCCCTAATGCCAACAACGCAGCACCTAAAATATCCATCTTAGCCGCAGGCAACACCACATCTTTGACCACTTCATATTTGTAAAGCCCCAACCCACGCGCGGCCTCTCGATACGTCATGGGAATATGATGCATCGCATCATCACACAGCGTAATCACCGTGGGCAAGACCATTACAGAAAGCAAAATGCCCCCCGTCAAAATGGTGCGTCCAGATTGAAGAGCAAACACATCTTGCACAAAAACACTCAAAAATGCCACACCTATTAAACCATAAACTATCGACGGAATACCCGCCAACAACTCCAAAAAAGACTTCACATAAATGCGCATCGTTGCCGACAACATCTCAGACGTAAACACTGCCGTGGCAACGCCCAATGGCAACGCAATACCCAGCGCAATCACCGTAACCGCAAATGAGCCATACACCATAGGCAAAATACCAAACTGCCCCTTGGGCGGATTCCACACATCCCCTAACAAACCCCACCCCACTTGCGAGAACGCCTGCCAACTATTTGCCACCAAAAAAGCAAGAATCACCACAATGATCATCGCACTTAGCATGGCAGACATGACCACATAGGCCTTTCCAACTTTAGCGGACAGCAACATAACCCAACGCCTCTACAATCTGTTGGCCTTCTGAACTCAGCAAATAATCGACAAACTGTTTCACAATGCCCACAGGCTCACCCTGTGTGATCACCAACAAATCGCGCGTAATGGGAAACGAGCCATTGATAATATTCTCGCGCGTAGGTTCAATCACATCCCCATTCACCCGAATCGCCAACCCTTTCACATCATCATTCAACCAGGCGTTTGATAACATCCCAATGGCCGCATCACTTTGCACAATGGCGGTTTGCTCTTCGTTATTGGCTCCCAATACCAAATCAGCGCCCGGTGCATCGGCTTCTTTATCACCCAAAACCTGCGCCATAAACACGTGCCGAGTCCCCCGTGACTTCTCCTTATCAATCACCAATATCTCACGATCAGGCCCACCCAATATTTTCCAGTTGTCGATCTCACCTGTATAAATCTGCCCAATTTGTACCAATGTCAACACCGTCACACCCGCATCATACACCTCCGAAGACACCACAGGCACCACCGCATCTCGCGCCAAAACATGCACTTGCAAATGCGCGTCCTTATACGTCTCCATCTCCAACTCAGTCAACGCACGCGACGCCATGCCCATATCAATCTTGCCCTCGCCCACCTGCTTGATGCCCACACCTGACCCACCCGCATTCACAATAATACGCACATCAGAATGCTGCATCCGAAATTGGTCTGCCACTTTGGAGACAATAGGCAATATCGTTGTAGACCCACTCACCGTCACGGCCTCATGCTTTGTACATCCCCATACCAAAACGCCACACAGAAACACACATATCCAAACTTTCATCACAACCTCATCATTCTGATGCTTGCATCATAATAGACTACTGAAAACATGATCATGGAGTGTATAAATGGGTCGTAAATCACCATTTTAGATGCTCGAACTTAAACCAGACCAAAATCTGTGCCAACATAAAAAATGCCCGATTCTAGAACCGGGCATTTTTTAGCGATTTTCGTGAAGCAAAGAATATTCAGGCGTTAGCGTCCACTACGTCTCAACTTCATAACGCACAAACGCAAATTCCGCACTGTCTGGCGACCACGACGGCACATTAATCGTGCCTTGCCCGCCAAACAGCTCTACAATAACGCGGGGTGACTCCTCGCCCGACAGCGGCATCATACGCAACACCACATCCTTATTCTTTGGGTGCCCATCAACAGACTTGTCATAAGACAAAAACACCAAATGCTGACCATCTGGTGACGGATGTGGAAACCAATCGGCATATTCCTCATCAAATGTCACCTGTGTCTGCTCACTGCCATCGGGGCGCACCTTCCAAATGCGCATAATGCCCGTACGCGCTGAATTGAAATAAATCCATTCCCCATCGGGCGTATAATCAGGCCCATCATCCAGCTCAGGCGCCGTTGTCAATCGCGTCTCTTCGCCACCCGCAACAGGAATCGTATAAATATCGTAATTGTCATCGCGCCTACCCGTATATGCCAAGGTCTTGCCATCGGGTGACCATCCGTGCCAATACGACGGGCTACCCTCTGTCACCAAACGCGGCGTACCCCCTTCAGCAGGCAACACATAAACCTGCGACTGCCCACCGATACTGCTGTCACTAATGGCCAACAACGTGCCATCGGGCGACAAACCATGATCATTGTTACACTTAATCGCCTGCCCCGTATCTATTTCCACTGGCGTGCCACCCGCCACGGGCAACCGATACAATCGCCCATGACTGTTATAAATTAAAAACGAGCCATCCCGCGACCAATTTGGCGCTTCAAAATGATCGTCCAATTCAAACACCACACGTCGTGCACCCGTTGCAACGGTCATAATTTCGAGGAAGCTTTTCATCTATCACATCCTTTCATAAAAACATCGATCTCATTACTCACTTCACGTCCACAGCCAATCCCGCATAAACCATTCGCCCAGCAGCCGGCTCAAAAAACCGATCCCCAAATGCATTGGGGACAATTGAGCTATTGTAACGCGTGTCAAACACATTGTTAATACCCAAATAGCCTGCAACAAAAGATCGCCGTAATCCCAAACGAAAATCCGTTACCACAGCACCGTCATTCACAAAATCGCGCTCAGACTTAGAACTGCCCACAGGAGGACCGTTCAAATCATTGGCAAACACATCATCGGTTGCTTGCACGTGTACCTCAGCAAACGCGCCGACAGGATGGCTCAGTATCAGCCCAATCGAGAGTCGATGTGGTGGCACACCCGGCACACGATTGCCAGACAATTGTTCACCCGATTCAAGCTGGTAATCGCGAAACGTAAAACGCTGATGGGAATACGAAACATCCGCCCGAAAAGCCTTCACGGGCGTCCAACGTAAATGCGTCTCAAAACCCACATTCCGCGTCTGACCAGCATTGCGATAAAAAATCTCTTCACTGCCCGCCACTTGAAACGGGATCAACATATCTCGAATGGTCATCACATAACCAGCCAAATCGTACGCCACAACGCCCGAAGCAGAAAACCCTTTCAAACCCACTTCAAAAGAACGCATTCGTTCAGGTTCCAAATCGGGATTGAACCCACCCACACCACTTGGCCGGTTGCCCAACTCTGTCGTGGTTGGCGTTTGAAATGCCGTACCCACATTGGCGTAAACAGACATCAAATCCGCAGCCCGAAAAGTCACCCCCAGTGAGGGACTCCATTGTCCCATTGCGCGAGAACCCGACGCATCCACACCCCCTGCCTGAAACCGATCCGCTACATCAAAAACAAAATGATCAAATCGCACACCCAGAGCCACCAACCATTGGGGTCCCAGTTTCCACCCCAAATGCACAAACGGCCCAAAACTCGTCACAGATTCTTTCTGTTCTTGCAACTGCGCCCCCAACCGCACCTGTTTCAAAACATCGGACGCTTCAATCACCTGTCCATCGGGCAACCCATCATTGACAAACTCTTGCCTTGTATCGCGCTGCGCCTCCACATCCAACCCCACCGTCCACGACACCGGCGTTTGATCGCCCGACAACACCGTACGCCAACCACCTGCCTTGCGATCCAAATCAATCACCCGTCCAGGAATCGGGTTATAAAGCGCGCGCGTCAATCCATAAACCGTGCTCTCCACCCGAACATCTGCACCCACATACCGCGCTGTCACACCGCCCTGTGTTTGCAAAACCGATTTGCTCGCCCCCTGAGACCGCACAAAAAAACGTGCGCTTTGAGGCAGCGAATCCGCCACCGCACGATCCAATGAACTCGGGTTAAGTAAAAGCGGGCTGTCCACGTGATGAACCACCCCAAACAGCGACAAACGATCTGAAACCTGATAGGTGCTGTGTGCATTCAACGCCCACGTTCTACCCGAAGAAAAATCGCGATACCCATCCGCCACCAAACGATATCCACTCACCGCATACTGATGTTTATCCAACCCGCCCGAAGCTTGCACCTGCACGCGCCGAAGCCCATCGCTTCCAACCACCACCGACGGACGCATCGAAAACGGCTCACCTTGTCCCCCTCCCGAATGCAACAAAATCACCCCCCCCGATGCATTGCCATAAAGCGCCGCACTCGGCCCACGCAACACCTCCACACGCTCAATATCGACCAAATCCAAATTGTTCAACTGCGCCTGTCCATCGGGCATCGTCAAAGGAATACCATCCAACACCAACCGAATCCCCCGTACCCCAAAAGATGCCCGTGCGCCTACGCCACGCATTGTAATGCGATCACCCTGAGACAAATTCTGCCGATTGTCCACCACCAAACCGGGCACATACCGTAACTTCTCGGCAAGTGACAACCCCGCCTCAGCGCGTGGCAAATCTTTCAAAGTCAAAACATCCACGGCAAAAGGCACATCCAACACCGGGCGCTCCGTTCGCGTAGCAGAAACCACCAACGTATCTGCCGCAACCGTTAGCGTATCTTGTGCAAAAACGGGCGATACACACACCAACCCCACAAACAAACTCAGCCACTTCTTCAATGTGTTAACCTCGTAATCAAATCGCCGTGTTGCGGAAACTGACCCAAAAGAGCAGATCGATCAGCCAAATCAAAATCAAAAAAATCGAACCCAGGTGCCACAGTACAACTCACCAACGCATAGTCACGATCCACCTCGGCACCAAACCAACACCCCGCAGGCACCACCGCTTGAAACGGCCCATCTGGCCCAACCGTCAAGCATCGGTATTCGCCCTGAGGATCAATCAAATGAACGCTTAAATTTGACCCTGTGTGGAAAAACCAAAGTTCATCCGATTGAATCCGGTGCAAAGCAGAAAAAATGTTTTCAGTGAGCAGAAAATAGATCGCGGTCGAAAAAGACCGATCTCCCAAAAAACGATCAGGCAAACCCTCCTGTGGAATCGTTTCATCAGACCGATACATTTCCCGAAAGTATCCACCCTCGGGATGCGCCTCAAGCCCCAACGTCTCAATCCAATACTCAGCTGATTTCATTTGTGACACTCTTAACTGCTTGATGACAAATATCCGCAACCCGTTCAGGACACTCATGAGGCAAATAGTGCCCCGCGCGATTCACCCAGTGCCAAAATATATTCTCCCGATTTGGCACCCGCAAATAACGTTCACTTGCATCCGTGCGCCCCAAAGCGCCGTACACTTGCCAAATGGATACATCTGTCTGCCTCAAAAATTCCTCCGCATCAAATGCTTTCACCGATTCCCAAAAGAACTGCCAATCAATATCAGAAAACCGCGACTTTGTCTCGACAGACTTAGCTTGAATTTGTTGAATCACCTCAGGCGACAAATTTCCAAACATACGCTCCCCACGAAATGCCCTAACAGAGCACCCCAACACCGTCCACCCCTCTAACAGAACAAGACCGCCCACATTCTCCGTCTTCCTTGCAACAGCCATCGCCACCATCCCACCCAAACTATGCCCCACAAACAAAGGTCGCTTTAAGCCCAAATGATGAACCAAAGCCAACACATCATCAGCCAAATCTTCAATCGTAAATCGATCAACCGGCACATCGCTCGAACCGTGTCCACGAAAATCTACGGAAAGGGTTCGTACCCCGTCAGCCAAATAACCAAATGTCCGCTCCCAATCGGGCGTATCACACCCCGTGCCGTGCAAAAATACAGTTGGGCAACCTGTATTCTCAGCATCTAAAAACGCCAAATTCCCCCACTGCATGGGTAAAACAGATATTCTATTCATTCGACAATCACTCCGTGCCCCAAACAAACGTCCCCATCATAAAAAACCGAAAACTGCCCCGGCGCCACGCCCGTATCCTTCTCCGCCATTTTCACAGCAATCCGATTGTTCTCCAATGGCGAAATCGTACACGGCACAATCACCGGCCCGTGGCGCAACTTCAATTGCAATTCATGTTTTTCTGGCGCACCAGCAATCCAATTGGGATCCGCCACCACAAGTTCATCCCGTGACCGATCCACGTGATTCATTTGGTGAGACACAAACACGACATTGTTCTCTGTATCCTTATCCATCACATACCAAGGCCCGTGGCTCAACCCCAAACCCTGCCGTTGACCAATTGTATAATACCAATATCCCCGATGAGGCCCCAACACACGCCCTGTCTCAAGCTCAACAATATCCCCTTCGCGTTCGCCCAAATGAAACTTGATAAAATCGGGATACCGAATCTTCCCCAAAAAACAAATGCCCTGACTGTCTTTGCGATCTTGTGTTGGCAAATCAAACTCGTGCGCCAAATCACGCACCTCATGCTTCATAAAATGCCCAATCGGAAACATCGCCCGCGCAACCTGGTCTTGAAACATGCCCGACAAAAAATAGGTTTGATCCTTCACCGGGTCAGGCGCCCGCTTCAAAATTGCCACACCATGCTCTTGCACAATTTGGGCATAATGCCCCGTCGCCACCTTCTCAAACGAATCGTCGATATGATCAAAAAACGCCCCAAACTTAATGCGCTGATTACAAAAAATATCAGGACTCGGTGTGCGCCCCACACGCAATTCGGCCAACGCATAAGACACCACACGATCCAAATACTCAGCCTGCAAAGACACGATCTCCAACGGCACGTCCAACTGTTCACAGACTGCGCGCACATACTTCATATCTTCTTCCCAAGGGCATTCCCCCAAAAAGGACAACTCATCTTCGAGCCAGACCTTAAGATAAAACGCCGTCAGATCGTGTCCCTCGCGCTTGAGCAAATGCAACGCAACCGAACTGTCTACCCCACCCGAAACCAACACTGCTATTTTCATAACCCAAAAACCCTCATCTAAACTTGAATGCTAACCCAAAAATTTTTTGAATCCTCTATTGCCCCTTCTTCTACCTTCTACCTTCACCTAATGAACCAGACGCTATCTACACACTTGCGTAACCCCTCAAACAATCTCTATCACACAGAACGATTCCCCAACAACTGATCTCGATTCCAATGATTCAACAACGGATCTTTAATCTCTTCCATCCAAGCAACCAACCGCTGCCGCAACTGCGCTAAAACATCCACGCACCCGTCATCCTGCGCCCGATTACAAATCTCCCCGCCATCGTTCACCAAATCATACAACTCATCTTCTGCCGTTGCATTCCAAACATATTTCCACCGCAGATTGCGCACCATACGCTGACTATACAAACCAAACTGATTGCCATGATACATCGTCAGCACATCTTCACGCCCCGTATCTCCCCCCAACAAACTCACGCCCCGAAAGGTGTCCGGAATCCCCGCCCCACTCGCATCACAAATCGTTGCCGCCACATCCAACGCATTGCTCACAAACGATTCAGACACCCCACCCGCTACCAATCGCCCCGGCCAACGCATCACCAACGGCACCCGCACAATATCGTCATACATCACATAATGCTTGTCCACCATCCCATGACTGCCACACATATCCCCATGATCCGGTGTATAAATCACCAACGTATTCTCAGCCAAACCCAAGCGATCCAATGCCGCCAACACCCGCCCAATTTGGGCATCTAACAAACTAATCTCACCCAAATACCGCGCCACAATCGGTGCCCACCGATCCCACCCCCACCCCTCAATGCCCCACGTGCGCCTCTGCTGACCTTGAATATAAGGTTTCCCCACCAGCGCATCATCAAACCCCGCCCACGGTTCACAATCCTCAGGCCGATACATCGATGCAAACGGCTCCGGCACCACATTGGGCAAATGCGGTTCATTCGTCTCCCAATGCACAAAAAACGGCCCCTTTGCCCGTTCCATGGCATCCATCACCCGATCTGCCCCCCAAGCCAACCGAGACGCCCCTGCTGGAATATGAGGATCAACTTCACCAAACCACCCCTGCGTATTTGGCTTGGCCTCAAATCCCTGTGCCGCTCGCCATGCCCCATAATCACTCTCAGGCACATCTTCACCATATCCATAATCTACAGGTTTTTGCGTCGGATGAATATGCCACTTGCCCACATGCTTTAAATCATATCCCACGTCACCTAAACACGCACCAAGCGTCTTGCCCTCACCGGTTGCCGGACGCGAAGCCTCTGTATTCCAATTGGCAATCGCCAAATGTTCTGTTGGCCACTGCCCATACAGCAAAGAATTGCGCGCCGGAATACACACGGGAATGGGTGAAAACGCATGGGTAAAGTTCATCCCCTCATTTGCCAAACGATCTAAATGAGGCGTCTGCAAAAAAGGGTGCCCATTGGCACCCACACAATCAAACCGATGTTGGTCGGTATGTATTAATAAAATATTCGGTTGATCAGTCATCTTGAAATTGCAAATCCCTTACCAGTATTTTTTGTGTCATGGGCACTGCATTGTCCACATCCCGAACTTCCAAAAGAACCGACGGTTCCGCACCATCCAAGTCAACGGTCACAGTCCCAAAATGAAACCCATTAAAAGCCTCTCCCACACGCTTGTTATTCGGTGCTTTATGTCCATCTTGTGCTGTATGTGTCAACCCACTCGCCGTCAAATCGTACATCGGATATCCCACCCCACCATCCATCGCAGACAACTCTGCAAAATGCCGATCCCCACTCACAAACATCACCCCCGACGCCATTGTCTCTCGTATCACCTGAAACAGCCGATCGCGCTCCCGTGGAAACAACCCCCAACATTCATACCCGTGTGTGTCATTCACCACCTGCACACCCGAAGCAATAAGGCGCACCTCGGCAGGCATTCGCAATTGCGCTTCGAGCCATTGCCATTGCGTTTCGCCCAACATCGTTCGATCCGAACCATATACGGGTCGATACCGCATCCGTGTCACATTATCTTTCACCCAATCACTACGAAAAAAACGCGTATCCAGCAAAATAAGCTGTAAGCGCTTTTCAGCATCCAAATACATCGCATCATAAATACCCGGTGTTTTTCGCCGCTCCGAATCGGCCGGAATCCTTAAGAAATCCAAAAACAACCGTTGTGCTTCATCGCGCTTCACATAAGATGCGCCCGCATCATTCTCACCATAATCGTGATCATCCCAAATTCCATATATAGGACAAGCATTGCGCAGCGTCTGAAAACTTGCAACCGTATCCATCTGCGCATACATCGCCTTCATCAAACCCATATCTTCTGTATCGGCATACACAATATCGCCCAAAGTCACAAACGCATCGGGTTTCCAATTGACAATCGTATGCCAAATGGGTTGTGGCAAATCAATGCGAGCACACGACCCAAATGCAATCCGCACGGAGTCTGCCCCAATAGGCAACGTGCAAAACATCAACAAAATAAAAACAAATCGATACATCAATCACTCCTAAAGCACCACTCCCAAATAATCTATTCAATCACAAAAACCACACCCTGATCCAATTTGTGAAACCTTGCTTGCAAGTCTTCAGACAACACAGCCTTCAACTCATCGGGATAACCCACGGTCCAATAACCATTCTGATCTGTCGGTTTATATGTACCAAAATGCTGAGGAAAAATATGTTGGGGTTGAATCGCCTCAATCAAACGCTTGGACGCATCGATATGCGTATTGTGCAATGTGGGCGACACAAACAGCACATCCACATCTTCAAAATCTTCCATATGCTCTTGTAACAAAACAGTGTCTCCGGGTTGGTACACCGTATGCCCAGCCATAGACAACACATACCCACAATCTTCCATATTTGCCCGGCGATACACCGTAAAATTGGTATGCCCGTGTAAAGCACGCTTGGGTTCCACCGCAAAACCACAAACCGCCATCTCTTCAAAAGGCCGTGCAATAACTATTCGACTGTCCAAAATGCCAAAAGATTTACCACGTTCAACACAATTGGCGGGCAAAACAAATTCACACTGCGACTTTGCAACCAAAATCTCTGTTGTGGGACCACTAAAATGATCCCCATGTTCATGAGTCACAAACAAAGCATCTAAAACCGGTGCCAATTCTTCTGTTGGAATGGGCGAGGGAGAAAGACGATTCTCCCGATCCAGATCCAAATCAAAAGCGATGAGCTTGCCCTCAGATCGAAGCAACCAACCCAAGTTGCCCAACCAACAAACCCCAATACCCGTCTCAACCGCCAACAATGTTTCTAAAATTGGATTCATATCCACCCTCTTTCTAAGTATCCTTCACCTCAAACAAGTGCCTCACCCGGCGTGCGATTCCATTCCAACTCCGGCGCATCCCCATCATACTTTGGCAAAAGAGGCTCAATCAACTGACCCGCTTCATCAGACCAATGTTCTGGCACCTTGTGAGTTGCCAAACGCGCACGCATGCCTTCTGGCAACTCATAAAAACACGGATGATACCAAAGTGTAATCACGGTGCGACGGTGATCTGTTTTATTGGCGCGTGCACTGTGCAACAACCGGGAGTCACCAATCACCAAATCACCCGCTTTCACGGGTACATCTACTTCGCCCTCATGGGACTGATAGACCGGGTGATCGGGGTCTGTTACCCGACGCAAATCATCTGTATGTGCATCGGGTATCACATCGTGCACAGGGTGACGTTTCAAATGCGAACCCTCAATCAAACGCAAACAACCATTCTCTATCGACGTATCAACCAAGTAATACATCAAAAAAATTTGCTGGGGTATGGGCAGATAACTCACCGGATCATTCCAGCCCCACCAATCTTGATGCCAAAACAGAGGGGGACTTTGTGGGGGTTTGCTAATCACAAACCCTGTAGAAAAAGTTGGGCGATCATATCCCATAGACAGCAACACATCCAATGCGGGTTGCCAGGCAATCAGCTCCGAAAAAAAAGGGTCATCATATACACAGATCAAACTCCCCGTCGACTTTTGCATTTCAAAATGCGCGGCATCTTGTGCATCCAACAATCTGTTCGAGACCTCTGTCACACGCACCAACATCTCAGATGTAAGCACCTGATCAAAAACACAATAGCCCTTTTCAATCAATTGCTTTTGTTTATTCCGTTCCATAATCATCCATTGTCCGATGTCAAAAGTTGGTCAACAGTACTCAGTAAAAGTTGCATATCAACAGGTTTGCGAACCAATGCGTTACAGCCTAGTTCTTGTGTTTTTTTGAGAACATCATCATTTACTGCCGCAGTCACCACCACAATGGGAATATCTTTTGTCTCAGGGTTTCCCCGCACAGCTTGCAGCACCGACATACCATCGCCATTGGGCATAAAAAGATCCAACAAAATCAAATCTGGTTTTTTAGACTGCACCACCTCAATGGCTTGCACACCTGAGTCGGCTTCCAACATATCATATCCACGCGTGTTCAAAATTTGGCAAAAAAGCTCTCGATTGATTTCTTCGTCATCCACAATCAAAACGGTTTTATCCATTATAATACCCTTTTCAGGTATAGGATTTATCCCTCATGATCCCCACAACCAATCGTCCAAGCACGCCCCTCTTGAACCAACAACCCATCAGATGCATCAGGTCCCCAAGTATCGGGGTCATAAAATGTCAATGGCGGATCGTCTAAAGATTCCCACTCGGAGATAAGCGGATCGCACAATTCCCAAGCGCGCTCCACCTCATCACTGCGTGTAAACAAAGACGCATCTCCCTGAAGCGCATCCAAAAGCAATCTCTCATACGCATCGGGCAATGTCTGCTCACCCAATTGATCCCGATAATGAAAAGCCATATCCACCGGTGCCGTATGCATTCCTGCACCCGGTACTTTGGTTGCAAAATGCAAATGCATCCCTTCATCGGGTTGAATACACAACGACAAGATATTGGGCTTCGGGCTCTCGTGCTCGGGAAACAACAAATGCGGCACCCGCTTAAACACCAACGTCACTTCCGTGAGTTTCCGGGGCAACCGCTTGCCCGACCGAATATAAAACGGCACGCCCTGCCAACGCCAATTATCGATGTGACACGTCAACCCGGCATACGTCGGGGTCACAGAATTTTTGACAATATCGGGTTCATCGCGATACCCCACATATTGCCCCAGTACACCCTCAGATAACTTCAAGGGTCGCATAGCTTTGAGCACCTTCACCTTTTCGTCGCGCAAAGCACGTGCCTGAAATGCCCCAGGCGGTTCCATTGCGGTTAACGCCAGCAATTGCAAAAGGTGGTTTTGCACCATATCGCGCAACACACCCGATTTTTCATAGTACCCACCCCGGTGCCCAACGCCCACATCCTCTGACATTGTAATCTGCACATGATCGATATAGTTGCGATTCCAAAGCGGCTCAAAAATCGCATTGGCAAATCGAAATGCCAAGATATTTTGAACGGTCTCCTTGCCCAAATAGTGATCAATACGATATACCTGATCTTCTTCAAAAACCGAATGTACATCCTCATTCAGTTCCCGGCTGCTGGTTAAATCGCGACCAAAGGGCTTTTCAATAATAACACGCTGTTCACCCTGCTCCAAGCGTTGTAAACCCGCCTCTCCCAATTGCCGAATGATCACCGAGTACAAGGAAGGGGGTGTAGACAAATAATAGAGCCGATTCCCGCCAATACGTGTGTTCTGATCAATCTCTTCCAAATGTTTGCCCAAACGCCGATAGGTATCTGCGTCGTCATAGGCACCTTGCACATAAGAAAATTGATCGGCGTATTTTTGCCACCGGTCAGATAAAGGAGAGGGTTTGTGCCGTCCATATTCCAAAACACCTCTACACAACTGTGCTTGAAATTCGGCATTGTTCAGCGCCGAACGCGCCACACCCACCACGCGCACATCGGGCGACAACAACCCTTCGCATAACAACGCATAAAGCGCCGGCACCAACTTACGCTGAGTCAAATCGCCAGAAGCCCCAAAAATCACAATGGCCGATGGCAGCACCGCTCTGTCATATTGTAATTGCACACGCCACCCTTCCGAAAATAAAAAACCGCGAAGCACGAAGGGCAGCGCGCAAAGATTTAAACGCTCTGCACTCCCCGCTCTGCACTCCGCGACTTTTACTTTTTTAGAAACTTATGGACGCAATCATTTAAACATTGTATGCAGATGAAGAGGTGGTACCACCTCGACCCGTCCAATTGGTATGAAAAAATTCACCTCTGGGTTTGTCTAATCGCTCGTAGGTATGGGCGCCGAAGTAATCTCGCTGAGCCTGTAATAAATTGGCGGGTAATCTTTCGGTTCGATAACCGTCAAAATAAGCCAGTGCACTGGTGATAGCTGGCATGGGGATACCCAGATTGATAGCTGTAGCAGCCACGCGTCGCCATCCGGCCTGTGCGTTCTCCACAGCATCTTTAAAGAAAGGATCCAGCAATAAACTCTCTAATTGTGGATTCTGATCATAAGCTTCTTTGATTTTCCCTAAGAATGCCGAACGGATAATACAGCCTCCGCGCCACATCAGGGCGATACCACCATAATTCAGGTTCCAGCCGTATTCAGCTGCTGCTGCCCTCATGAGCTGATAACCCTGCGCATAAGAAACAATTTTTGATGCATACAGGGCCTGTTCCAAATCTTTAATCATGTCCTGTTTGTCACCATCAAACGACGTAATGGAAGGACCGTTGAGTATTTTAGAGGCTTTTACACGTTCATCTTTTAAGGCCGAAAGACAGCGGGCAAAAACGGCTTCACTAATTGCGGTTAATGGCTGTCCGAC
>JBLHJX010000086.1:0-18958 GCA_047619225.1 Candidatus Latescibacterota bacterium
TGAATGGCTGTGCCAACCATTGGATGCCCACCGAAGTACCGATGCAGCGCGATATTGAATTGTGGCGCTCAGATGCTTTGACGGATGCTGAGCGTCAGGTTATTTTGCGCAACTTAGGTTTTTTTAGTACGGGTGAAAGTTTGGTGGGCAACAATATTGTGTTGGCCATTTTTAAGCACATTACAAACTCCGAAGCACGTCAGTATTTGTTGCGCCAAGCATTTGAAGAAGCCATTCACACACACACGTTTCATTATATTGTGGAATCGTTGGGTTTGGACGGGCGTGAAGTTTTTAATATGTATCACGAGGTGTCATCGATTAAAGGCAAAGATCAGTTTGTGATGAATATGACCTCTGATGTTTTAGATCCAAATTTTTCAACCGCATCTATTGAGGGCATGCAAAAGTTCCTCAAAAACTTGATTGGTTTTTATGTGATTATGGAGGGCATTTTCTTTTACAGCGGATTTGTAATGATTTTGTCTTTCCACCGTCAAAATCGGATGACGGGCATTGGTGAACAGTTTCAATATATTTTGCGGGATGAAACGATCCACTTGAACTTTGGTATTGATTTGATCAATACCATTAAGGCAGAAAACCCCGAAATATGGACCGCTGAATTGCAGCGCGATATTTATGATATGGTCAGTGAAGCGGTTGAATATGAAGTGCTTTATGCGCGTGATTGTTTGCCCGACGGTGTGATGGGGCTGAATGAAACGATGTTCCGTGAATATGTGCAGTTTGTCGCCGATCGCCGGTTGGAGCGCATTGGTTTGGCAGGTGTTTATGGCTCCAAAAATCCATTTCCGTGGATGGGTGAGACGATTGATATTGTAAAAGAAAAGAATTTCTTTGAGACGCGTGTGACCGATTATCAAAATGCGGGTGCGCTGTCTTGGGACGACTAAGAAGACCTTAGGGGGAGAAGCGGGAATCAGAGCCTTGCTTTTCAAAGGGCGAAAGATTGATAAGATCTTTCGCCCTTTTTTTATGCTCAGTTTTTGATGTGCTTAACCCAACTTTAAACAATAACCACCATCCACATTTAAGATCGTACCGGTAATGTAATCGGCGGCATCAGAGCACAAGAAGGTGGCGGCTTTGGCGATGTCTTCGGGGGTGCCAAGGCGTTTCCAGGGGATGTCTTTTGCGGCTGCTTTGATTTGTTCGTCGGTGGCAAATTGGCGTTCGCCGGGTGTGTCGATGTATCCTGGGGTGATCACGTTGGAGCGAATGCGGTGTTCGGTGAGTTCGTTGGCAATGGTGGCCGACATTTGGTTGATGCCTGCTTTGGCTGCATTGTAGGGGAGGGAGGTTTTCATGGGGATTTTGGAGAGGACGGAACTGATGAAAAGGATTGCGCCACCATTGCCTTGTTTGGCCATTTGTTGGGCACTGGCTTGAGCAATGTGAAATGCACCCCAAAAGGTGACGTCGAGGGTTTGGCGCGCGCCGTCGAGTTCGAGATCGAGAAAGGGTTGGCGTTTGGAGTAGTAGGCATTGGAGACGGCAATGTCGAGGTGGCCGAATTTTTCGACGGTGGCGTTGACCATTGCATCAACGGCGCTGCGGTCTGAGACATCGGCAGGGTAGACGAGGGCGTCGGCACCTGCGTTGCGAATTTCTTCGGCCACTTCTTCAGCTTCGTCGGGGTGTGTGCGGCAATTGATGATGATGTTTGCACCTGCTTTGCCCATTTCAATGGCAATGCCGCGCCCAATGCCACGTGATGCGCCAGAGATGAGTGCGACTTTTCCGGTGAGGTCTATGTTCATGGGGTGCTCCTTTGGTTTTTGTGAATGGGTATATGATACTGTGCAAGGGGCAGAGTGAAAAGTGTAAAATCTCCAAATACGTTTACATAAACATATGTTTATTAAATTCTTCTAAAATACAGAGCCTTTTAACTAAACGGAAGTGTTTTTAAAAAACCTATCTATTTGATCGAGATTTTTTAAAAAAAGGTATAAACAAACCAGCCCTGTATCTGATATGATACAGGGCTTTTGTTGTGTTAGAGATTGTTTTCGTATCTTTCGTGTCGTCTACGCGCCGCTGCTTATTGGAGGCTATACCTGTGCCGTGTCCTGTGCCATTATCCTTTCGTCACCACATCTCGCAACGCTTTGATATAACCGAGTTCCCAAGCAAATCCAATGCGCCCATCCTTATCGCCTGCAATGCCAACCGCGTGGTCGGGATCGATGTTGCCTGAATAGTTGTACTTGTGCAGGAGTTGCATCACGGCGTGCATGTCGAGGTCACCTTCGTCGAGAAAGTCTTCTTGGTAATATCCTGCTGGCACTGTGCCTGTGGGATTTCGGAAGTGGACTTGGAAGACTTTCTTTTGTTGGAGAAAGTGTTCAATGGCAGCCATGGTGTCGTCGCCCATTTCGTGGAGGGTGCCAATGCAGAGCAAGAGGCCGCTGCGTTCACTGGGTATAAGATCGACGAGTTTTTGGAGGCCGTTTACGGTGTTGTGAATTTGTTCTACGCCGCGATAGATGGGTTCGGGGGGATCATTGGGGTGTGCACCGACATTGACGCCTGCTTCTTCGGCGGTGGGGATGACGCGTTGGTAAAAGTAGTGGACGCGGTCCCAGAGTTCATCGGCACTGATGTGACCGTAGGGCGCGTTTTCTTCATTGGGAACGTTTTGCATGTCTTCTGCTGCGCGCGTGGACGTATGGGAGAGCAGGTCGGCGTTGCCGCGTCCTGATGGGAGATGATAACGACCTGGGCCAGAGCCGTGGCTGAGGTCGCCTTCTTTTAGGGTGGGTAGAGATGGAATGCTGGACCATGCATTGTCGAGGCTGCGCCAGGGGGTGAGGTTGTAATAGACAAAAGGAATGTCTACTTTTCCTGCTGCGCGGATGGTGGCACAGATGTTGTCGATTTCGCGATCTCGGTCATCGGGATTGCATAGAATGTTAAAAGTGTCTTGGGGGCGAAATCGGAAGGTGAGGAGTTCGAGGTTGTAGGATTCGATATGTTTTTTTAGGGTGGCCAATTCGTCAACCGTGACCACTCGGTTTTCGGTGTAGCCGGGAATAACGGTTGCTGTGCAGGTTAGGCCATCGGCACCGAGTTGTTTGGCATATAACAAGTGTTCTTCGCTGAGGTTGCCACCACTGAATGAGATTTTCATAGGTCGTTTCCTTAATTTTTAGGACGGGGTTTGTTTTGTTTTTAGAAACAGTATGAAACTGATGGTTGCCAATATAAAGCCTATTAAGGAAATGGGTGGTAAACCCCCATGCCAACTTCCTACTGCCATCCAACCCGTGTAACCCATTGTTGTCAGATGTCCAACCAGAAAAAGACCTGAAAGCAATTGGAAGATTTGCCGTTGCTTGAAAACATATTTTTTGGTGCGCACAAACCAAAAACAGTAGACTGCCAACACCCCAAAAAGAATGGTGAGCTCTCCTGTGAGGTTCATTTTTTCTTCGCCAAAAAATTTGGGATAATAAGCGCTTGAAAGGATCGCAAGAGACAACATGATATGTATGTAAGCACCATGTAATGCAGCAGTTCCCCAAAATCGAATCTTCTCTGTCTGATCCTGCGTATGATTCAGAGCCGTAAAAAATAAGAAGCATACAGAGGCAATAGAGACAGACTTATTGAGAAGGAAAATGGGTAAGTGAATTGGGGAAACATTTCCGAAGATGACGTAACGAACGATGGTGTAGAGTGTTGTAAAAAGGACAATGACGACAAGCTTTCCAATCATGAGTCTACCTTTGCCAATTTTAATTTTTTTGGTTTAGCGAATATCCCAGGCAGGAGCGATGTTATGGGGCTGGCTCATCCCAGAGTTGGCGCATTTCTTCGCTTGATTCGAGTAGGTCGTCGAGCGTGCCTACAGCCTCGATGTGTCCATTCTTGAGGATGATGATTTGGTCGGCGCGACGAAGGGCGGGGCGACGGTGGGAGACAACGAGACAGGTGGCTTGTTGTTGTTCAAAGACGCGTGTCCAGAGGGTGCGTTCGGTTTCTACGTCGAGGGCACTTGAGAGGTCGTCAAAGACGAGCAGTTCGGGGGTGCGAATGAACATGCGTGCGGCGGCGGCGCGCTGAATTTGGCCGCCAGAGAGTTTGACACCGCGTGGGCCAACGATGGTATCGAGGCCGTCTTCGAGGGTGGGGATATCGGTTTCCATAACGCCATAGTGAAGGGCTTGTTCGATGGCCTTTGGATCGTCGGGCAGACCGAGGAGGATGTTGTCACGCAGGGTTTCGCTAAAGAGGTGTGGGATTTGTGGGGTATAAGCACAACGCGGTGGAACGAAGAAGGTTTTGGGATCGGTGACGGGTTCGTTATTCCAGAGGATGTCGCCTTCAACTTTGGGAAGGACACCGAGTAGGGCGCGGATGAGGGTGGTTTTTCCGGAGCCGATTTGCCCGGTGATGACGGTGAAAGAACCTGCGGGTAGGGTGAGATCAATGTTGTGAATGCCGTTGTCGGTTTTGCCATAGGTGTAGGATAGGTTGCGCACCGTGAGGGTGTTGAGTTTGTCTTTGTCGGTGCGAGAGGGCACAAACAAGGCAGGCGGTTCGTTGTTGAGGTAGACGGGATTATATTCTGACAGGCGTTCGGGTGGTATGTTGTCAATGGTATAGGCCATGCGAAAGTAAGAAACTTCGGCGCGCTTGTGGTTGGTGAGAAGGGTGCCTAAGAGAGAACCACTTCGGGCGACTTGACCGACATAGGTGGTGAAGAGGGCCATGTCGCCTACGGTGAAAGTGCCCGATTTCATCTTTTGGGCTACGAGAATGAGAATGACCCCCGTGGCGATATGGCCGAGGTTGAAGTTGATGGAGCTTAGGATCTGATTAAAGAGGTTGTCGATGAGGGTGGATTTGCGGCGTTCGTCGTTGAGCGCACGAAAGCGGTTTGTGATGTGGGTTTCGGTGGTGGCCACTTTGATGGCGAGGATCGATTGAAACATTTCGTTGACAAAGTTGGTGGATCGTTCGGTGGCAAGGCGTTGTGCGGTGCGGTATTTGTGAATGTATTTGCGGGCAAAGTCTACGATGATGACCACGCAAATGGCTGGGATGATGGTGATGAAGGTGATGTTGGCGTCAATTTTGGCCATGTATGAAATGGCGAGCCCGGCAAAAATAAGGTTGCCCCACATATGTATGTAACGGTTGAGGTATTGAATGATGCCCATAACGTCGTCGCGAAATCGGTTGGTGACTTCGCCCGATAAACTGGCAATGCTTGCTGGGTCACGTACTTCGAGTATGGCGGCGATGAGGTTTCTGCGCAGGAGGGTTTCAAGAGCATACCACCAACGGGGCCAGGCATAAGCCGAGCCCAAAAGGCCAACACGGTTGCCAACTTCAACTGCAACAAAGAGCGCTACGAGCGTCCAAGGGGTAAAGGCTGCTTCTGCTTGGCCTGTGAGCGCGTCGAAGAAATTTTTCATGATCACGCCCGCAAGGAAGGGCGCAACGTCATCTATGCCACGAAAAAAGACGGTGGCTAAAAACAGGCCGGGGCGAAAACGAAGGAGTCGCCATGTGGTTTGGCCCATGGTCATGTAATCAGTTCCTCTAAGCCGGTTTTGAGCAGGCGCGAAAATTGCGAGTTGGGGTCTGCGACGAGTTGGGCACGCGCGCCAAATTCTTGGATGTGCCCGTGATCGAGAATGAGAATGTTGTCAACGCGCTGAACGGTGTCGAGCCGGTGGGCAATGATGATGCCCGTGCGGTCTTGTAAGAGGCGTTCAACGGCGCGGTTGATGTTTTGCTCTGTGGCGGGATCGAGACGTGAAGAGGGTTCGTCGAGAATGACGAGGCCGGGGTCTTTGAGGAATACACGTGTGAAGGCGAGCAGTTGGGCTTCGCCTGCCGAGAGGCCGCTGCCTCCGGTGGTGAGTTCGGTATCGAGGCCATGGGGTAGGGCATGGTACCACTGACTCAGGCCGAGTTCTTCTATGATGGTGATGATTTTGTCGTCGGAGACATCGGGCCGAAAGAGGGTGAGATTGTCTCTTACAGAGGCGTTGAAGAGCTGCACATCTTGGGTAACGAGGCCCACGTGTTGGCGTAGGTCTTTGAGCTGTATGTCTTGAATGGGTTGTTCACCCATGCGAATTTGGCCGCTTTGGATATCGTAAAAACGAAAGAGCAATCGGGTGACGGTGGTTTTGCCGCTGCCTGTGCGCCCTAAGAGGCCGAGCGTTTTGCCAGGTTCAAGGGTGAAAGATACATTTTGTAACACGTTTTCATTGGGGTTGTAGGCAAAGCTAACATTGTCAAAGGTGAGGCCTAAAGGGCGTGTGGCCACCAGTTTTTGATCGCCGTCTTGAATGTTGGTTTGGATGCGGTGGAGTTCTTCAATGCGTTTGAGACCTGCGGTGGCACGTTGAAGTTCGTTGATTTGTTGGCTGATTTGAAAGAGGGGTTCCCGCAACATGGAGGTGTAGTGAAAGACGAGAAAGACAGCGCCAATGGTGAAGGTGCCTTCTTGATACATCCAAATGCCCATGCCCATTGCAAGGGCATATCCAAGCACAAACATGATGCCCGTGATGGCGCGTAGGATTTCACTCATGAGTTCGGATTTTTTAATGCGCGCAAAGACACCGTTGTTGACGTTGTGAAAGCGATTCATGGCATAATCACCTGCCCCATTGGTGCGAATGTCTTCGAGGCCGAGCAGGCGTTCTTCCAAAAAACCATAGAGACGAGCATAGCTTTCGCGTTCGGCGGTGTAGATGGGCACGGCAATGTTGCGGGTGAGATTGAAGACGAGAAAGGCAAGGATAGAGAATACGGTGAGTGCTGTGCCGACGCGCCAGTCTTCGCGGTAAATGAGGATCAGGACGCCGAAGAGGAAAAAGGTACTGCCGATGACTTGAATGACAAATTGTGAGAAGAAATTGGAGAGGGCTGTGGTATCGCCGTCGACGCGTTCGATCATTTCACCGGGTGTGTGTTGGTGGTGAAAATGCATGTCGAGGGTGAGGCAGTGGTGCGCGAGATCGTTGCGCATTTGGTTTGTGGCACGCCAGCCCACGTCTTGGCCCAGGTAGGAGCTGACGATTTGTACGCCTTGGCGTATGATGCCAATGGCGAGGAATACCATGCCTGCCCAAACAAGGTCGTCCATCGGCCCATCGGCCTGTGCGGTGTCGATGAAGTAGCGCACAATTTGCGGATTGAGCAGATTGAGACCGATGCCTGTGAACATGAAAACGCCGAGTGCGGTGACGCGTTTCCAGTAGGGGCGGAGATATTGCGATAGAAGCGCTGCGTAGTGTTTAAGTGGGACGCGTTCCAAAAGAGGTCCTAATGATGGGTTTTCAACAAAAAACCGACGTCCGAGTCGGGCGTCGGTCTTTTCATGTATTATTTGTCATCGAAACTTACAACCCCACCTGATAATTTTCAAGGAAAATTTACCATCGTAAATATATTACAATACATTCTACGATCTCATAGAGAACGGCGTTGTTACATACGACCCAAAATTACAGCTCTATAACGATTTACGTGAAACAGGAATAATTTCAGTACCGTGGGACTTTGATGGTACAGCGGTAGGTTGATAAGGGAGGGTAGACGCCAGATGAATTCAATTAACAGAAATCACTACTTGGTGCACTGTCCAGTGGTGATGTGGTGGTTCGATATTGGGGGGCTGTGGGGTTGGGGTTGGGATCGGGTGAAATTCCGGAGGTTTTGCTTGGTGCGCTGGCCGATGATTCATCCAGCGTGCGGGTGGCCGCTGCGCAATCGGTGGCTCTTTTGGGTGACCCGGAGCGTGCGAAGGGTGTTCTGCTCGAGAGCTTGAAAGATGAAGACCCCTGGATTAGGCTGATGGCTGTGATTGCAATTGATGAGCTTGATGTTATCGCACAAACAGTGCGCGATGATCTCAGGCCTTATCGGGAGGACGAGAGCAAATATGTGGCACGCGTTGCCAATCGAATTCTCAACCGGATCGAAGGAACGTCTGAGCGGGTGCGATAGTGCATAATTCATTTAGGTGGGAGGGATAGTATGCAGAAATTTACGGTGTTTGGTATCAGTTTGTTGGTGTTGATGGTGGTGTCTATTACAAGATCTGAAGCACAGGGAACATACGCATTTCAGCCTGGGCTTGGTGCTCAGTTGGTGACTGTGATTCATCACGACGGTCTTCAGTTTAAAGATCTCAATAAGAATGGCAAGGTAGACGTTTATGAAGATTGGCGTTTACCTGTAGATCAACGTGTGGCAGATTTGCTTTCACAGATGACATTGGAAGAGAAGGCGGGCATGTTTTTGATTAATACGCTCAATGCTGAGGCTGGAGGGCGTCTTTCTGGCCGGGCGGTTCAGTATATTGAAGAGGAGAAGATGACCCGCTTCGTTTTTCGGAATACAGTGACTGCTACACCGGGTCCACCAACGGGAAGTCGGCGGCGCGGTGCAGAAATCACGCCTTATGAAGCCGCACAGTTTATGAATGCGATGCAAGAATTGGCGGCATCAGCGCGACTTGGGATTCCGGCTTTGTTTAAGTCGAATGCCAGAAATCATTATGCACACGATGCAAAAGCGGGCATTAGTGTTTCGGCAGGTTCCTTTTCGGAGTGGCCCAAAGAGGCGGGGTTGGCCGCCACGCGAGATATGAATTTGATTGCCGAGTTTGCGCGCATTATGGCACAAGAATGGACGGCTATTGGGTTGCGTTCGATGTATGGATATATGGCCGATTTGGCAACGGAACCGCGTTGGAATCGCATTGACGAGACGTTTACAGAAGATGCCGATTTGGCCGCCAATATCATGACTGTTTTGGTGAAAAATCTGCAAGGTGAAAAACTGAGTGACAGAAGTGTTGCGCTTACAATGAAACATTTTCCAGGTGGTGGTCCCCAAGAAGGTGGGGGTGACCCACATTATGATTTCGGAAAAAACCAAGCGTATCCGTCGAATAATTTTGAATATCACATGAAGCCTTTTGTTGCGGCCATTGATGCGGGTGTGTCTTCCATTATGCCTTATTATGGCATTCCCATTGGTCAACAGTATCTGCCAAATGATGTGGGTATGGCCTTTTCAAAGGGTATTGTGACTGAGTTGTTGCGGAACAAGCTTGGGTTTAAAGGCTATGTGAATTCAGATACGGGCATCATTGGAGATCGGGCATGGGGGTTGGAAGACAAAAGTGTTGATGAGCAAATTGTGATTGCAATAGAATCTGGGACGGATGTTTTATCGGGGTTTGATAAGAACAAACAGATCTTGGATCTGATCACGTCAAAAAAGATTTCTGAAGACAGAGTGAATCTTTCTGTTACACGGCTTTTGACCGAACAGTTTCGGTTGGGGCTTTTTGAAAATCCCTATGTGGATCCCAATCGTGCATCTTATGTTGTTGGAAATCGGGCTTTTCAAAAAAAGGCCGAACTTGCACAGCGAAAATCAATTGTTTTGCTTCAACAGAAAGAAGGGTTGTTGCCGCTTCCGATGCCAAAACCAAGAACCGTTAGAGAAAGGTCACCCGCTGGATTTGTAAGCCCAGAGATAACAACGGTGACACCGAGCGATCGGGATTCGATCAAGCTTTATACGATGGGCATGAATCCTGAGGTGGTAGGTGATAGACGTTGGTTTGAGTTCACTGTTGTTTCGGGAGACTATGATCCAAAGAAAGAGGAGACTCGGCCTACGGTTCCTACTGATACGGACTATGCGATTGTGCGGGTTGCGGTGAGCAATGAGGGTGCAAGGCGCGATTTGCGTTTTGGGGGGGCCAATCCTGATGAGTTGGATATGTTGTCATTCTCGGAAATGGCAAAGGCGAAGTCTTGGAAGATAACCCCGTCATTGGAAGATATTCAAGGGGTCATGAAAGAAGTGGGCGCAGACAAGACGATCCTTACGATTCGTTTTCGACAGCCCTTTGTTTTGGATGAGAAAAGTGGCATGAGAGACGCCGGTGTGATTTTGGCAACATTTGGTGTGAGTGATGCAGCCGTTATGGATATTTTGACGGGCAATTTCAAACCCTCGGGCAAACTGCCCTTTGCGTTGGCGAAGACAGCCAAAGCAATTGTCGAACAAGCTCCCGATGCGCCGGGGTATGATAAAGCAGATACACTGTTTCCATTTGGGCATGGCTTGAGTTATTAAACTTGTAAGGGCGGAAGCGTAATGAATCGATCAGTTTCTTTTTACATTGCCGGGCTGCTGTCTGGCGCTCTTTTGGCGACGCTTATATTTGCCCTTTTTACGGGCGGGACACTTCGCGATAATCGGACAGTGGTTCTCAAATTGGGGCATAGCCTTGATACGGCTCACCCTGTGCACGCAGGCATGGTTCACATGGCTGAGCGGTTGGAGGAGAAATCTGGGGGACGTGTTCGGCTTGAGATTTATCCGAATGGTCAACTCGGGTCGGAGACGGAGTGTATTGAGCAGCTCCAACAAGGTGCGCTTGCGATGACGAAAACATCTGCTGCGCCGCTTGAGGGTTTTGTCGCTGAGATGGGTGTGTTTGGTATTCCTTATATCTTTCGCGATGCAGATCATTTTTGGCGTGTGCTCGATGGCCCGATTGGACAAGAGTTGTCGGTGGCGAGTGAGGGTGTTGGTCTGCGTGGTCTGTGTTATTATGATGCGGGCAGCCGGAGTTTCTACACGATCAACAAGCCTGTTAGGTCGCCAGCCGATTTGCAAGGGATGAAGATTCGTGTGATGAAGAGCAAGACGATGATGAATATGGTAGAAGCGCTGGGCGGGTCACCCACACCCATTCCGTGGGGTGAACTCTACACCGCACTTCAGCAGAAAATGGTGGATGGTGCAGAGAATAACCTTCCGAGTTTCTACACAAACCGACATTTTGAAGTCGCCAAGCATTTTACGCTTGATGAACACAGTCGGGTTCCGGACATCTTGCTTATTAGCAAGCCGATTTGGGATGGTCTGACACCTCAGGTTCAACAATGGGTTCAGGAGGCGGCGCTTGAGTCGTCGCGTTTCCAACGCACATTGTGGGAGGAGAAGACACGGGAAGCACTGGAAGCGGTTCAAAAGGAAGGTGTTACCATCTATCGTCCGTCGAAAGAGCCATTCAGTCAAAAGGTGCTGGCCATGCACAACAGCTTTGCGGGAACGTCTGTTGGCGAACTGTTGAAGCGAATCAAGGAGGCAGACTGACATGGATATTCATACGATTAGATCGGGTGTTCGACGCATCATAGAAATTTTGCTGATCTTGGCCATGGGGCTGCTGGTGATTGATGTGCTGTGGGGTGTTGTGTCTCGGTTTGTTCTTGGCGCACAGAGTCGATATACAGAAGAACTGGCGACCATGTTGCTGATCTGGGTGTCGTTGCTTGGGGCCAGTTTGGCTTATGGTTCTGGCCAGCATCTGGGGGTAGACTACTTTGTAGGCAAGTTGCATCCAGACGCACAAGGCCTTATGCGGATCGTTGTGGCCCTTGTGGTGATCGCTTTTGCCGGCAGTGTGATGGTCTATGGAGGCACCGTTTTGTTCGGCCAGACACTGGCAAGTGGGCAGGTCTCACCGGCAATGGGTTTGAAAATGGGGTATGTCTATTTGGTTGTTCCGGTTAGTGGCGTATTGTTCATCCTCGAATCGCTGTCGATGCTTTCTGCTTCAGGTCATGAAGTTGGGGAGGAATGCTGATGGACACCCAAGTGCTTATTCTCGTGGTTAGTTTCCTTCTTTTGTTGGTGATGAACGTGCCGGTTGCTGTGGCGATTGGTGTGAGTACGTTGCTGACGATTTTATCGATTGGTGACGCACCTGCGTTTTATATCATCGCGCAGCGTATGTCGAGTGGTGTGGGGAGTTTTCCGCTGTTGGCAATCCCGTTTTTTATTTTGTCGGGTGTTTTGATGGGGGAAGGTGGACTGGCGCGTCGGTTGATCGATTTTGCAGCCGCAATCGTGGGACGATTTCCAGGTGGGCTAAGCTATGTGAATACGCTTACGTGTATGCTGTTTGGGTCGATCTCAGGGTCGGCCGCCGCGGCAGTGTCGTCCATTGGCGGGTTCATGATTCCCGAGATGAACGAGAAGGGGTATGACAAACGATTTAACGTGGCAGTCACAACGACGGCGGCAACCACAGGTTTGATGATTCCTCCGAGCAATATTATGATCGTGTATGCGGTAGCGGCCGGGAATGTGTCGATCTCGGCCATGTTTATTGCCGGTATCATTCCGGGGATCGTCGTTGGGATGGGGATTATGTTGGTGTGCGCAGTGATGAGCATCCAAAGAGGCTATGGTGCAGGTGAGCGGGCGACGTTTCGAGAAGCGGCGATTGCGTTCAAACGCGCAGTTCTCAGCCTGTTGCTGGTCGTGATTGTGCTGGGTGGTATTTTGGGCGGTGTGTTTTCGGCGACGGAAGCAGCTGCAATTGCTGTGGCCTATTCTTTTGTGCTGGCTGTGTGGGTTTATAAGCAAGTGAAGATGAAGGATCTGTCTCGTATTTTGCTGCAGAGTGGGAAGACGACAGCTGTTGTGATGTTGTTGATCGGAACGAGCAAGGCTATGAGCTGGATTCTTGCCTATCAGAACATTCCGCAGACTGTGAGCGAAGTCTTGTTGGGCGTGTCGGAAAACCCGATCATGATTTTTGTGATCATCAATTTACTGTTGTTGTTTGTCGGAACGTTTATGGATATGACGCCCGCCGTCCTCATTTTTACACCGATCTTTCTGCCTGTTGTGGTCGAGCTTGGTATGCACCCCGTTCATTTCGGTGTTATGATGATTGCCAATCTGTGTATTGGTCTTTGTACTCCGCCGGTTGGAACGTGCCTCTTCTTGGGGTGTGGTGTGGGTAAGATCAGTATTGCTCAGGTCACGAGTACTTTGATACCCTTTTTTATTGCGATGTTTGTGGCGCTCATGCTGATTACCTATTGGCCGGCATTGACAATGGTTTTACCTCAATTGTTCGGATTGGTCTAAAAAAATAATCGAAGAAAAGAGCGCATATAAATTCAGCGAGAGCAGGCGACAGATGAATTTAATCTGCGCTTAGACCGATGCCAGCCATTAGCGCACAGCTATAGCGATCACAGATCGTGTTTTGCTGATAGAGAAATTTGGGATTGGTGTCTGCTTCAACTTCGTGCCAAGTGCCCCACTCGTCAACAAGCATGGTGATGCGCCCGGTCGGATCGTAGCTGATCCATCACGGCGATCTGTGCCTTTAGCAGATCGTCCATCCGCTTTGCATTGTGAAGCAAAAAATACCAGTCGTCTTCATTGCCATCCACTGCCAGTTGTTTCTGCCTGCCAGATCCGTAGTAGAAATGCATGCCCATCGCATGAAACTTGTCTCCCGCTTGGCGCATGAGTGTCTCCGTCCAATGCAAATCTTCGCCGTAGGGGCCGCAGGCGATGCGGCAGAGATGGTTGGTCTTTTGTCACGCGGGCCGATACCATCCATCCAGTGATACTCATCGGCAAAACAACCTCCTGGCCAGCGCAAATTGGGAATGTGGATGCGCTTCAACGACATCGTTGCGTATACCACGTGTATTGGCAATAGGAGAGGATTCACCAACGAATAAACCGTCGTAGATACAACGGCCAAGGTGCTCGGAAAAATGACCATAAATGTGACGTGAAATGGTGCCAGCGTCAACGTTGGTGTTAATGGAGATGTGGGTCATGAGGAAATCTTCCCTGTTAAATAAAATGAGATATAAGTTGCCCAAAGTCAGGTGGCAAGAAATTGATGTGGAGAACATATTGCTTGTTGGGCAGACATCAAGTTGATTTTGGTAAGGAATGGTTGCGGCGTTTATGGAAAATGACCTCTGTGTTTCATTTTGAGATTTGGCAGATCGGTTTGGGGTCAGATTCTAAAGGGTATTTTTATGAATTTTATAAAAAAACGGCACGGAGAGGATGGCGCTGTTTCTGAAGCCGCTGATTGATCATATTTGTTTGCGCCACGCTTGATATAGAAATTGAATAACAATAAGCCCGACAGAATATTCTGTCGGGCTTATTTATTGATAGGTTCCGGGAGGGCGGTATTCAGCTCCATTCCATCTGGAGTTTTTTTTCTGACTGTACACAATCTCTGAGATACAGATTAATAAGATTTTGATAAGGCACACCTGTTTCTTCTGACATGTCTTTGAAATATTTGATGATATCAACGCCCATGCGAATGGTCACTTGTTTTTTCAAACGTTTTGCGTAGGGGTTCTTGCGTTGTTTCATCTTGGAAAGATCATATTCTTTTTTCATAGTCATTGTCCTGGATAAAATTTACGCTCATTTTTGGTCGCTTTACGGGCAGAGATGATGCGAATGATATCTTCGTCTGCCATGTAACAGTGGCAGATCATAAGCATTCGAAATCTGACGCTGATTCCGAGTATGAGAAATCGATCTTCATATTCAGAATGATCTTCGTCATAAAATTCAACAGCGTTTTCATCAAAAAATACGGTCTGAGCTTCTTCAAAGGACACATCATGTTTTTTTTGGTTCTGCGTATTCTTTTGTTCATTCCACTCGAAGCTCAATTCATTCATAATTACAATGTAAATATATTGTAGTTTTTAGTCAATGGTTTGAGATGTATTTTTTAGGGATTTAATCACCCCGATAGAGGTTGTGCCCATCACCCGGAAAGTAAATGACGTCGACGCCAATGGCAACGATGAGGGCAAAGGTGTAACCGACAATGAGGCCGATGAAGAAGGGTTGGCTTTTGCGGTAGAGGGTGATGCCGCCGATTTTGAGAATGATGGCTTTGAGGGTCCAGGCGACAAAGACGGAGAGGATGGAGCGTTGTACGGAGTTGAAGGTGACGACGGTGAAGCCGATGGGGTGAAAGGGCCACCAGGTGAATCGGTATTGACCTATGGTGAGGATGACCATGACGAATGCGCCCCAAAGTAAATAGGTGAGTTTGAGGCCGTAGTGTGGGATTTGGCCCATGTTGCGAATGGATGAGACCATGCGGTTGAAATATCCTGGGCCGTTTTCAAAAGAGCCTGAGGAACCAAAGTTGGATGCGCCGCCTTGATGGCCTAAAGAAATGGTAGATGAGGCAGAGACGATGAGCGCAAGCGCTAAGGTGATGATGAGGGCATAACCCACTTGGCGGGCACGTTTGCCCAAGGGTTCTAAAAGGCGTGCGGCGTGTGAGGCATCGGAGATGGCAAAACATTTGCCGTTTTGGTAGGTGCAATCGACAAGGTGGCGCATGGCGAGGTCGCCGTCGGCCAATGAACCTGGGGGCGCAAAGTCGAGAATGTATTGGCCCAAGCCAGGGGCTTCCATGAAGACGAGGCCGGTCATGGCGACAATTTTGGCAAAACCAAGATAGAACAAAAACCAAAAAGCGACAACGAGGATGGAAAGGGGCCAGAAGAGGCCTGCTTGGGTGAGCCAGAAGATCATGTAAAGACAGCTGGCGATGAAGGCATATCCGGCGGTACGGTAGGAGAGGGCTTCGTGTTGGTCTTGGATGGTGGCGTTTAGAAAAATGTGGTGGAAAATGGTCTTGATGTGGGTACGTGCAATCCACAAGGCCCACAGGCAAAAGACGATGAATCCACCCATCGCTTGTTCACGGGTGCCTGCATAGGTGCCCAAGCCTTCGGCAAAACCAAAACGCACGGTTGACCAAATTTGTAACCACGTGAGGATGTAGAAAAACCAAATGGAGAAGAGGACTTGCAGATCGGTAAAATAGGCAAATGCAACGATGGGAAAGTAAAAGACCACATTAAATGAAGGTACAAAACGACCGAGGCTGATATTATATCGGGTGATGCCCATTTTGATGACGGGCAGGTCGGGATAAAAATAACCGACCATGTACCAAAAAAGAATGAGGGTTGGAATTGCAAAACCAACCCAGAACAGACGGTTTTTGGTGTAGAGGGGAAAGATGCCTGATTCGGTATGTTCGGCGAGAGATTCGATGACTTTGGCAAAGGGAAATGGAATGCGCTCTTGGTCTACCCATTGTTTGCGCATGAGGATGGCGAGGGTGATACAGCCTATGCCAATGGCGACAAAAAAACTGAGCCAACTGAATAGGGGGCCGATCCAGATGTGCCACGGGATGGGTGTGTGCGCGGGCAGTCCTTCGTAAAAGTAATCCAATTGTCCATTTGGGTTTGCGACAAGCAAATGAGGCGCAATGTGTGGCAGGGCATACTCTTGCCATAAGTTTTCGGGGGTGGCTCTGTAGTTGGCCACTGAAATGACGGAGATGGCACGGCTGAGAAATTCATCGGTGTGAGAACTGACATAGAGAATGGAAGCAATGATGAGAAGTTCCCAAGTGCGCAGATGGTGTTGAGGGGCAACAATACGGAGGATGGGATTGGCGACAAAGACGAGTACAAAAAAGGGCATGAGCACGCCCATGGGGATCATGCCTTCAACAAGTGAGACTGTGTGTAGGCTGTGTTGAATGTAGGGAATGACGGCATTAAGAGCGAGGGTGATGGCAATGGCAAGGAGGATAGATCGCCAGACGGAGGGTTGTGTCGCGGATTGCGCTGTGGGCTGATGGGATTGTATGGTGTTTTGGGAAGGCATGGGATCAGAGAGGGTTTATTCTGAGTTTAGAAGCAAACAGAGCTCACGCGCACAGCTGCACGGGCGAAGCCTACAATGAGCGTAGTGAACCCACGCTTAACGAGCGTAGTGAGTTACACGCTAAGGGTAGAAAGATGCTAAGGAGAAAACATCTGTCCCAAAATTTTCAACACAGATGCTTGAATGTTGTTGTGAATACGGCCTAACTTTTTCACCAACCGCGTTTTGTCTACTGTACGGAGTTGGTCCAAAACCACTTGGCCATCTTTGCCTTGAAATCGACAAGTTGCGCGTGTTGGATAAGGGCGTTTTTTGCTCGTCATTGGTGCGATGATAACCGTCTGAATATGGTTGTTCATTTCATCGGGGGAAATGATCAGTGCCGGTCTTGTTTTTTGGATCTCTGAACCCACTGTTGGATCGAGACTAACAAGAAAAACATCAAAGCGTTTCACTACCATTCCCACTCTTCTTCATCCCATTGTGAACTGGATGTTGGGGTGCTGTCTATCAGTTGATCATCACCGATTTTCGCCATCTTTACAAAAGCTTCTTCCCAATTTTGTCTGGCCGATTGTACCGATTGTATGACAATCTTGCCATTTATGATGGCCATTTCAACTTCATCCGTTAATCCCGTTTGTTCCAGCACAGGTTTTGGAATACGAACGCCATGAGAATTGCCAATTTTGATAATTCGTGTCAGCATGTTTATCTCCTTTTCAAATTGGGAAGTAATTACAATGTATCTACTTCTGTTTGGAAAGTCAATTTTTCTTTGGGAATGGCCAGTGCAACGGCACCGTTGTGGGCCGCGGCTGAAGACATCCAATGGAAGGTGAAAAACAGGGTAGGAAAGGTGTTTCTGAAAGACATATTTTTAATTCTTTAAATTTTGAACAAGTGTTTCAAGTTTTGTTTTGGCTTGAGAAGCTTCTCCGTCTAACGTTGTGTCTAATAGGTTTGTTTGTTCGTAGGGATCGTTGAGAATGTGATAAAATTCTTGGGTGCCGTTGCCAAAGTCAATGAGTTTGTGTGTGCTGTCTCGCACGGCCCATTGATTGAGGTTGTTTTGGATGACTTCTGTGAAGAGAAATGTTCGGCGTTGTTGAGAGTCACCTGTGAGTAAGCTCTTGAAGCTGTTGCTGTCGTGGATGTTTGTGATGCCTGTATTGGCAATGTCGGCAATGGTGGCAAAAAGGTCAGCGGAATTGATGAATGCACTTTCGCGTTGCCCTGTGCGGGTGATGCCTTTGCCCGAGACGATGAGAGGCACATGAACACCCCCTTCATAGACGGTGCCTTTGGCGCGTGCGGCTCTAAAGGGTGATTGGATCACACGCCGAGGCGTGCCATTGTCGCCGATAAAGATAATGAGTGTGTTGTCACGGTCGATGGTTGTGAGTAGGCGACCAATTTCTGTGTCTAAGGCTTGTAACATGGCAAAGTAGTAGGCCAAGGGGTTGGCTTCTATGTCTGATGTTGTCCCTGAGAGGGTGTTGTTTTGTAGGAGGGATTTGGGGGGGAGATGAAAGGGTGTGTGTGGTGCGGTGTAGGCCAGCCACAAAAACCAAGGGGTTTGTTGTTGCGCGACCCAGTTGATGGACAAGTCGGTGAAGACGGTGGTGGCGTATTCGGTTTGGGTGGATTGTTGGCCGTTTTCGGTGAAGGTCCAATTCCAATAGTCGTCGTGTGACCCGGTGAGTAATCCCGCATAGTTTGTAATACCCATTTGGCTGGGATTATTGCGCCCGCCATTGGATTGGCCTGAGAGGTGCCATTTGCCAATGATGGTTTGGGCATAAGGGGTTGGTGCATTTTCATCGAGATATTTTTGTAAGGATGTTTCGCTGAGTGAAATTTCGTGGTTGGCGTCGGCGTCGAGTACGCCTGTGCGAAAACCGTATTTGCCGGTGAGGATGGTGGCACGTGTGGGGGAACAAATGGGTGTTGCCCACACGTTGTCGAAGATGATGCCTGTGTTGATGAGGCTTTCGAGGTTGGGCATATTGGGTTTTTCGGTGCCTACATTGTATCCGGGACACGCGTCGATGCCTATGTCATCGGCGATGATGAGTAAGATGTTGGGTGGGGTTGTGGAAATGGATTGGCCAAAGACGGAGGTGAAAAAAAGAAAATCGGGGAAATTGACACTGCCATCGTTGTTCAGGTCAAATGTTGCGTTGTTAGAACCAAAGGCTTGTACAAATAAGAGGAAGTCTGCGAAACCAATTTCGGTGTTGCTGTCAAAATCAGCATCGGAAATGGTTTGGGCATGCAGAGGAAGCGCAAAGAGTAAGATAGATATGAGGACATATTTCATAAAGGACTCCGATTGAGGTCGGGTACTTTTAATGGTCGCCGAGACCACTTGCAA
>JBLHJX010000087.1:0-18692 GCA_047619225.1 Candidatus Latescibacterota bacterium
CGACCGCATCATTCGTGAGAAAAGTTACAGTACCGCCATACAGACAGTTTTGTGCCAACAAATGGTCACCGTTGCGTAACACAGTGAGCAACAATGTCGTAACAGCAGCCATGCCCGAAGCAGTGACAAGGGCCGCTTCTCCCCCTTCAAGGACCGCCAACTTTTTGTGCAAAACTTCGTGGTTTGGCGTGTTGTTTAACCTGATATATTTCAAATCGTGATAACTGCCCGCCCCACCATATTCAAATGTCGCACTTTGGAAAATGGGCAATACCACAGCCCCAGAAAACCGTGTATCGACCTCGCCAGCGTGAATAACATCTGTTGCCATATTTCTCATCGGTAACCCTCTCGTTTTCGCTCAATATACACCGCGTTACACCACACAGCAAAATAAAAGCGGACCAGCACAATAGCCAATCCGCTAAACTAGAAAAACGAAATGAACCTATCGCATTTGCCAGCGCATACGGGTAACATCTCCATTGGCGAAGGTAAACCACTTGGTCCAATCAGATTCCCGTCCGGCAATGTTCACGGTACAATCGACATGCAACTCACCGGTGCCATCTGATACAGAATTGGTGCGCACATCCATGCGCACAGTGTCTTCACTGTAATGACTTTTCAAGTAGGCAATTGCTTTTTGTTTCAATTCATCTTCACTCATTTCACACCTCCCTATTTAGCCAACAAACACGGTTCTCAAGTCTTCGACCTCGGTGACCTGTCCTGAGAATGTATTCTCTTCGATTAGTGTATCCTCTACCTCTGCCCCAATACGAACGCCAATGGCCTGCACACCGTGTCCCGAATCCACAATTTCATTGTTGCGGATGATCACATTGCAAGTTAGCCCATTGATATCAACCCCAATACCCACAGCCCCAGACCCATTATCGCGAATAACACAATCCGAAATCTCATTGCGATGCCCCCCGCGAAACTCGGTATTGGGTTCTCGAAATAAGATGCCCACTTTGCCATTTCCTTCAATTTGAGACGCCACGATCCGATTGTCTGTATCTCTATGCCCAATCGAGATGCCAAAATTGTGGTTTTGTGAACAAATACACCCTTTTACCAAACCATCTGACACGCCCCAACAGAAAAAGATGCCTTGTGTATTTCCTGTTGCCACACAGGCATCAAACACCGGCCTTTGAGACCCACTGCCCGGGTGATAGCCTCTGCTCTCATTGTTTTCTGCCCTGCAGTGTTCAAACTGTATATCATCACAAACTTGAAAACTGAACCCGTCCCCATGATAGTTGCGAGCCGTAACATGACGGAAGGCAAACCGATCGCACTCTTGGATAAACATCGCGCCTGCATAATTCCCATTAATCTCATCATTTTGCGCCCAATTTCCGTCCAAGACCAAATTTTCGACACATACATCACACGTACCAGCTTGGGCAGTTAACACAGGAAACAGAGTCGCTGCGGTAGCCCTATCACCTACCCAAAAATTCTTCAACAGACGTTTGTCTAAGGCCACAACATCTCCATCGATTGCGGTTACGGTTGCCTGCACCACGTTCACCAATCGATCGTCTTTGTAAGCGCGAAGCATAATGCCACCCCCGGGGGTGAAACCACTCACATCTTGCAGTCTCACGCGCGCTTCATACCAATCGGAGTCAAACACAAGATCCGTGCAAACACTGGGCGTTTTTAGGAGTATCGTAGTCTGCCCGGCACCACGCACAGTCACATTGGGTCGCATATACAGAGCATTGTGCATAGCATAGGTGCCGGGTAAAATGTCTAAGATTCCCCCACCCAAGCGGTGCAAATAATCTACGCCCGCCTGTAAAACCTTGTCGTCACAGCCCTTTAGATCCCCTGCGTCTTGCCCTACAGTTAGGGTAAGTTGGCCAACTGCTGTTCTGGGCCGATTTTTAAGCATTTCTTGGTCCATTGATGGATCTCCTTTGTTGCATGATGTTAAAAAACATACCAGAGAGCAACTTCAAAATATGCATGCCCTGTCAGTAGAGTAGTTGACCGCTCTGGGATATTTATTTATTATTAGGGTATTCACGTCGGGAGGTCACTATGGCACAAGATGCAGACATTGAGCAACAGATCGTTCAACACTTAGGCACCATCCCTATTTTTTATCGCCTTGCCGAAGATGAACTGATTAAAATTTTTGGAATTTGTAATCTTAAACGCTTGGTACCAGATGAACAACTCTACAAGTTTGGTACCCCCAGCGATGATTTGTTTATCTTGTTAGCTGGCCAGTTGGTCGCACGTGCCCCAACGGGTCAAGATATTGCTTATATTCCCCCTATCGGGATTGTGGGGGAAATGGGGGTATTGACAGATGAACCCCGATCTGCAGACGTTTTTTGCATGGAAGAAGCCATGGGCTTTGAGATTACGAAAGCCGGGCTCATCAACCTATTCTTAGCCGATGGTTCGATTTGCCGAAAGATTCTCTTAAACCTGGTCAAGACCCTATCACAAAAGCTCTATGATACAAATGCCGAAATCCAAAAACTGCGCGACGAACAAAAACGCGACGACGCCCCCAAGGATGATATTTTTCTCTATTGATGTGTAAATTTATATGGCAGAATTCAAAGACATTACAAAAGACAACTTCGATACAGATGTGCTGGCTTCTAAGGGGTTGACCTTGATCTACTTTTACACCGCTTGGTCAAAACAATGTCAAGAAGCCGATGAAATATTGCAAACAGCAGCAACTGAAGTAGATGGACAAATGGAAATTGTGCGTGTGAACACAGATCTGCAACAAGAGATCGTCGCGCAACAAAAAGTGCGCACCATCCCCTTGTTTCAAGTTTTGAAAGCTGGGAAAGTGATTGAAGTTTTAAGAGGTGTACCTTCCAAACTTGAACTTATTGGGATGTTAAGCAACGTCATTTCGGAACATGGCACGGAAGAGTCATCGGGCGAAGAACTTGCTTAGAAGCTTGATAACAACCACGCCGTGAAAAAGGAATAAAAATGGCAGACGAAACGCCTGATGGTGACCCACAAGACCAAATCCAATCCAGCGAGGAAGCTCTTCCAGCTATGGAAGAAGCTGAAGCCTCTGACGAAGCTCTTCCAGCTATGGACGAAGCTGAAGCCTCAGAAGAGGCACTTCCAGCTACGGACGAAGCTGAAGCCATTGAGGAAGCACCGGCCAAGAGCAAAGCTGAATTGGGTACAAATATCCATCCGCATCATCTAGACCAATTCCACTTTCCGTCGAGCGATGACGAAGCTGCAATTTTGCAGTTTCAACAAATTACTGGCGATTCTATTATTGGTGACAAAAATGTGGATCGGTTTAGCGATGTGCCGTTGAGGGTTGCCATTGAACTTGGGCGCGTGAATATGACCATTGGTGAAATTCTTGAACTGCGCGAAGGAGCTATTGTTGAAACGCGTAAACTTTCGGGTCAGCCCATGGAAATTATGGTTAACGAACGCCTCTTTGGTCGAGGCGAAGTCGTTGTGGTGGGCGATAACCTCGCCATCCGCATCACCGATCTGAAAAAGCCAGATCTTACATAAGACAAATCGATCATTTAATCTTGACAGAAATTGTGCCTTTTGATATCTTCTTAAGCCTCTGAACGAACATTCTTATTCAAGTTAAATATTGATAATAAGTTATGCGGATGTAGCTCAACTGGATAGAGCACCTGACTACGGATCAGGAGGTTCCGGATTCGAATTCTGGCATCCGCACCATATAAAACAAGGGTTTACGATTATTTCGTAAACCCTTGTTTCGTAGAGATACCTTAGCAGTCCCCATTTTTTAGGCTGCGACATCTGTGTGAGAGCTCCTGAGTTAAAGCTTCCACCCAAAAACCGCTTCTTAGCCATACATCTCCCGCAAGCGCCTGGCAGCCTCGACCTCTTGTTTCAATTTTTCATACACTTCATCAATATCGACCTTTGCCGCAGATCCAGGTGCAAACCCACAGTCTGGGTTGAGCACAATGCGCTCAGGTGCCAAATACTTCATTGCTTCCTCAACACGTTCAACGATCACATCGGCACCATCCACTTCCCCAGGATGAACGCCCACACACCCCAACCCAATCTCAAAATCATCCCGCAAGGCCCGAAACACCTCCGCATCACCAGCGCCTGGCGAAGTAAATTCCATTGTTAAATGGTGTACCTTTAACTGGTTCAAATAGGGGATAATCGGCTCATATCCCCCCGTATGACATGCTTCCCCACGCACCCGTGCGCCTGCCCGACGACACAGATGAACTGCAAATCGCACGCCATCAATGCCCTCAACAATCGCATTGTTCATCGCCGCAGAAAAATCGGCCTCGGCATCGGGATCGTCATATCCTGCCCGAACCTCGTCATCAACCAACAGACACAGATGGGGATCGTCAATTTGTATCATAGCCACACCCGCATTGCGCAACAACTCAACCTCGCGCCTTAAAATAGGCACACAAGCCTCTACAAAAGATTCCCGAGTGGGATAAGCTTTGGATGACACCTCAGGATCCCACATTCGTTCACCCAACAAAGCAGGTGCAGGCAAGGTCACCTTAATTTGGGTATTGGTAACCCGCTTTAAAAACTGGGCTTCTGCCACAATAAAACTCGAGTTTTTCGACGTCACCTCATCCACAACCACCGTCCAAGGCCGCCCGTCTTTGGGATTTTTGCCCACTTCAAATCCATGCGCCAACTCTGCAATCACGCCAATGTAAGACGCCCGACGCCATTCGCCATCGGTAATAATATCCAACCCCGCCTCTTCTTGTAAGCGCACCGCATAGCGCACCGCATCATCCATCACCTGGTTTCTACGCTCAATATCCAACTCCCGTTCGCCCGTCACCACCTCGCGTACAAATGCTGGGCGCGGCATCGAGCCCACCACCGCTGTAGGGAACAACGTTCCGTAATGATCTTTTGTAGACATTATTTTTCTCCATATTCTGCTGGCCAACGGACATTGGCCAGCGCAAAGTCTTCTTCGGTATCAATTTCCATGTATTCGCCATCTGTGGTCACCCTATGTATATCCACACCATGTTCCAGCATTTCCTGAAACAGATGGATCAGATAGGCCTTCTCAAATTGCACCCCAGCTCGCCAAGCCTGACCCGCAAATTCACCCCGCACACGATGATAGTGGGCGCGCATCATTTTTGCACCTTTTGCACTGAACTTAGCCACCCCGATATATTCCCCAGATGCGTTATCCGATGGGATATCTCGATGCACTTGTAGCACCCGATCTCCCTCAGAGATCACTTTTTCGGCATCCTCCTCGGGGTGCAAGCTGCGATCTTGGTATCGGGTGCGCCAATCGGTATCGACGCACAACACGATATCGCCCGGGTGTTCGAGTGCGCGTTTGACGACACTTCCACGATACAAAATGTCTGCATAGGAACACACAAAACCCGCATCCATATCTTCTTCGGCATAAAACAACGATGCCAAAATGTTGTTGTTGGGCCAATCAACATTGTGACGAAACGCCAACTGCGGATAATCTTGACGAATCATATCGATTTGATACCCACCGATAAACACAGGATCGGCTAACCCAGCCTCCCCCATGGCTTCCAACAACCAGTCTAAAATGCGCCGTTCACCAACAGGCGCGTAACATTTTGGTTGGTGATCGGTCAATGCATTTAGCCGACTGCCTCGCCCCGCACCAATAATAATCGGTTGCAAATCCACTCCTTAAGTTTGAATTGAAGACACTCGCAAACCCGATTTAGATAAAACAAGCCGACACACAGCGCAAGACAATTCTAAACCTACACGTTACCAAAATGCGTCACCTTACTATCTGGTGGCCCTACAATATGCGAATGCTTGACAAATCTTACTGTATTTGTTACACTAATCCCATCTTTGACATCAAGTGTGACCCCGTCGTTCAGTGGCCTAGGACGCTAGATTCTCAATCTGGTAACGGGGGTTCGACTCCCCTCGGGGTCACCATAAACTCGCAAACACCTAATGTGTCGATCAACCCTCTTGGATTTGTCTCCAAGAGGGTTTTTCCGTCTGTGGAAACACGGATCTCCTTTATATGGCCCCTCGCCAGTGCCTTCCTCTCTTCCGGTTGTGGAAATCCAAACATCATCCGCAGTGGCAATTCTTGCACAAAATCAAAATGTATCCCCGAATCGAGAGTTGCTATGTTTTCTAATTGGCAAAGAAAATAGGACTTAGACAATCTCTGAGTCCTGTTTCAAAATGTATAACTCTATAAAATTCAATCCCTAAATCTTACTTCTAACGCGACGTGTTTTTGAACCCGCCTGAGCTACCTGTTAGCAGCCTTCTCCTCAAGACGTTCAACCAACCAAAGCTTGATTATAGATTGACGTGTCACACCTATTCGACTTGCTTCTCTATCCAGTGAATCGATTACCCAAGTGGGGAAGTCAACATTGACTCTTTTTTGGGTTTGGTTTGGGCGTTTGAGGGTAGATAAGTGAAGGTCATCAATAATATCTTCCTTATTTTTATCAAATTTTTCATCAAAGTCTTTAGCTTTCATACAGTTCCACCTCGGTTATACGGGAGCGCCTTACTGAGATTATTCTGATGGTGCTACCACGATATGTTATTACAGCCGACCAGTGTTTATTACCTATACGGCCAACGATTAAAAAGCGTGGTTCATTTTCTGATTTTGCCTGTACCTGAATAAGGTTAGGATCTTTCCATAGTTCCTGAGCCACTACAAAGCCAATGCCATGTTTTTTTTGATTTGAAGTGTTTTTTTGCTGGTCATATTCAAAATCGTACATGAGTAAAATATATACCATAAATACTCACAAGGCAAGTAGCGACTTTTAAAACGGTTTTTATTTTCGCCTTCAGAAATCCCGCGTGGCTCAGCACTTCAACGCAGAGAACCTCCCCGAAAAAATGGAGACAACGAAAAGGTTATCTTCAATAGCCCAAAAGGCGATGTCCCAATGTCGCTGAAGAATGTTTGACCCTCCCAAAGTTTGCGTTACAACTGTGAACCTTATGGCTTGAGATTAATCTTTATCTGTTTAACTTCTTGAACGTGAACCGCCGGGGTCACCAAACAAATACAGCTTGTTGATAAATAAAAGCCCATCTGGATTTGATTCCAGAAGGGCTTTCCTTTTGGTGGGATCTCAATTTTAGCCGTGTGTTCTAAAAATCCCATTCTCAATACGATTAATCATTCAAAGCTTTATAGGAATGAATGCTGGGTTGTAATGGCAGAGGGAGGGGGACGCGAACCCCATGCAGTTTCCTGCACACGGATCTGATATAACCACCCGCACCGCGCACCTTGTCGGCTTCACCCCCCTGCATAATCCGGTATCAATCCCTTGGCTTTATTTTCAGGAACAGCCACCATCGGTCACAGCTTCTATGATCGGTATCAGATATCCGTTGATGCGAGAATACCATCCCGTATCCCGATCTGGCGGTGGCCCATTCCAGAATGCAAACCACAATCTCCTCGCATACCCTGGCCTCCTTAAAACGTGTATCAAAATTCATTTGG
Source organism: Candidatus Latescibacterota bacterium (assembly GCA_047619225.1). GTDB lineage: Bacteria > Latescibacterota > UBA2968 > UBA2968 > UBA2968 > JABIFK01. The sequence continues at coordinate 7,529 of JBLHJX010000087.1, forward strand.
CGGTATCACCATCCAACATTACATTTTAGGCTTATCCTACAGAGATAATCAATGTGGCTTTTAAAGCATTGACTGGTTTATCCATCGAGGGCTTTTCTTTATCCATCTTGGAGTAAAAATGACAGCTGCGACATTACATTGTGACGGAGGTTGCGAACCCAACCCTGGCGCAATGGGAATTGGGGGTCACATCACGATTGACGGCATCGATGTGGCGGATTTCAGCGAGGCTGCTGGAAATGGCACAAACAACCAAGCAGAATACCTCGCGTTGATCAAGGGGGCGAAACTCGCGCTGCAACTCAATGTGACACACCTTAACGTCAATATGGACAGCCTATTGATCGTCAACCAGATGACCGGCAAATGGCGTAACAAAGAGACGGAACTGACCCGATTGATGCATGAAGCACAAAAAGTGATGGCCGATTTTGAAGACGTGTCTTATGAGCAAATCCCCCGCGAGAAAAACAAACAAGCCGATATGCTGGCCACACAGGGTCGCACTGGAACATCCGACACCAAGGCCAAAAAGAAGATCTCAGCACCAAGCAAGGAAGACCCACAAGATATCTTGCAACGCATCGAGAAGAAATTGGACATCTTGTTGGCAAAAATGGGTCTCGAATCTGAGTGACACAATTTGCTCTAAGGACACCAAGGCGATATATCCGGAGAAAACATGAATTTGTTAACCCCTGATGAACCAGGTGGTCAACCTTCATGCCTTAGAACCCAATACTTGGAAAATTTCCCTTGTCATACTTTGCACCGGCCCCCCAAGTGATCGTTTGGTTCTCGGCGTCAACCTTACCCACATGCCCCCAAAGGTCACTCGCCCCGGTGTGCGATTGGTGCACCTCAACCACGATGTTGCCCTTGAGTGCCAACGAGGGGATATTCCCTCGGTCATACTTGGTACTTTTACCCCAGTCGATTGTAAGGGTTTCAGGATCGACTTTTCCCACGCGGCACCACAAATCGGTAGTCCCAAATCCCTGATGAACTTCAACGACCAGACTCCCGTCGATATCCACCATGGGTGTGTGCCCAGAGTCATATTTACTGCTGTTCCCCCACGTAATGGCCAGATTTTCTGTATCGACTTGTCCCACACGGTACCACAAGACACCACCGGCAATGGATTCGTGCACGTCTACCACGAGATCATCGCAAAACGCGGGACCTGCCAAGAACAGCAACATGCCGAGGGTTAGGACCCCATTGCGTAAGATTTGTCTAATTTTGGTGATCACTGTTGTCATGTTTTCTCCGATTGAAGTGTGTTCTGCTTCTCAAGTGCTTTGATATTTTCATTGCACAAAGAACTGCTTCGGCTTAAGAAAAGCCAAATTGAATGCTGAATTGAACGCGTGGGTCTGTGCCTTTGCTGCCGTCTTTGTTTTCGCGTTTGCCATAAATATATTCCAAACCAACAGCAAACCCACGCATCGGAATCCAGACCAAATTACCGATCAAATTTTGTGTGTTTTTTACCGATGGACCCGTTTGCGTCTGGGTGTTGTCGACCCCGACATAACCATAGGCGATCGTGGACTTATATGCGGCGTTCCACCAGTGGCTATAGCCGGCATAGCCCCCCACAACACGCAAAGCTTCAAGATCTCCTGAAGCACCAGGTGCGGCGGCCGCTGGGCTGGTGGCCAACCCCGCAATGTAGCTGCCAATGCCATCGCCAATGAACCCACCAAAACCAAAACTGTCACGGCCAAATGGGGTAACCCGACCAGATAACATGGCCCCCCAACCGTTTGTTTCTTCCTCTGTGCCAGAGAGATGTTCGACGCCCACTCTACGCAAAATCCCCCCAAACTGAACATGCCCCTTCGTCCCTCTGGCGTGGCGAAACGTGGCAATGAAATCAGGCCAGCGCTGCAATACCCGGTCTTCTGCTGCCGTTGGCGTCAGGTCTCGTTTGGGGCCCTCTAAAGCGAAAGTGACCTGTATCGGGCTGCTTTGAGATGCGTACCATCGAAAAAGAGCCTGCCGCGTGAAGATGGCACCGCTTGGTGCTGTGATAGCCACCGTACTGGGCAATGAATACAGATCCATAAATGTCGACCAGGTATATCCTGCCAAAATAGGGCCCGCTTGGCCTATGCCCTGGCGCAGACGTGCGGTATTGGCCGCCCCAAAAAAATCCATTTCGATAAATGCGCTTAATCGGCCAATGGGAGTGGGCGCCTGCGCCTTTAGGCTGAAGCGCGTTTGCGCCGCTGAGAGTTGGGTTACCCCGTGATTTCTGGCCGACGCGGTGCCATCAACAGCAATGAGATCGGGAAAGTACCGAACGCCTGCGAGCATGACCCCGTGATCGTATAACGCATCGAATTTGGCATACCCACCAAAACGAAGAGAAATCTGTGTACCCGGAATCCGGAACGAACGGGGTGCATCACCAGCGGTCACCAGGCCATCCATGAGATTGCCGGTGGGATCTGGGGTTTTTTCGGCAATTTTTCGCCCAACTTGGCCTTCTTCGATGGCGACGATACGCTGCTTCAAAATTTCGATTGTATGGGTCAACGTGTCGAATTGTGCCTTTTGGATCGCTGGCTGTAAAGTTCTAGATGGCGAGTTTTCCAATTGTGTGATGCGTTGGATAAGCGATTCGATTTGTGCATTTAAGGCATTTATTTCTTCCTGCGTTTGCGCTTGAACCCTTCCCCCAAAAAGAGCGACAACAAAAAGCGCGATGAGGGTGTATCGGGGCAAAATAAAAACTGATTTGAGAATGTGCATTTTCCCTCTCCAATAAGTGGTAAAGATGACGGATCAAAATCGGCTGCACAGGAGAACGCAATTCAACTGCGCAGCAAGTTTTATTATCTCCTTTATGATATTTTTATGGGTTACTCCGGCTTTGCAATTTCGTTCCACGCACCTGCAGTAGCCCATTCATTTTAAGGTTTTTGACCACGCGTTGAACAAACCAAAGGTTCACCATTTCATGAGCAATCGCATCATGTTGCAATGCCGATTCATCTCATTCACATTGCACCCAAAACCAACAAGCCCACCTCTCAAGTTCACACAGTCTACCACACGGGATTTGACCCCGTGCAAAAGACCTTCCCCATTGTCCATCTGATCACCTCTGCTTCTTCAACCCCTCAGCTATTGCCCTTTTCACATCAATGCATCGTTTCAAGGCGTCTATCTGTTCATCCAAACCCATTTCGTGATACCGATCACGACGGACCAACATTTCATTGTAATAAGTCATATCTGTGGCCAGTTGATCTACAAGCTTATGGAAGGGGTCTGATGGTTTCATATATATCGACTGGCAAAGGGCCCAATGATTCGGGTTCCGTACCGCACTTTGTGCACGGATCCCTCGCTCGCTGCCATTTGCTGCGTAAAGTAAAATTCCTATCAGCACCGCTGATAGGAATTTTACGTTTTAATTATTTCTTCAGTTCGCACTATTTACTCTGGGGTTGTGGATGCCTTGCCGCAGGCAATCCTTGCGCTGCACACCATTCTTTCAATGGATTTCTTCCCCCATCAAATTGAAACGCCTCAACATCATCAAACGGTTCTCCTACCAAATATTTCTGTAATGGCGTCAACTTTTCCACAAACGAAGCGGGTTGCGTCACATAATCCATTGGCACCACCCAACGATACCCGTAGCCAACCATAATCGCTTTGCGGGTATCCAAACCTCGGTGGACAGCGCCGGCGTGAAACGTGCGATTTTCAAAGATCAGACAATCCCCGGGTTGCAAACTTGGCTCCACGGCACCCACCGGATCAACCTCACCCTCTGGTATCTCTGGCCGATCAATCAAATGATTGCTACCGGGTGCCACCATGGTTGCCCCTCGGTGTGTATCTGTCAAATCGGTTAAATAATATGCGCACTTGACCAACATCCTTGGAATGGCGGCGTTGCCCAAATCGTGGGTCGCCATTGCATAATCTCGGTGCCACCCTGGCTGTCTGTACGAGTCGGGTTTGTCCACGGGATCAGGTTGTTTGTAGATCAGATGGGACGTCATAATGTGAAGATCAGCCCCCAAGAGTTGGACCACCGTAGGTAGAATAGTGGGATGATCGATCAAAGGAACAAACGCATCGTCCAATATAATGGCGTTTCTAAATCCATCATAAAGACCTCCAACCGCCGTCTGGCGACTCTTTTTTAAATCACTCCCCAACAACCGGTCTCCCGCATCGATCATACCTTTGACCGTATCTTCATCCAACGCATTGCGAACAATCAAATACCCATTTTGATCAAATTGGTCAATATCTGCTTGAGAAATCTTGTGGTCTGCTAACACAACACATCCCCTTTTTTGTTTTATGTAAGAACGCGATTCCCAACCTCATCTTACTTTTGATTCTGCCCCTTAGGGACTGCCGACAACTCAGATATAAGAGAAGCCCCTCCGATTTGCCGGAAGGGCTTTGGTTTTACAATGGCATTTGTAGGTTACCCCACCATCTGACCTTCTGTTTGAGAAATCCACGCCCCAGTGATCTTCCAGAAATTTTCAATTGTAAAAGGCTTAAACAACAACGACTGCGCACCCATTGCAATATAATGATCAGCATCAGCAGGTTCAATGTGGCCACTCATCACAACAATGGGCACCTCAAAACCACGTTCACGAATGGTCTGGATGGCAACGGCACCTGGTGTGGGCATTTGCAAATCGGTGATCACCAAATCTACCTGGGCAAAATCAACTTCCTGCAATGCTGGCGATGCGTCTGGAAAGGCCAGCACTTGGTGCCCAAACATTTGTAAAAGTCGGCAGACAAAAGTCCGCACAAAATCATCATCATCAATAACCACAACCGTTGCCACAAGCTCCCCCGAGATAAAAGGCAACAAAAAAAACCTGTCTCCAATTGCTTGAACACGGTCACCGGATCACCGAAAAAATTGAGATAAATTCGGATTCAATAACCTACACAACTCCAAGCACGAATATAATCAGACATTATACAGGGCAAGTCAAGGTAAAATTAAAAAAGCCACACCAATCCTTTAAGGAGCTTTAGACATATCCGTGCAAAATACGCTCGACCTTCAACAATTCTTCACCCGTTGCAACACTCAGGACCGCCGCCATTTTACAGGTGCCACGCTCAGGCAAATACACACGAGACGCATTCATGTTTCCAGGTGTCACGGGGCGATCACAATGCCCACAAACGGGCGTGCCCTTTTCAACGCGCAAGTGCTGACACGCCATACAGCGAACCGTTTCCATCTTCATTGAACCACCTAACTTGGGGGGAGAGCGTGCTGCCAAGTATAGCCTAAACTTTTGGCTACAGCAGTTTTACGAATAAATCATGTCCGAGTCAACAATAATATGCTTACAAAAACATGAATTTATCAATTCCCGTGACCGTACGGAAAAAGGGCCTTGATGAAGTCACCCATCAAGGCCCTTATAGTTCCCAAAAATCCATAATCAAGTTTTAAAAGATTGTAATAATTGCTTACTCTCTTTTTTCATACAATTGACGCATCGCACCCGAGTGTCCCACCCCTTCTGCCCGCAACCGTTTGTATTCAGCCTCATCCATACCTTCCGGGTTTAAAAATGCGCGAATATCGTTTCGACCCGGTTTGCTCAGTGGCAACTTGCCCTCGGCAATCATCAGATCCAATGGATAGGCCTTCTCTTCAAGCGGCATATAGATCACCCGATTCTGCCGTGCAGACTCAAACATGGCCATCATAATTTCCACAGTATCTCGCGCCTTGCGCCCAGAAGACCGATGTTCTTCACCGCCTTCGAGCCACGCAATTAGTTCCCGCACTTGGGCCGCATTGGTTTCTCCACCAATGGCTTGTCGCTCATCGTTTGGGTCTATGGGCACATCCACCCATCCGTTACTGGTGCTGTTAAATAACCGAACAGATCGCTCAGTAATCTCCATAATCCCGTCCGTACCCCGAATCTGAAAATATCCCGCGCCCTCATTGGGCCTGTTCAAATCCGATTGTATCAGTACCTGCGCCCCAGTATCGAATGTGACCAAACCGATACAACAATCTTCCGTTGCCGTATCACGCTCATACCGATCGGTTTGCCGTTCCAATGCCCCCATCACCCACTCAGTGCGCGGATCATTCATCACAAACCGAATGCCATCAATGGCGTGTGTTGCCCAATTCAATAACCCGGCGGCAACCTGAATGGTCCCCATTACAGGCTTTCCAATGGCACCGTCTTGTATCAATTTGCGTGCCGTCTCCCAGCCCGGGGTAAATCGCCGCTGGTGACTGACGACCAATTTAGTACCATTTTTTTCACACGCCTCCAACATACGCTCGGCTTCCCCCAGACCCACAGCCATCGGTTTTTCACAAATGATTCCAGGAACCCCCAAGTTAGACACATCAATCGTGCAATCAGGATGCAACAAATGCCACACACACACACTCACAATATCCAATTTTTCCTTTTGGCACATCTCCTCAAGGCTTGCGTACGCATTTTGCACCCCAAACTCTTCGCAGAAATATTCACGTGCAAATGGATGCGGATCTGCTGCTGCCACCATCTGCACATTGTCCACCCGCAAATAACCACTGGCGTGGCTGCGGGCAATAGAGCCACACCCCACGATTCCAACGCGATACGTCTTTGGCATGTCACATCTCCTCAGTCAAGATTGCTAAATCAAGTGTATTGGCAAGATAAGCGCACCCAGATCAATTTACAAGCCTGACAAACACGCGTACATAAAAAAAGTCCCTTCAATCAGTGAAGAGACTTTGATACCGGGTGCCCGCTGTCGTTAGGGGTGCTTTTCAAAAAGATAAACCACCAAGGCTTTGCGCTGTGCATCAGTCATTTGCAGCTTGGGCATTGGGGTAAAGTATTCCTCACGCCATTTTTTGAGCCGTTCGTCGTTCTCGACATATGCAATTGGGTTGTCCAATAATTGATCCAACTGTTGTGCCGAAAACTTAGCGCTAAGATCTTCCAAAGGCGGCCCAAGCGACTCTCCGCCCCCCTCATTCCCGTGGCAACGTGCACACCCAGTGGTCATAAATACAGAACGTCCATCCGGCGGTGGTGTCTCACACCCCAAATAACCAAAAACAGCAACAAGACTCATAACCAATCTACGCAAGAACAAATTCAAAATCCTTTCTGTTGACAGATGTCTGATAGATCATTCTGAGGCCACCGATTTCCGCTGCATATAATAAAGCACAGGTACTGCCATTCGGGACAATAACAAGGATGCGACCTCGCCAGCCATCAGGGCAATGGCCAAACCTTGGAAGATGGGATCAAACAGAATAACAGACGCTCCAACAATCACCGCGGCAGCCGTCAGCAACATCGGGCGAAAACGCACAGCTCCAGCATCTACGACGGCTTGCTCAAGTGGAAAGCCTTCTTCAATTCTCAAGTTGATAAAATCCACCAAAATGATAGAATTGCGAACAACAATACCTGCCCCCGCAATAAAGCCAATCATAGATGTCGCTGTAAAAAAGGCGTCCAACAAACCGTGAGCAGGCATAATGCCCACCAGCGAGAACGGGATGGCCGACATGATAACCAAGGGCGTCAAATAGGACTTAAACCAAGCCACCACCAGAATATAAATCAACACCAACACGGCGGCAAATGCCAAACCCAAATCTCGGAAGACCTCATACGTAATGTGCCACTCGCCATCCCACTTCATCGCCACCTTATCTGTTAAGAAAGGCTGTTGGGCCGTAAATTGGGCAATCTCATACCCTTCGGGAATTTGAATCTTTGAAATGGCTTCACCCAATTCCAAAATGGCATAAACAGGGCTTTCATATTGCCCGCCCACGTCGGCCGTAATGTAAACAACTGGCTTGAGGTTCTTGTGGTAAATGCTTCTGTCAGTGGTGGTTTCAAGAACCTGAACCAACGCCCCCAAAGGCACAAGTGTGCCCAACGGTGTCGCCAGCTTTATTTCCAACAAGTCCGGCACACTGGATCGTTCGGCAACGGGTACTTGCAATACCACGTTTAAATCTTCAACTTCTTCGTCTTTGTGCGCCAAACCAGCAACCACACCGCCCACAGCAATGGACAAGGTCTGTGCGACTTGTTCTGTGCTCACGCCATTGAGGGCCGCTTTTTCTTTATCCACAACAAAACGATATTTGGGTTGAGCCGCTTCGACATACCAATCGGCATCAACAACCCCCTCAGATTTTTCAAAGACCTCCAAAATCTGTGCAGCCACTTCAATCTGTCGATCATAGTCGGGGCCATAAATTTCAGCCACCAATGTTTGCAACACAGGGGGTCCAGGTGGCACCTCTGCCACTTCAATACGCGCACCCCACCTTTTGGCAATTTCGGTCAAGTGTGGGCGCACCGCCTTGGCAATGTCATGACTTGGCCGTGCCCGATCGTGCTTGGGTAGTAAATTCACTTGAATATCGGCCTGATGCGGGGCTTGTCGTAAAAAGTAATGGCGCACCAATCCATTAAAATTGAACGGTCCAGACGTGCCCGTGTAGACCTGATAATCTGTCACCTCTGAGACATGCGCCAGATAAGTCCCCATTTCTTGGGCCACAGACGCCGTTGTCTCAAGTGTGGTACCTTCGGGCATATTGACCATCACTTGAAATTCACTCTTGTTATCAAACGGCAACATCTTCACAACGACAAATTTGATACCCACAGTTGCCATAGCCATCAACAACAACCCCACCATCCCCACCAAAAAAATCCCTCGTTTTTTTCCTGATGCAATCAACGGATTCATGGTTTTGCGATAAAGTGTGGTGGTCCAACCTTCAGTTTCGTGTGTGTGCCCTTCAGGATCTTGTTTAAGCAACCGCAAAGCGGCCCAAGGCGTTACAACAAATGCGACAATCAAAGAAAAGAGCATTGCTGCTGTTGCCCCCACCGGAATGGGGCGCATATAAGGCCCCATAAGGCCCCCCACAAAGGCCATGGGTAAAATGGCCCCAATCACGGCAAAAGTCGCCAGAATTGTCGGATTGCCCACTTCATCAACGGCCTCTACTGCCACCTCTGCCAACGGGCGACCCCGATTGTCGGGCATCCGGAAATGCCGCACCATATTTTCAACGACCACAATGGCATCATCAACCAAAATCCCGATTGAAAAAATGAGCGCAAACAGGGTAATGCGATTGAGGGTATACCCATACAAATAGAAAACAATCAAGGTCAACCCCAATGTCACCGGAATGGCAACCCCCACCACACCCGCTTCACGCAGGCCCAACACAAACCAAATCAGAACGATCACCGACAGGGTTGCCAAGGCCATATGAAAAAGCAACTCATTAGATTTTTCTGCTGCGGTCTCACCGTAGTTGCGTGTGATGGTTACTTCAACATCTGAGGGTATCACCCGCCCTTTGAGCGCTTGAACTTTGTCAAGCACACGATTGGCCACATCAATGGCGTTTTTACCCTTGCGCTTGGCCACTGAGAGTGTCACACTCGGAAAGGTCTGACCAAGCACCCCATCACCACCATCCTTAAAAGCAGCGCCCACGCCAAAACGAACATAGTTGGTGGGCTCTTCGGGCCCATCTATCACTTGCGCCACATCGCGCAAATAGACGGGCCGCCCATCAAGCGCAGAAATCACGACCCCGCCCACATCATCGGCATCTTCAAAAAAGGATCCTGTCTCAACGATGACCAGTTGATTGCGCTCTAAAATTCCTCCAGCTGGCAAAAGCCGATTGGCCCCACGCAGCGTTTCTAAAACCCCACCAGCCGTCACGCCAAAAGCCGCCAACCGGTCGGGATACAAGGCCACCTTCAATTGCCTGCGCAAACCACCAATCAACCGGGTGTCAGAAACATCATCGGTGGCTTTCAAATCATTTTCAACTTCGGCAGCAATACGGCGCAACATATACCCGTCGTAAGTCGCGCTCCAGAACGTAATCCCAAGGATAGGCACATCATCAATCGAACGGGGTTTGACCAGAGGCTGCGATACGCCGGGCGGAATTTTGTCAAAATTGGAGTACAACTTATTATACGTCTTTAAAATACTATCTTCTTCATCTTCACCCACATAGTACCGAACCACGACCATACTTTGGCCAGGGCTCGAGGTTGAATAAACATATTCAACCCCCGGTATTTCCCACAACAATTTCTCCATGGGTGTGGTCACCCGTTTTTCTATTTCTTTTGCCGACAGCCCCGGTGCAGAAACAAATACATCCACCATCGGCACCTTGATTTGGGGCTCTTCTTCCCGGGGCAACATCACCACAGCAAACGCGCCCAACAACAGGGAAGCCACAATGAATAATGGCGTCAATTTGGATTGGATAAAATAATGCGCCACAGTGCCAGCAACACCTAACTTACGCATTGTCCACCACCTCCACCTTTTGCCCATCCAAAAGCCCGCTGAGACCCACTGTAACAATTTCATTTCCCGCCGACAGCCCAGAAATCACCTCAACGCGATCGCCAAAAACTTTGCCCAATCGCACCCATCGCAGGTGCACATGGTCCCCGTCAAGCACATAAACCCCTTGCAATTGACCATGTTGCACGACAGCCGTTGCAGGAATCAACAACCCTGGCCGACTGTCTTTTTGAAATTGGACCCGCGCAAACATGCCAGACTGAAGCGTCGAATCTTTATTTTCCAACACCACACGCACCTCAAATGTTCGGCTTCGAGGGTCACCTGAAGGGATAACAGCTTCCACACGCCCGTGTAAGTCTTTGCTGTGTCGGGTGGCTTCTATACGCACCACAACGGGTTGTGAGACTTGGATATAGGGCAGATCCCGTTCGCTAATTTGAACCGTTACCTTCATTGGGTTTTGCTGCTCCACCGTAAACAAGGGGGCACCCGGTGCTGCCATATCACCCGGTTCAACGAACTTTTGCACCACAATTCCGTCCAGGGGTGAAGCCACAGCAGTATATCCCAAATTCGCATCCACTTCCATCAATGCACCTTCGGCAGCAACCACGTTGGCTTTTGCCCGCTCGTAGGCGGTCTCGACTTCGTCCAGCGCCTGTTTTGAAACGGCATGTTCCTCAAACAGATTCCGAATGCGTCGAACTTGCGCTTTGGCGTTGTCTCTCACGGCCTCAACTTCTCGCAATGCCGAGGCAGCTTGTTGCCGCTTGGCCGATAGATCTCC
>JBLHJX010000088.1:0-18571 GCA_047619225.1 Candidatus Latescibacterota bacterium
CTCATCATCTTGCCCGACAATAGACAACGCATCGGGCACGCTAAGGCCCAAATGCCAACACTTACTTAAAAGTGCGGTTGCCCCGCGTGTATGTGCACAATAAACCGCTGTCACTTCTTTTTGAATCGCAAGCAAATCATCAACACCCTGAACCAACCGACTGCTCACATCCCGCTCACCCAACGCCTCAGAAAAACCCGCCCACCTGTCGTACACAATTTGTTTTTCGCACTCGGGCACATATGATGTTGGCACCGCATCATAATGGCCTTCCATAAATGCAATGTGCCGATGTCCCTTGTCTACCAAATGTTGCCCCGCCAAATAACCGCACTTGCGATGATCAATGGTCACACACGGAATATCGCCAAAAGGGTACCGATTAATAAACACCACATTTTTCCAACTTGCAAAAATCTCAGGCTGCTTCTCAATCTGTTTCATCAGTGCAAAGCTGGGCTCCATAATCATCCCATCAAAACCCTTTTGATCCATAAAATGTAATTCTTCAAGCTCGAGCTTGGGATCTGCTTTGGTCGTCAACCCCATTGCCAAGTGACAATTGTCTTCACACCGCAACTGCTCAATAATACTCTGGACAATGGGCGTCTCAGTGGCATCGCGAAAATGCGTCATCACCAACCCCACCAGCGTCTGCCGCGCCGACAAATACCCCATCTCCTGCGCGATTTTCCGGACTTTGCGAACGGTTTGATCACTGATGCGCACACGCCCTTCTAGGGTCTTATTGTTCAACACCATACTCACCGTTGAGACCGCAACACCCGCGCGTTCAGAAATGTCTTTTAACGTGATTTTTCGCTCACCCATAACACAACCCACGACTTAATGAACTTTTCACCTGAAATTTTCATTAAAATAACAGCTCTTCGGAATATGTCAATAAAAAACACCCTTGAGGGCTTCCGTCGGCGTGATTGACTTCCCCTAAACTTAGTTTTATCTTGTCGCACCAACAAGATCAAAATCCCTTAAGGAAATCCCATGGCCAAACGAAACGAGAACACACCACCGCCACCCTATTCATGGCCCGAAGTCCCCATTGATCGCTCGGGTTTAGATCCCAAGAAATTAGAAGCCTGGTGGAAACTCCTCAAAAAGAACAACACCAACAGCATCTTTGTCATGCACAAAGACAAAGTTGTTTTTGAACGGTATGCCGATGGGTTTGGCCGGCAGAAACCGCACTATACCGCCTCGATGGCCAAGGCACTCACGGGCGGCATGTCCCTTCTTTTTGCCATTCAAGACGGCCTCATCAAATTTGATGACCTCGCATATAAATACGTACCCCAATGGAAAAACGATCCCCTTAAATCAAAAATCACCATCGCCCACTTGGCCACACACACATCCGGCATATCCGATTCTTCTGTCTCAGGATTTGACCACCAAGAAGAACCCGGTTGGAAAGGTGTCTTTTGGCAACGCAACCCCGTACCGAACGACCCATTCACACTCGCGCGCGATCAGGCACCTGTGTTATTTGAACCCGGCACAAAATATCAATACAGCAACCCCGCCATTGCCATGCTCACCTACTGCGTCACCAAAGCATTGCAAAAAGGCCCACACAAAGACATTCGCACCTTATTGCAAGAACGTCTCATGGGGCCTATGTCCATCCCAGAAAATGAATGGGGTTGCGGTTATGGTCAAACTTTTGAAGTCGACGGTTTGCCCTTGGTTGGCACATGGGGTGGTGGCAACTTTAGCGTGCGCGCCACGGCAGCCATCATTCGTTTGCTCATGCGCAAAGGCGCGTGGGGCAAAGACCACTTGCTCAAAGCCAACATCGTCGAAGATGCATTTGTCAATGCCGGACTATTGCCCAACTTGAACGGACACGTGTGGTGGGTCAACTCAGATGGCAAAGGCAACAAACACCAAAAATGCCTACCTGAAGATGCCTTTTGGGGATCGGGTGCCGGGTGCCAAATTGGCATGGGTATTCCAAGCTTAGATCTCATTATGGTACGCAATGGCCAAGACCCACTCGATATTAAAAAAGCCAGCAAAAGTAAAAAACGCGTAACAGATACATTACGCGACCGTGTTCAAAGCGCTGTTATATTTGCGCCCCTCATCAACAGCATCCCCACACTCAAAGCTCCGTACCCACAAAGTGAAAAAATCACAGCCTGCACCTGGGAAAACCTGAGCAACGTGCGGCGATCTGCCACCGGTGGCCTCATTCGCGATGGCAGTGACAACTGGCCTATGACCTGGGCCGAAGACAACCACCAATACACCGCCTATGGCGATGGCAATGGTTTTGCGCCTTATACCCCAAACAAACTGGGCATGGGCTTTGCTAAAATTGAAGGCGGCTCTGGCAACTTCACCGCCACCAACATCCGCTCAAACGCTGAAAACACATCCTATGGCCAAAACGACAGAAAAGCCAGTGGCCTCCTCTGCGTCGATGGCACCTTGTATTTGCTTGCCCGAAACGACAACCAAAAAGGACACCATTCTCGCATAGGTTGGTCCACCGATCACATGCGCACCTTCCAGTGGGCCAAATGGAACTTCAAAGAATTGGGCCACCCCACGTTTATCAACTTTGGCAAAAATTACGAAGATGCCCAAGATGGTTTTGTCTACATCTGGAGCAACGACCATCCATCGGCCTACAAAGAATCGGATCACTTTGTACTTGCTCGTGTCCCCAAAGATCAAATTTTGCAACGCGATGCCTATGAATTTTTCGTCCACCTCAAAAGTGGCAAAGCCATTTGGTCATCTGACATCAAGAAACGTGGCCCTGTCTTCAAATTCCCAAACACATGCATCCGCTCCAGCATCAGCTATAACGCCGGCATTAAACGCTATATCCTCTGGCAAAATTTGCGCCAAGCAGGCGGTGAAGACACACGTTTTTCCGGTGGTTTTGGTGTCTACGAAGCCCCCAACCCCTGGGGCCCGTGGAAAACAGTCTACTTCACCAACAAATGGGACATCGGCCCCGGAGAGCTCGGCTGCTTCCCCACCAAGTGGATGCGCAAGGATGGCAAAACGATGTATTTGGTCAGCTCAAGTGATGACCAATTTACGGTTCGAAAAGTAAAGCTGAGTGTAAAATAGTGTAAGAAACCAAAAGAGAAAGAAGGCTTTCTTTAGGTTCTAACTTAAATGATATTATAACAACAACCCTAAAATGAGGTCACAATTCATGTCTAACGAAATCCCTGTCACACAAGAAACGCTCGACAAGCTCATGGTTCCAAGTACAGCGACCCTCACCTCGGCACTGAACAAACGTGGTTTGTGGAACATCTTTATGAACAATGTCTCCCCGCTCAAACCCGGCATGAAAATGGCAGGCCCTGCATTTACCATGCGCTACATCCCATCTCGAGAAGATGTGGATCGCATCCCCGTGGACAACCTGGTCGACATTCAACGTGTGGGCATAGAGCAAGTTGGGCCGGGCGAAGTATTTGTTATTGACGCCCGAGGAGACGACCGTGCCGGTACGATGGGATCCATTCTGGCTACCCGCCTCCATGTGCGTGGTGCCGCCGGAATTGTCTGTGACGGCTCTTATCGCGATAGCCCTGCCATTGCCGAGATTGGCATGCCCGCCTATTCCAGTGCCATGAATGCGCACACAAACAAAACCATTCATAGCCCAGTCGATTTACAACTGCCCATTGCATGTGGTGGCGTTGCAGTCTATCCAGGCGACATCATCGTAGGGGATGATGAAGGCGTGGTTGTCATTCCACGTCACTTGGCCGCAGAAGTCGCAGACGAAGCAGCCGCTTCAGAACAAAAGGAAAACTTCATCTTAGAAAAAATCCAAAAAGGCGCCAGCATTGTGGGCACGTATCCACCAGATGAAAAAACACTGGCAGAGTTTGAAGTATGGAAAAAAGAACGCAACGCATAATTCCAACAGAAACGAGATTTAACCCCATATGGCACGCGATCGTTTTTTAGTCTTTACCTGGATTGCTCTCACCACGATCCTGGGCTGTTCCCCAAAATCGGTGGACCTTTCTCTGCCACTACAGTCACCAGAAGCCTTTTCCGAGACCAGCTCTCATGCACTCTTGGAGCGATGGTGGACCGATTTTGGAGATGCGGAAATGGACACCCTGGTGGATCGGGCGTTGCAGTCAAACTTCAACCTCGAAACGGCATGGCAACGGCTTCGAGGTGCTCAGGCGATAGTCGATCGAGAATCGTCCTCTCAGTTTCCAAATTTGGAAGTGCTCCTTGGTGGTGAGATACAACGCCCAAAATCTGTGGGTGACGAAAAACTACGGCTCGGGATCACCTCCGAATACGAAATCGACCTGTGGGGACGGATTCGCTCCAAAGTCGAAGCCGAACGTTATCGGGCAAAAGCCACCCACGCCGACTATCAAACTGCGGCCCTCTCACTCTCGGCAGAAGTCGTCCGCACGTGGTTTCAATTGCTGGGTGCGCGGAATCAGCTGAACCTTTTTGAGCACCAGATTGAGACCAACCAAAAAATTCTCAGCCTCATCAAAGCACGGTTCGGCAGTGGGCAAATCCGCAGTGTGGATATCCTCCGTCAAAAACAGCTGATCGAATCGACCCACGAGCAAAAAATATCCACGGAATCCAGAATACAAGTTTTGGAACACCAGCTCGCCGTTTTGCTGGGTCGCTCACCTAAAGAAAAAATCGCATACACCTACCAACCGCTCCCCGCCCTCCCGCCCCTTCCTAATACAGGGCTTCCTACCGAGTTAATCCAACGGCGCCCAGATGTGCAAAAAGCCTACAACCTGCTACAGGCCGCCGACAGAGATCTCGCTGTTGCTATTAGCAATCGGTACCCCCGCTTGACCTTGACTGCCTCTGGTTCTTCCACAGGCAACAACGCGGGCGGATTGTTCAAAGACTGGGTCAGCAATTTCACCGGCAGTCTCCTCGCACCCATTTTTGACGGCGGTGAACGCAGCGCCGAAGTAGATCGAAACAAGGCCGTAAAAAATGAACGGCTCTTTGCATATGGCCAAACAGTCCTCACCGCATTCCAAGAAGTGGAGAATGCGCTCATCCAAGAAAAGAAGCAGATTGAACGCATCTATAGCCTCGAAGCACAAGTGGGTTTGGTCAGACAGACCTATGAACAGCTTCGCATCGAATATTTGAACGGCATCAGCGACTATCTTGACGTCCTCACCGCACTCACCGACGAGCAGCGGCTCCAACGCGGGCTGATCTCGGCAAAACTCGACCTGTTAGAGTTCCGAATTGCGCTGTATCGCTCGCTCGCAGGCGGATTCGAAACCGGGCATGAGACCAAAGAATAAGACCACCATAAACGAATTGGGAACAACGTGAATCAAAAAAAGACACTACTCATCTGCGGCGGCATCCTCCTTGCGGGCGCGTTTGTCACCACGCTCATTTTCTCAACCGAGCCCACCGCAACCCGCATAAACGCAACGCGGGAAACAGCCATGCTCGTGGAAGTAACCCGAGTGCATCAAAGCGACTACAGCCCAACCATCGTCGCGATGGGCACCGTTGAGGCGACCCAAGACATCACACTGAGCCCGCGGGTCGGCGGCGAAGTTGTATCACGCTCACCCGCATTCACACCTGGCGGTTTTGTCGACAAGGGTGACGCATTGCTACAAATTGACCCGGCAGACTACCAAAACACGCTTCAGCAACGAAAAAGCGAGTTGCGCCAGGCCACTGCCGATCTAAACGTGGAAATGGGACGCCAGAATGTCGCTCAGAAAGACTACCAACTTCTCGACGAAACCCTGGCCACCGAGCTCGAATCCCTCGTTCTGCGGAAGCCTCAACTCAACTCGGCACGCGCGAAGGTCGAGGCAGCCCGAGCAGCGGCTGACCAAGCCGAACTCGAGTTAGAAAGAACAAACATCAAGGCCCCCTTCCGCGCGCACATTCTCAGCCGCAACGTAAGCGTCGGATCACAAGTGTCACCCAGAGACAACCTGGGCCGACTGGTCGGGCTGGATTCCTACTGGGTCGTGACCACAGTTCCCCTTGCCAAGCTCCCGTGGCTCTCATTTCCCAAAACCGACGGTGAAATGGGATCGACGGTTCAGATTCGAAACCGTGTCGCGTGGAAAGAGGATACCTATCGAACCGGCTATCTTCACAGAATGGTGGGTGCCCTCGAAGATCTAACACGCATGGCTCGGGTATACGTTTCTGTCTCCGACCCGCTCTCTTACCGGGCCGAATCGTCGAACTTGCCGCCTCTCATGATCGGCGCATTCGTCGAAACGCGCATCGAAGCTGAACCGATAAAAAACGTCATTCGAATTGCCCGAGATCACGTGAGGGCCAACAACACGGTATGGGTCATGGAAAATGAAAAGCTGAGTATTCGAGCCGTCGAGATCGCCTTCCTCGACGCCGACTACGCCTATGTGACAGATGGATTGCGCAATGGCGATCGGGTCGTCACGACCAATCTGGCCAAAATAAAAGACGGTGCACCACTGCGCTTGAAAAACGCCGGGCAAGAAGACACACAAACATCGGGAGATACGAAGTGATGAACGACACGCCCGCTCATATCTTGGAAGAAACACGCAGTCAAGGGCCCATCGAATGGATGGCACGCAATGCCATCGCCGCAAATCTCTTTATGATCCTTCTCATCGGCGGCGGCATCTGGACGGCCTTCTACATCCAAAAAGAAGTCTACCCGAACTACGAGCTGGACATCGTTCAAGTGAGTGTCGGTTACCCGGGAGCGGCCCCAGCAGAAGTGGAACAGGGCATCCTGCAACCTGTGGAAGAAGCCGTTAGAGGCATACAGGGCATTAAGGAACTGACATCACAGGCCAGAGAAGGGCGGGGCAGTGTCACCATCGAACTGGTCGCCGGAACCGACCGCATGAAAACCTTTCAAGACATCGATCAAGCTGTAAACCGGATTCGTACATTTCCCGACGACATCGAGCAACCCGAAGTTCGGCTGCAGGCGTCTCAGCGAAATGTCATGTCGATTGGGCTTTATGGGGATGTCGACATCGGAACGCTCCGAAAACTGGCGGAAAGGCTCCGAGACCAACTGTTAGGGGATCCGGCCATCACACAAGTGGCAATGGGAAACATGCCTGACTACATGACACACGTAGAAATCTCTCAAGCCAAACTGCGCGAGTTTAATCTCACGTTACGAGAGGTGGCACAGATCATCGTAGAGTCGAGTGAAGACGTGCCAGCAGGCGCCGTCGAAACCGGAACGGGTGAGATCCTCCTAAGAATGAAAGAACGCAAGCAGTGGGCAAACGAGTTTGGCAACATCGTGATCATCCCATCTGAAGGGGGCGCTGCAGTGACCCTATCAGATCTGGCCGACATTACGGATGGTTTTGAGGAAGGCGGCTTCCACGAACTGTTCAACCGACAGCTCACCGTGGGCGTCAGCATCTACAGAATCGGAAACCAATCGCCCCTCGAGATCGCATCAGCCGTTAAGGTCATCCTCCAAGACTTTGAAACAACCCTACCCCCGGGTGTCAACTATCGCATCGACAGCAACTCTGCCGAAGATTACGATGACCGGCTGTCCTTGCTCATCGAAAACGGTCTGATCGCCATCGTAATCGTCTTCGTCATCCTGGCTATGTTTCTCGAATATCGGCTCGCCTTCTGGGTGATGATGGGGATGTGCATCTCTTTCATTGGCGGCTTGGTCTTTTTACCAGCCATCGGTGTGAGCATCAACATGGTTTCCATGTTTGCCTTTCTCGTCGTGCTTGGCATCGTCGTAGACGACGCAATCGTCGTGGGCGAAAACATTTACGAATATCAACAGCAGGGCATGGACTTTATGAGTGCCGCAATCGCGGGCACCCGCGACATCGCCGGCCCCGTCATCTTCAGTATCCTCACCAACATCGTCGCCTTTATCCCCCTCCTATTCATGCCCGGAACAACCGGCAAATTTTGGTGGCCCCTACCGGCGGTCGTCATCACCGTGCTCGCCGTCTCGTTAATAGAAGCCCTGCTCATTCTGCCTGCTCACCTTGGGCACGCCCCCAAAAAAACCGTTTCACCCATTGGTGAAACGGTGCATCACTGGCAAGGATTGTTTGCCGATCGATTCAACAGGTTTGTCGACACCCACTATCGCGCATTCCTCGACCGCTGTATCCGCAATCGATATGTCACTGTCTCGTCTGCCATCGCGTTGCTCATTGTCGTTGGCGGATATGGATACAGCGATCACATGGGCATGATTATGATGCCCGAATTGTCTGCCGACGAGATCGAAGCCGGTATCCGCCTGCCCGTTGGCACGACCATGAGCCAAGCCGCACGCATCGCCAACGAAGTAACAGAATCCACGCACCGCATGTTTGAAGAACACGACCTCTTCCGCGTAGCCGAAGGGATCAAAACCAACGTCCGGCGTGGGAGCTTTATTGATGTGGAAATTGTGATGAAACCGCCAGATGAGCACGATATGACCACAGCCGAAATCATCACCCTGTGGCGTGACAACATCGGAGACATCGACGGCGTTGACCAGATCACCTTTGAGGCAGAAAGCGGGCCAGGTGGTTGGCAGCAGGACATTAGTGTGGCCCTGAGTCACGACGATATCGACGTCCTTGAAAAAGCCAGTCAGGCTTTTGTCGAGCGGGTCAAGGGATTTGAGGAAACACGGGATGTGAGTGACAACTACAACAAGGGGAAGGCCCAATTCGACTTTTTGCTCCGTCCGGAGGGACGACATTTGGGTTTAACGTCGCTCGATGTGGGACGCCAAATCCGAGACGCCTTCTTTGGCGCACTCGCCATGCGTCAACTTCGGGGAACCAACGAAATTGAGATGCGTGTTAAGCTACCGATGAAAGAACGGAAGGATATCCGTCACCTCGAAAACTTCATCATTCGCACACCCGATGGGACGGAAGTCCCCCTGATGGATGTGGTACGCATCGAACGGGGCGTTGCCTTTTCGAGCATCAATCGCCGCGATGGCCGCCGCGTGGTCTCGGTGGGCATGGACGTAGACCCCAAGCGTGCGACGACCCGCGTTTTAGAAGCACTCAAACGCGACGAGCTCCCGCAACTTCGAGCCGATTTCCCAGGCATCACCTGGACATTTCAGGGCACCCAAGCCGAAATGAGAGAATCCACCCAAGCACTTTGGTCGGGATTCGCCCTGGCCATGGTGGCGATCTACATGCTGCTCGCAATCGCCTTTGGCAGCTACATCCAACCACTCATTGTCATGGCGGCGATTCCATTTGGAATCGTCGGTGCAGTCATTGGACATATTCTCCTTGGTTATGACCTCTCTCTCATTAGCTTGATGGGCGTCATCGCCCTGTCGGGCGTTGTCGTAAACGATTCCCTCATCATGATCGACTACGCCAACAGAAAACGCACCGAATGTTCTCCCTTCGAAGCCATTCACCAAGCCGGGATTCGACGATTCAGACCCATCATTCTCACCACCCTAACCACCTTTGGCGGCCTAACACCCATCATCCTCGAAACGTCCCGCCAAGCCTACTACCTCATTCCCATGGCCATATCGCTCGGCTTCGGCATCATCTTCGCAACCTCCATCATCCTCCTGCTCGTCCCTTGCCTTTACATGATTTTAGAGGATATCGTCGCACTGACCACAGGCACGCGATCACAACCCGAGTTGAGCCAATCGGCCTAAAAGCAAAAAGAAAGATATCTGCGCCGTTCAGAAACTTTTCCAAAGGAGCATGTAGTCTAACCCTTTACAGAGATACGAGTCAAGAAGCCATATCTGTGCAGTACGAAGATTTGGCTTCTTAAGGCAAATTACTGTGAGGCAGTACTAAAGTAGTTAGACAACAGCGCCCCCGCCACTCCGGGAAAAAGCTTATAGCACACAAAAAAACCGCAAGAGCGATACAACCTCGCTATTGCGGTACGTTTGGATAATATCGATTTGTTTCGGAATATCAAGCCGCTTTTTTCAATGCTCTATATCCGGCTTTCCGGAAAGGCTCATCAGCTGTTAATGCTTCTGTCCAACCATAATCTTGCATAATGAAAAGAGATATGCAATCCGCGATTCCATACCCTTTATCTTGTCGGGACTGACAGGCAAATGCATTTAAGGCGTCGGTCTGATTGGATCATTTTGTGATTTGTTTTTTTGCTTGTAAGGCAACTTGAGTTGTTGAATCTCATTTTCAATTTGCTCGTATTCTGGATCCTTATGGACCAGTGTTGCCTTCTTGAACTTTGCTAATCCTGCAATACAACAATCTGCAAATGACATTGCTTTTGTTGCTTTGATTTCTCCAATGATCTGGGTCAATTGGCTGACCACTTGCTCTTGTAAAATCATCAAGTCATCGATTAATTTTAAACGTTCGGTTGCAACTTCTTTTCCTTGCTCTTGCCAAGTGATATAAAAAACCTCAAAAGGTTTATGGTGTGTGCGCTATTGACGCCCCGAATGTGATTTGATGGAAGCGGAACCACCCCGAAGCGCCGTCGTATAACACGGGCTTTGTGCGCCCTTCCGTCCCCAACCACCCACAACCTGCCGAAAAAGCACCGGCAGGTTCGTGGGTGCAAACTACAGGCAAGCAGCCAGAAAGGCAAATCACGCGCAAAATCAACATCAAAACCATCACAAATAGTCTTGCTGAACGTAATTGTTTTGTTTATTATTTACACGAATACCGTTAATTCGATAATTTTCAAACTGAAAGCATTTCATGATTGAATCATTTGGAGACGGTGCAACAGAAGATTTATTCCACGGACGAAATACAAGTCGTGTTCGGCGATTTCCACCTGATATCGTTGCTGCGGCTTTAAACAAATTGGACGTACTCAATGCTACACATAATGTTCAAGATTTACGGCAACCACCGAGTAATCACTTTGAAGCATTGAAGAGAGATCTAAAGGGGTTTTACAGTATCCGAGTCAATAACCAATGGCGTCTTATCTTTCGTTGGTCTGAGAACACCGCTCTACAAGTTTCCTTCGTGGATTACCACTGATCTTAAATATTGGAGGAAATATGCTACCTGATAACCGTATCCCTGCACACCCTGGTGTCATACTGCTTGAAGAATTTCTGCAACCATTGGATCTTACTCAAATCGCATTTGCAAAACATGTTGGTGTCCCAATCCAACGAATCAATGAGATAATTAAAGGCAAACGCGGAATAACATCAGAGACAGCTTGGTTATTTGCTCAAGCTTTTGGTACGACACCTCAATTTTGGCTTAACCTTCAGGCGAATCATGATTTGGCTCGCAAGCGCCCTAAGAAGGTGATAGAACAACTCGAAGCAACAATCTAAACCAACAAGAGGTACAGGACGCGCATTATGGATCTCACTTAATAGCTTCTCTGTGAGCGTATCGCCAGCATTTAACACACTATAGAAAACGCGTCGTAATTTTGAGGCCCGCCAATGAACACCTTTCAAAAAACAGCTCTGACAACCCTCATTGCCACCCTCCTTCTCATTGCCGTTGGCAGTTTGGTTCGTGTGTCTGGCGCGGGGTTGGGATGCCCCGATTGGCCCAAATGTTGGGGCTGTTGGTTTCCGCCATCTGGTGTTGAGGAAATCGACCCAAACTACTTAAAAGAAAAAGGCATTTCAATTGAAGATTTCAACCCCACCAAAATGTGGATTGAATACATCAACCGGCTTGTCGGAGTCACCATTGGTTTATTGGTACTCACCACATTCTTTCGCGCATTGCCTTACCGGCAAAACCAGCCGCGTATCTTTTGGGGCGCCCTCCTATCTGTCTTTCTCGTGGGGTTTTCAGGTTGGTTAGGCGGGCAAGTGGTCCAATCGGGCCTCAAACCAGGTATGATCACCTTGCACATGGTCAGTGCAATGATGCTTTTATGCGTGCTCCTCTACATTACTTTTCTCGCCGTCCGGGGCAAACCCATCACCACCTTGCCCCCCCTCATTCACCAACGTTTAATCCATCTCTCCACACTCCTCTTTGGTGTCATTGCCCTACAAATGCTTTTGGGCACCCAAGTACGTGAAGCCGTTGACCCTTACATCAAAAACGCTGCAGGTATGGATCGCAGTGCCTGGATGGCCAGCATCGGTTGGATTGACCACATTCACCGTTCTTTCACCTGGCTTGTCATTGTTGCATCGGCTCTTTTTTTATACACCGTTTACAAACACAATATGTCCGGCTTCTTTCGCACATTAACCCACACCAACATCGTCCTCATCGTTGCCCAAGCATTATCTGGCATTGCGTTGGCTTATGGTGGATTGCCACACATCTTTCAGGTCTTGCACCTCTTTACCTCCGCGTTGCTCCTGAGCACCATCTTTGCACTCGTGCTCATGTCTCGCCAGCACATCAAAGGTCAAACATCAGAAGACGAGAATCAAAAGTTCTAAAGGCGTGTATGAATCAGAATACAAAGATTTTCAATTGACATCCGCGCCATTCAAACGTACTGTGTGCAAACCCTAAACTGGCTTTTTCTTTTTTTGGAGCACCCCATGAAAATCCTAATTGTTGAAGATGACCGTGCGGCGGCACACTTCTTTGCAGAAGTGGCCAAAACCCGGGGGTTTGAAGAAATTGATCTTGCAGACTCGGCTGAAGCTGCGCTGGAATTGGCCGTTGACACCCAATATGACCTCGTGACATTAGATGTACAACTCCCTGGTACAAGCGGAATTGAAGTCTTAAGCGCCATTCGCAACATGTGTCCCCACGCCATCATAGCCGTGATCTCTGGCCATCTGCCAGGCGAAATTGAACCCGAAACCGCCGAATGTGCCGATGTGATGATTGGCAAACCCGTCTCAGTTCAAACACTGAGCACCTTACTCGAAAGTGCACATCAGATTTATACGGCGATGAGCAACATCCGCGCCTTAGAAACCGATCTTTCCAGGAACTAAAAGAATGGCTCGCATTTTAATCATCGACGATGAATTTGAAGTTCGCTCTACCATCCGTTTTATGCTCGAACGAGAAGGACATGAAGTCAGAGAAGCCTTAGATGACGTTGAAGGCATTCAACTTTTCCTCAAACACTCCGCAGACCTTATTATCACCGACATTCTCATGCCCAATCAAGACGGCATTGAAACCCTGCTGCAATTGCACGCCGACCATCCCGAAGTGCCCGTAATTGTCATCTCTGGTAATGCCGCCGAACACCTCAGCCTGGCCAGTGAGTTTGGCGCCGTTACGGTACTCTCAAAACCATTTAAGTACAAAGATCTTACAGACGCAGTGACACAAGCCTTGGCATAAGACACAAAAATAAGGATTCCAAAATGAAAATCTCAGTATGGCACCGCAATCTCTCAGATTCTTATCTGCGCTACATCACGCAACTTGGGGCCGACTATGTTGACTTTGGGCGCGACCACGACTTTCCGGGTGTCGTAGAGCAAGGCTACCCAGACTTAGACGAACTGCTCAAAATGAAAAAGAAATTTCAATCCTGGGGATTGGAAATCAATCGCGTCACATTGCCCAATGTCTCCGAGGTATTCTTCACAGACCAAGACGGTGCCCAAAAAGAACTCGAAAACACCTGCACAGGCCTGCGCGTCTTTGCAGAAGCGGGCGTGCCCATTGCCCGCCAACGTTTTTGGGGGGATACATTTAACGAACTCATGTTTCGTTACCATTCAGAACACAGAGGGGGATATCTCTCCCGAGGCGAAAGCCAAGCCCTTACCCATCCCGTGCCGGAAACACCCAACTATGAGGCCCTTCAAAGTTGGTGGCAACACTTTTGCACCGTGTATGAACACCTCGTGCCCATTGCCAATGAAACCGGTATCAAACTCGCGGTGCACCCTTCAGACACACCCAACCCCGACACGCCTTTTGGTGGCCTTGGTTTTCACCGTGTCATTGACGCATTCCCCAGCCCAAAGGTCGGTTACCTCTATTGCTGTGGCACCCGCGCCGAAGCAGGTGGTTCATCATTGGTGCTCGATGAGATCAACAACTACGGGCGCAAAGACCGCATCTTTATGGTTCACCTTCGCAATGTGCGTGGCAGTTTGGCCACAGCACGGGCCTTTGAAGAAACCCTACTTGATGATGGCGACATGAATATGTTCAAAATCTTACTCGAGCTCAAACGCGTCGGATTTGATGGCTGCCTCAATCCAGACCACATTCCAGCCCTTGAAGGTGACAAAGATCCTATCTCTGGCGGATTGGCCTATTCAATAGGCTACATCAAAGCCCTCTTTGCCGCCCTGGCAGCCATAGCTTAACCCGTTGCCAAAACAGAACGGGTGCTTGACAAGAAAAAACCGATATGATATATTCTGCCCACCTGGAATTTAAAGCGCCGAAGTGGTGAAACTGGTAGACGCGCACGGTTCAGGGCCGTGTGGGCGCAAGCTCGTGCGGGTTCGACTCCCGCCTTCGGCACCAAAAAAATGAAAGCCGCTCTCTTATTTGAGAGCGGCTTTTTTTCACAATAGTAATCTTCCCAATGTAACATCCCCCATTGTTGCCTCATCTATTTCAGCGCATTTTGAAATACCACTTCATTGGGCCACCGTTTTAAAGCTGCTTCATAAATACGCTTGGCATCTGCAACACGATCTTGCGCTTCAAACACCTGTCCCAAAACAACATACGCATTGAAATATTCTGGTGCCAAATTCAAAATCGCTTGCAACGTCTCCACCGCATCGGAAAAATGCGCTAACTGCGTTTGCACAACGCTCAAATTCAGTCGGTAATCTAAATTTTGGGGAACCTCTTGAATCAAGCGCAACAAAATTTCTTGAGCCGCTTCAAAATTACCTTGATTCGAATACACCACAGCCAAACTGTTCAGCACATCTTTGTTTTTCCCATCTAATGCCAAAGCCTTTTGATAAGACACCACAGCCGCATTTAAATCACCGGCCTGTTTCAAACTCGCACCCAATAATTGATGGGCCTCTGCCTGTTTCGGATCCAATCTTAAAGCTTCTTCAAGTGTGGCAATGGCCTTATCTATGGCCTCCGTTTGATACAACGCCTCACCCAACCCAATATGATAAGACGCCACAAGTGGATTCAATTTCACGGCGGTTTGCAAATGTGCCACTGCCTCTTGTGCATTTTTCGCTTTCACCAAAGACCTGCCGAACAAATAATGCACTTGTGCATTGTTTGGAAAATACCGCAAACTCGTTTCAAACGCGGATATTGCCCCTGTCCAATTTTCCAAATTATACCGCGCGGTACCCAGTGCCTGAAAGGTTTGAAAGTATTTCGTCGGTTCAAACTGCGTTGCCCGATCCCACAACTGTTCTGCGTCTGCATATGCTTTATACTTAAAATACAGCTTGCCACGCTGATAGTAATATTCACCCCACAAAGTCCGCACCCCCATCACAAGCACCAATAAAAGCACCGCAGCGCTCAAGGCCAATAACCCTTGGGCAAATTTACGTGCGTTTGTTTCCAAAAGTGCAACCCTGCTTCGTCCTTCCACATTCAGTTTTAAAGACCAAATCATACCCACCACAATCCAAAAATGAGTAGCCGACACAGGTTGCTGGAGATTGGTACTGAAAAACGAATGGGTCAGCGTCGCCAATACCGCAGCCGCAAGCCCCACAACCAAAAGCGGCTCTTCACCCCGAATATATCGCAACACCAAGTGGTAAACGGCTGTCAATAATTGATACAAAAGCACAACCAAGACACCCATTCCCAAAATGCCAGTCTCGGCCCAAATTTCCAAATACTCATTGTGGGCACCAAACGCCATCAAATCTTGCCCAGTTTGCTGCTCGCGTCTTTGTTTGACAAGCAGACTCTCACGACTCATATATTTGGGCACATTAAAAGCAAAATTTCCCAACCCCACGCCCAAAAGCGGTTTGTCCCAAATCATGCGCACGGTGTCTTCCCAAAGACGTACACGCTGCAAAGTTGAGTCGTCTTCCAAATAAATCGCGTTTTCAACACGTTGAACCACACGGGTTTGATACGTATCAATTAAATGCCCTAAATTGCGTCCTTCTCCCACCTGAATCCCTGACATCATTCCCGTTAATACTGGCCATCCCAAGCCCACAAGCACCACCGCCATCACAGTCGCATCAGCCAAACGACGCCCCACCTTATAATGCCGAAAAAGCATGGCAAATCCCAATGTTGCCAGAGCAACCAAAGCGCCCAGCCACCCCCCGCGACTGCCCAAAACCACCAAATGGCACGCCATCAAAAAAACCGCAGTGCCAATACCCATCTGAATCCAAAAGCGATGGGGCATAAAAAGCAAAACCAATGCAATGGGAAAAACAACAATGTAATATTGCGCAGTGAAATTGACATTGCCGATGGTCGAAATAGGCAAATTCCAAGGCGCACCAAAATGATAGACCCCATTGTGTTGAAGCAAACCAATCACGGCCACAATACTGCCGACCCACACCATCAACATACACAAGCGCTGCATATCGCTCGGCTTTTGCACCACATAAAAAATAAGGCTGGCAATCAGAAAAAAACTCACATATCCAAACAGTATGCCCAGACCTTCAAACGCATTATAAGCCAAAAATAACGACACAACCTGCACAGCCAAAAAAGCCATAAATGTATAGGTTAATGGGGTATCAATCAGAGCGACTTCGCCATCGAGCACCATACTCGCCAACCAACACATCGCCAAAGCAACCGCAATCACTTGTGCTATCACCATTTTGGGCGTGCCGTATTCGTTAAAGGCAGAAGAAAACACAAGTGGCACCAACACAATCAATGCGTGGAGCCCCCAAAATATCATGCGCCTTAAAAATTCACCTGTTATATTTTGCAACACAGCCCCAAACCCTCTTTATTTATTGCAATCGTTTATCGCGTCCTGTATCGCCATTCCCACAATTGGAGAAGATACTTTATTCTCGGCATTTTTCAAAATGGGCACCCACGTGGCCTCGCCCCCTACGCCTATCGCCCGAACCGCTGCCAACTGAATCGGCCAAGGTTCATTCACCAAAGCGCTTTCCAATATGCCGTATGCCGGCGCGTAATGCAATTGGCCAAACAAACGCAATGCAAGCTGCTTGCCAACCATTGGCAAACCATCATATGCAACCAAAACTGCCTGTGCCCCAAGGTGTCCATAGGACTGCAAGGGATCAAACACCGCAAACCGCACACTGTGGTGTGGGTCGCCCAGCAACAAAACCAAATCGCCCACAGCCCCCTCACCTGCAAGTTTGACCAAGGCCAAGGCGGCTCGTCTGCGCACATCTGCACGTTCATCTTGCAAAAGTGCGCGCGTGCGCACAATGTCTGATGTGTCGCCCACCAAACCCAACGCCTCAACCACCAAATCGCGATGTTCAGACTTTAACAAAAAACGCAAAGGTACTTGTGCTTCCGGCTTTCCCACTAAGCCCAAGCTGCGAATGGCCAAACGTTGTGCATCCAACTTTGAATGCCGCGTGGCAATGTCGGCCAGTGCTGCGACAGCACCCATGCGCTCCAAAACCGAAATGAGACCTTCGCGTGTGCGCCAGTTGTTTTCAAATACGGCATTTGCCACACCGTGTACCTGCCCCGAGGCCACCAATGAATCTTGGGCCGTTTCTCGTGTGGACGAATCTGGCCCTGCAAGTGTGCCTACCCAAATGCCAATCGTCGTTGCCAACACACCAATCATTGCGCCCCCCAAATAAGAGGCCAATCCACAAGCACACCATAATCTCCTAAAGATCGCACCAAACCGTTCTCACGTCCCAACCGGTACTGATCCAATCCCTCTCGGTCAATCAACAGCCCAATGCTCCCATAATCCCGTGCAGACACACCAAAACCTTGTGTATCCTCACGTTCAGCCTGGTAAACATCATCCCCACCAAGGTCCTCCAACCACCCCACACCATTTGCATTGCCCACACCTTGTGCCAGCCAAGTTGCCCGATAAACATCATGGCCACCCAAATCGATCAAACGCCCCACCGCCAAATCGTGCCCACATCCTTGCCCAACACCCCAAAGCACAAAAACATCATCGCCTATTTCATCCACCAATACACCCGCAGCCAAATGCACCCCACACCCTTGCGCATAACGCCGAGCAACATATTGATCTTTCCCTTGGCGATCTATCAACACCCCAACACTACCCCAAAAGCCGGTGCCTTGCCCAAAATAATCCACCTCATACCGATCATCACCCGCCGCATCGACCAATATACCGATCCCACCAGATGCCAATGGACGCACACCGTAACCAAACCCCTGTGCCATACTTTGATAATACTGACCCGCTTCTCGAAAGTCTTTATACTTTCCACCCGCACGATAGCTATCCACACCTGCTTCATCTGCCAAAATACCCACCCCACCAGGTGCGCCGACACCTTGCACCAATAACGCGCCTTCATAGCGATCGGCCCCAGCCCCATCACACAATATGCCCACTCCATACAAACCAAAACCCTGCCCACCCACATCAGCCTGATAAAAATCGTCACCCGCCAAATCAACCAACACACCCACCCCACCCATGCCTACCCCTTGGCCGATACCCTCACTGAGATAACGGTCCTTACCCTGTACATCCACCACCA
>JBLHJX010000089.1:0-18402 GCA_047619225.1 Candidatus Latescibacterota bacterium
CGGTCTCAGTCTGGGATCGACGCACTTGGCGCGCGCTTCCCCAGCCCCACCGCTTCGACGTTCTGGATATCACATCAAGCGAGGATGTGAAAAAGTGGGCTCGGTCTGTTATCGAGACCAACGGCGCTCCGGACCTCGTCATCAATAACGCCTCCAAGAGGCAGGAGGTGTGCACAGTTACTTGGTGCCAAGTATAATCAAGGAGTTAAACCATATGCCTATGGGGGCTATAAACTATGGCTATCCAATTGATGCATTACGAGCAATGTATGAAGGTCACCACTGAAAAGAACATCACATACCAGCCGCCCACGCCAGCGAAGGAGTTGCTGGCGGCGTTCTGGAAGCTGGAGAAAGAGGCGGAGAAGATGCTGGAGGGACTTGCCCGATGAAAAAGGCCCGCGACACCACTCTGGCCATCAGTGCCGACTACCGGGCGTTCATTGAGGAACTGAAAGCCCGGGTGATTTCCGCTCGCATTTCAGCGGCTCGGGCCATTACCCATGAGGCCATCCTGCTCTACTGGGACATTGGACGCGGCATTGTGGAGAAACAGCAGGTGCTGGGATGGGGCGAATCTGTGATTGAACAGGTATCGGTGGATTTGCAGACCGCTTTTCCCAGTTCAACGGGCTATTCCCCGCGCAATCTGCGCAGTGCAAGGCAGTTGTATCTCACCTACTGCGATCCTGCAATTTGGCTGCAACCTGTAGCCAAATTGGCAAAACAATCGGGAGGCGCAGAAATTTGGCTACAACCTGCAGCCAAATTGAACGCCGACACGGTGATCGCATTTCTGCGACAGCTTGTTTCGGAAATTCCGTGGGGGCAAAATCTCCTTATTCTGAATAAGCTCACCGCCCCCGCTGCCCGCCTCTGGTATCTCCGCGCCACCGCAAGCTTCGGTTGGTCGCGCAATGTCTTGCTCAATCAGATCAAGGCCGGGGCTTATGAACGCGCTGTCACGGAAAAGAAGACGCACAATTTCGCCCTCGCCCTGCCGGAACACTTGGCGGACGTTTTCAATAGACGAATGATCTGGAGGGAAAGATGCAAGATACAGCTTCGCAACGTCCCAATATTCTGCTTTTCATCGCCGATGGCATGCAGGCGCGTGTGTTGTCGCCTGGGCACGATTGTCAAACGCCTACAATCGACGCATTGATGCAGCGGGGGATACATATCACGGGTGTGCATACGCCGTTGCCAACGTGTTCGCCTGCACGGGCCAGTCTGATGACCGGGCTGTTGCCACATAATCACGGTGTGCTTGAGGTGGAGCACGGTGTTGACGATGATCAATGTGTCCTGCGCGATCAATATCCGCACTGGGCTCAGCACCTTCGCGAATCTGGGTATGCCACTTCTTATTTCGGAAAATGGCATATTGAGCGCAGTGGCGATCTTCAGCGTTTTGGCTGGGATGTTTTTGACGCGCCGGGTCGTGCAACACATCGAGATGCATCGCAGAAAGGGCAAGATGTTGATGATTCTTTGGACCCCGACATGGTTTTGCTTTATCAGGGACCTGATGGATACAATGACACGCTGAAATATGCTGTGACCGATGCGCCGGTTGAAGATCGTCCGGTGGGTCGTTCGGCTGCATTGGCCTGCGACTGGCTTAATGAGGCGCCAACCGATCAGCCTTGGTGTTGCTGTGTGAGTTATTACGAGCCGAATGAGGCGCTGGTTGTGGGGCGTGAGGCGTATGATAAATACGATGTGGATCAGATCAAGTTGCCCGAAAACATGCACGACGATATGGCTGACAAGCCTGCCCTTTATCGGCGGGATCAACAGATCTGGCAGGGCATTTCCGATGCCGAGTGGCGGCAAGCATTGGCATGTTATTATGGCCGTATTACCGAACTGGATGGGCAACTGGCCCAATTACTGGCCACGCTTGAAAGCAGCGGACAGCTTGAGAATACGGTCGTTATCGTGACAGCGGATCACGGTCGTTATATGGGTGGCCACGGGTTGGATGCCCACAATTTTGGTGCCTTCGAAGAGATTTATGCCGTTCCCATGGTGGTTGCTGGGCCGGGTGTTGCTCAGGGTGTGGAAGCTCATGCGCTGGTTGGATTCCACGATCTTTGTCCCACGATTTTGGAACTCGCTGGCCTCGCGCCATTTGACGTGGCGGATTCTCGCTCCTTTTTAGATGTCTTGCGCGATCCCGCTGCTGCCCAACACCATCAGCAGGGGTATGCCGAATACCACGGCTCCCGTTTTCGCCTGACCCAGCGGGTGTATTGGGAGGATGAGTGGAAGTTTGTTTTCAACGGGTTTGATTTTGATGAACTCTACAATTTGGCTGATGATCCGTGGGAGATGACGAATCTTGCGGAATTGCCTGAGCACGCAGAGCGCATTCGCAATATGATGACTGCTATCTGGCGGTGCATGCATGACACGGGTGATAACACACTCCTTAATACGCATTACCACTCGATGCGGTTTGCGGCTGTTGGGCCTAACAGTGGCAAGAGAGATTCATGATGCAAACAATTGATATGGGTTTTCGCCGGGAATGGGCATCCGTTATTGCACCCATACTTGATGAACACCTATAGGCCTTCAGGCAACACCCTCGATTTATAAATACCAACGGGGCTACGAGATAATTCTCGTAGCCCCGTTTTTGTTACTGTCCACACGGAATGGATGCTTAGGCGTAGACTGCCTGAATCATGGCATTGATGTAACCGAAGCAGTAGGCATAAGACTGATAGTAACCCTTGGGATCGTCTTCGGTGCGGGGGACGTGGTCGGGGTCAATGCCGTAGGAGTAGCCCGTATCTTTAAGGGCTTTTAGAACCCGGCAGAAGTCCATATCGCCTTCATCTGGCAGGGCCTCGCGGAAGCTGTAGCGCTTGCCCATGAGGTTGCGGTAGTGAACCAGGAAAATCGTATTGCGGCTGCCAAAGTATTCGATGAAGGGGTAGATTTCGGTGGCCGGATCTTCGAGCATTTCGGCGATGGAACCGACGCAGAAATTCCAGCCGTGATAGGGGCTGCGCTGAGTCTCGATAAAGCGCTTCATGCCATCAAAGTCGTTGAGAACTTTGTCAACGCCCCTAAAATTAGGGGGTGTGGGTGGGTCTTCTTGGGAATTGCCCATGCGCACCTTGAATTCTTCTGCTACTGGAATCATGCGTTCGAGCAGATACTCAATGCGCTCCCAGTGCATGTCTGCCGTGACACGTCCGGCGTCGGTCAGCTTGGCCCGGTCTTCTTGCGAGACCTTGTCTAGGCGAAAGGCGGTGTGGACGTATCCGCCCCGACCTTCTTCTTTTTCGGTACGGTCAATGTTCAGGATGCAGGTGTTGTAACGCAGCGAGTCGATGCCGGCACGTGAAGCGGTTCGGATCATTTCGCAAACCATGTCAATTTCTCGGTCGCGTTCGGGGCTTTTGCCGTAATAGATGATGTTGGGCAATTTCTCGTAGATGGGTAACGCGCTCATGTCCAGGGTCAGACCGAAGGTTTCGTGGTGCTCTTTTTCACGGAGCAGATCGTCGAGATCCCAGCCGCGGTCGGGATGAAAGGGGAATTGGGCGGCCTTGTGTTTTACACCGCAGCGCTGTAGGAAGCGCAACTCGTCATCGGTTGATCCAAAACCCTGTGTGCGCACATACATGCGCCCGCTGGTGGTGGATGTTTCTGATGTGCTTCCGGTGGCAGATGCTGCGGCCTCGCCGGCTGCGAGACCTGCTTCGAATTGCTTGGATTCGTCCATATGATTCCTTTCGTTTGTGTGGTGCGTTAGGCGGCGTACATTGTTGTGCGCTCTTTAAGTTATAGATCAAACAGGCGTAACCCCCGAATCTGGTTGGATAAAGACAGGCTGTTGGGTACCTGTGTTTGGACATCGGATGTAGTTTACCTCAGACTGGGAACTTTTCAAGAAAAAAATGTACAGGGAATAGAGGCCATGGTCGTGTTCATTGGTTACGATTCGAAAATAGGGTCCCAGTGTTTAAAAAATTGCTTGAGAATCCTCTTTCATCATTATATACTGCCATTCGGTAAAAACGCTGTGACAATGAAGCCACAGCGTTTTTGGTATGGTGTTGGTGCATCACACGATTTGGGCATGCGACCTGTTCTTTCTTTGCTGCCTACCCACATATTTTAGAGGTGACAGATGCGGATCCTACTGCGCAACGCTTGGCAGAACGTTAACATTGGGGATATTGGCCATTATCTTGGGGCATTGGAACTGATTGAACGGTATTTTTCTGAGGCAGAAGTGATGTTGTGGCCAAGGCCGGGGGCGCTTGCAGGTGGGGTGCGTGAACTGGTGCTTCAGTCGTTTCCTAAATTGAAGATTGTGGAAGGGGTGGTGCAGGATGGCAAACCAGATACGACGGAATTGGCAATGGCCTGGGAAGATGCCGATTTTCTGTTGCATGGGTCGGGATCTGGGTTTGGTTCTCGGCGCGATCTGGCGGCGTGGTCTCGTGCCACTGGCAAACCTTATGGGGTCTTTGGGACCAGCACCGATCCGATTTCAGGTTTTGGCGAGGGGCGCGATCCTGAGGGGGGTAGCTTAGCAAATCTTCGCAGTCAAATCGAAGGGCTTCCGTCGAACCATTTGGATGAAGAGACACGGGAGATTATTGACGGGGCAGCTTTCATGTTTTGTCGTGATACGTTGTCGCGTGATTATCTGAAGGCTCAGGGTGTGCGCACGCCGATTTTGGAGTTTGGCCCAGACTCGCAGTTTGGTATGCAGAAGAAGGACGACGTTTTGGGTGATGCCTTTTGCCAAGCTCATGGGCTTGAGGATGGAAAGTTTATCTGTGTGATTCCTCGGTTGCGGTATACGCCCTATCATCGTATGAGAAAACAAACACCGAACCATACAGATGATATGAAAGATGCGATTAACGATCGTACTACAGAATTGGATCATCGCAAGTTGCGCGACATGATCACGGCCTATGTGCGAAATACGGGCAACAAAGTTCTTGCCTGCGCAGAAATGACCTATCAGGTGTCGATGGCGAAGGAGGTCTTGGTGGATCCGTTGCCAGCAGACGTGAAACAACACGTGGTTTTGCGAGACACTTTTTGGAAGACCTACGAAGCAGCGTCGGTTTATGCCCGGTCTCAGACTGTGATCAGTGTGGATTGTCATTCGCCGCTTATTGCGCTGACCCACGGTGTTCCCGGTTTTTATGTGCGACAGCCTACGGATACTTGCAAAGGTCAGATGTATCATGACGTGGGTGTGAGTGATTGGATCTTTGAAGTTGATGAAATCAGTGGGGACGACCTCTGGTTACAGCTTGAGGCGATTCACAAAGATCCTGCCAAAGCACACGATCGCGTTGAGACGGTGATGGCTGGGGTAAACGTGCTGCAACGTCGGATGGTTGAGGTGTTGCGTGCATCGGGAAATTATTGATAAGCTATCATACAGTCAAGGAATAGAACCTTGACACTCCTGATAAAAAAGTATATATCTTTTAGTATATATTAAAGAGAGGAGCTTATGAAAACTGCCAAGTTATTTACGAATGGGCAAAGCCAAGCTGTTCGGTTGCCTAAAGATTGTCGCTTTGAGGGTCATGAGGTGTATATCAAAAAAGTATCAGGCGGGGTATTGCTCATGTCCAAGGCGCAGTCTGTTTGGGATCTTTGGGAAAAAAATCTTTTGAAATATGACGAACCCTTTGAGATTGAGAGAAACCAACCCGAGCAACAACAAGAGAGAGAAAGCCTTGCTTAAATATCTGCTGGATACCAACATTTGTATTTACATCATGAATAAACGTCCCGTAGAAATTATTCAAAAGTTCAAACAATTTGATGTGGGCGAAATTGGTGTGTCAACGATTACTGTTTCTGAGTTATACTATGGAATAGGTAAGAGCAAGAATCTCAAAGTCAATGAACAACGCGTCGAAGAATTTCTCTCGCCACTCGAAGTGCTTTTATACGACGAAGCTGCAGCCCGAGTATATGGTACTATTCGCCCTCAATTGGAAAAAAGTGGAAAACCTATTGGCCCACTCGACCAATTGATAGCCGCCCATGCCCTCAGTAATGATTTGGTTTTGGTGACCAACAATGAAAAAGAATTCAAACGCGTTAAAGGTTTGAAAGTTGAGAATTGGGTCTAAGTGGATATTCACTCCCCACGCGAGGTGACCAACTATGGCGAAGAACAAGACATTTGATGCAATTGAGATGGTGCGTCGTATTCGAGATGACCATCATGAACAGCTCAAATCTAAAACTGTAAAAGAGCGTCTGGCATTTTACAGAAATAAGTCTTCTACGCTGCGTAGCACGTTAAAAAATAAATAGTAACTTGATGGATAATAGATGGAGCGAGATTGAGAGTTTGTCTTTGTCAGTCGTTGATAGAGAAAATAAGAGGGTTGATATCATGAGTCGATCCAAACAAAAGACACCTGTCATGGGCATCACGACAGCAACAAGCGAGAAACAAGATAAGCGCAATGCAAACAGGAAACTGCGTCGTTGCGTCAAGCAGCGGATCAACGAGGAATCTGACGGAACCATGCTCCCGTTAGATAAGGAAATTTCCGATGTTTGGTTGATGGGAAAAGATGGCAAAGGCAGGTTCGATCCCGTGCGCCACCCTAACCTGATGCGGAAATAGATTTGCACGATACCCTTTAGGCGGAATTTGTGTACCATTAATTCCCCAACAGCCCTCGAACATACCCCACCGCCTGCGCCATCAGGTCCTCCCCTTCATATCTGGGTTTCCCGAGATGTTCTGGGTGTACTACTCCCTGATAGTCAACTTCCGTCAGCGCATCAACGATTGATTTCAAATCCAGCCCGCCTTCTCCAGGTGGCACTTCTATTCCTTCTGGCCATCGCCCGGTGTGATCCCTTAGTTGACAGAAATGGATTTTCGATCCGAATTCTCGTACCAGGTCTACGACATTTCCTCCGGGTATATCCAGTCCGGTACAAAGGGTGATGCCATTGCTTGGGCTGGGTACGGCAGCGATTAGGCGTCGAAGCTCTTTATAGGTGCCAACGAGGAAGGGGCCTCCCCATCCTTCGGCGTGATAGGTGTTATAGTCTTCGATGCGAACACCTGAGTCCACTGCTTTTTCTCGCACGCCGTTGGCGAGGAGTCTGTGTAGGCTGTGTGTGCCGATGCGGATGTGGTGGTTTTCGGCGATGGGCATCAATTCTTGGTAGATGTCGATCAGGCCTTGCCAACAGTCTTCTTCTTGTGCGTGTGATAGTGGTTTGCCAATGTCCACATAGTGGAGGATAGAGGTGATGCCGGCTTGACCGAGCACCTCGAGCATCTTTGCCATCGCATCAATGCACTGTCGGTCTCGTGACAGGAGAATATCCGGATTCGTGGCGCCTGGTCTGAACGGACGGTCTGGCCATTTGGCAAACCAGTAGGTGGCACTGGATGCGTCGATGCCTTCTTTCTCAAGTCCGTCTTTGAGCCTGCGAAGGCTGTCGAGGTTAGGATATCCATTTTCCTTATAACCCTCAATGGCGGCACAGCTGATGAAGACGGTGTTGATGCCCAGGTGTTTGCATCGATCAACGGTTTTTTGGATGTTGTTCAGGGCTCCGATTCCGATTTTCATTTTTGCCTTTCTGATCAGTTTTGTTGCACTCTGTTTAGGGACTCACTATAATATATGTTATCAGGTGGTTTTTGATAATGTCAGAAAACATTGATGGATCATTATTTGAAGGGGAGAGGTATGCCCACGCTTAAGGATAAAGTAGCTTTGGTGACGGGTGCGGGAGGTGAACATGGGATTGGGCGGGCGATTGCGCGGCGGTTTGCTCAGGAAGGGGCCCATGTTGTTGTGAGTGATTTGACGGTGAATGCGCGAGGAGATTGGGCTGGGTTGCATGCGGTTGTTGAAGAGATTGAAGCATTGGGCCAACGGGCGTTGGCAATGGAAGTTGATGTGACGCGTGCAGAGCAAGTGGATCAGATGGTGCAGGGTGCGCTGGATCGGTTTGGGAAAATTGATATTCTGGTGAACAATGCGGGTGCACCTGCTGGGCCTGATCGTGTGCCGGTTGTTGAATTGGAAGAAGATGTTTTTGATTTGATTCAGCGTGTGAATGTCAAGGGTACTTTTTTATGTGCGCGTGCTGTTGCGCGCTATCTTATTGTGCGGGGTGAAGGGGGCAAGATTATCAATATTTCATCGACGGCAGGGTTGCGCGGTGTTGCTAAATTTGCGGCGTATTGTGCGTCAAAGTTTGCCGTTGTGGGGTTCACGCAATGTTTGGCACTTGAGTTGGGGGCGCATGGTGTTCATGTGAATGCAGTTTGCCCAGGTTTGATTGAGACCGAGCGAATGGATGGCATTGCCAGTGGGTTGAAACCCGAAGGTACATCGACGGAGGAGTTTCGAGATCAGATGATTGAGCGGTTTGCTCAGGGCAACCCGCTTGGACGCATTGGGCAACCAGAAGATGTGGCAAATGTGGCTGCGTTTTTGGCGTCATCAGATGGTGATTATATGACAGGTCAGGCCATCAGTGTATCGGGCGGTGGGGTGATGTTGCGTTAACGTAAGTTGGTCAGGTGAGGGATGAGAAAAGTCATGCGGGTTTGAGGGGGTGGTATTAAATTGGGGTGGTGGAAATTTAGAGGACATTTTTAAGGAGGTTTAAGATGGCGAGTGTTTATGCAATTGCGACTATGGATACAAAAGGGCAGGAGATATTGTATGTTGCTGAGTGTGCGCGGCAGGCGGGGGCTGAGGTGACGGTGGTGGATGTGGGGACGCAGGCAGCGGTGCAGGGTGTGCCGGATGTGGCGCGTGAGACTGTGGCGGCCTGTCATTCGGGGGGTGTTGATGCGGTGTTGGGGCATACGGATCGGGGGGAGGCGGTGACGGCGATGGGGGAGGCGTTGTGTGCATTTTTGATGGGTGAATATGCGGCAGGGAAAGTTGCGGGGGTGATTGGGATTGGGGGGAGTGGGGGAACGGCGTTGATTACACCGGCGATGCAGGCTTTGCCGGTGGGGCTGCCTAAGGTGATGGTGTCTACGGTGGCCAGTGGCAATACGGAACCGTATGTGGGGTGTTGTGATATTACAATGATGTATTCGGTGGTGGATGTGGCGGGTATTAACCGGGTGTCTCGTCAGGTGTTTGGCAATGCGGCACATGCGATTGCGGGGATGGTAACACATTCTGTGGCGCGGGGAGAAGAGAAACGGACGGTGGGGATGACGATGTTTGGCGTGACGACGGCTTGTGTGACGATGGTAAGGGAAATGTTGGAGGGGGAGGGGTATGATTGTTTGGTGTTTCATGCGACGGGTACGGGGGGGCAGGCGATGGAGAAGTTGGTGGAGAGTGGGATGATTGATGGGGTGTTGGATATTACGACGACGGAGGTGGCGGATGAGGTGGTCGGGGGTGTTTTTGCGGCGGGACCTGAACGGTTTGATCGGATTTTGGAAAAGGGTATTCCTTATGTGGTGAGTGTGGGGGCGTTGGATATGGTGAATTTTGGGGCGAAGGAGACGGTGCCTGAGCAGTTTCAGGATCGTAATTTGTATGTGCATAATGCGCAGGTTACTTTGATGCGTACGACGGTGGATGAGAACCGGCAGGTTGCGGTTTGGATGGCGAATAAGTTGAATCGGTCGACGCGGCCTATTCGGGTTTTGATTCCGGAGAAGGGGGTGTCGTTGATTGATGATGAGGGGCAACCTTTTTATGATCGGGAGGCGGATGCGGCTTTGTTTGAGGGGTTGGCGTTGGGGATTGTGCAGACGGAGGATCGGGTGGTGAGGCGGTTTAATAATAATGTGAATGATCGGGAATTTGCGGAGGCTTTGGTGGGGGCGTTTAAGGAGGTTGGGGGGTAAAAGGCGATGGGTTTGTTTTTTGGAGGGCTGATTCTAAAACCTATTTATTTATTTTAGTTGCCTTCGGCGACCCACTTTTGTAACGACACAAAAGTAGGCAAAAAGTCGCCCCTCAAGTGCCGGGGGGGCTGATTTTCCGCAAATACCTTTAGGGGATGCATGGAATGAAGTGGCCTGCCAGCTTGGGAGCTTTTTTGAAGTATGGTGTGGGACGGAATGGTGCGGAAAATCGGTGGTAGCTTTGTGGGATGGTGTGTTGATGGATGTGCGGTTGCGAATAATTCAAATGTAAGGAGTAAAATTATGGCAGCAGAGAGTAGGGCGTCGATTTTGGAGCGGTTGCGGAAGAAGATTGCGAGTGGGGTGCCGATTATTGGTGGGGGGGCTGGGACGGGGATTTCGGCGAAGTGTGAGGAGGCGGGGGGGATTGATTTGATTGTGATTTATAATTCGGGACGGTATCGGATGGCGGGGCGGGGGTCTTTATCGGGGGTTTTGGCGTATGGCAATGCCAATGAGATTGTGAAGGAGATGGCATTTGAGGTGATTACGGCGGTAAAGCATACGCCAGTGTTGGCGGGGGTAAATGGGACGGATCCGTTTATGTTGCGGTCGCATTTTTTGCAGGAACTCAAGGATTTGGGTTTTGCAGGGATTCAAAATTTTCCGACGGTGGGGTTGATTGATGGGGTTTTTAGGGCAAACTTGGAAGAGACGGGAATGAGTTATCAGATGGAGGTGGATACGATTGCTGAGGCGCATGATATGGATATGTTGACGACGCCGTATGCATTTAATGTGGAAGAAGGGAAGGTGATGACAGAGGCGGGGGCCGATATTGTGGTGGCACATATGGGGTTGACGACGAAGGGGGCGATTGGGGCGCATACGGCAAAGACGTTGGATGATTGTGTGGCGGAAGTGAAGGCGATTTGTGATGCGTGTAAGTCGATTCGGAGCGATGTGATTACATTGTGTCATGGCGGGCCGATTGCGGAGCCGGAGGATGCGAAGTATATTTTGGAGCGCGTGCCTGAGGTGGATGGGTTTTATGGGGCGAGTTCGATGGAACGGTTGCCTACGGAAGTGGCGATTACGGAGCAGATTCAGAAGTTTGTGGGGATTCGGCGATAAAGAAAACAGTCTCAGGTCGGCAGGTCTCAGGTCACAAGTCAGAATCTAAAAAGAGGTGTTTTGACCTGCGACTTGAGACTTGTAGACTTGTGGCTCCTTGATCTAGATATAGAAAAGGCCCGATGTGAGGCAATCACATCGGGCCTTTTTGTTTATGCGGTGGCGAGTGTGTCGTCGGTGAAGTAGGATCGCAATTTGGTGAGGGCGCGGTTGCGCAGTTGACGTACTCGTTCTTTGCTGATGCCCAAGCGATTGCCTACTTCGGTAAGAGATATGGGATCATTGCCAAAACCAAATGTGAGGTCGATGATATATGCATCGCGTTCGTTGAGCAGATGCATGGCTTGTTTCAGTTGGTTTGTAATTTCAACGCGTTCGACTGTTTCGTCGGGGCGTTCAGATGCGTCGGAGATTTGTTCGTGTAAAAAGCCGTCTTGGTAATCGTCGGATGGTGCTATGTCGAGTGATACAGATTGTGCTTGGGCTTCAAGGGCAACGGTTGCACGGCGATGTGTCATGGTTAAGTGTGTTGCTGCTTCATTGGGTGAGACTTGCCGGCCCAATGTTTGAGAAAGCTCTTCGGTAGCTTT
Source organism: Candidatus Latescibacterota bacterium (assembly GCA_047619225.1). Lineage (GTDB taxonomy): Bacteria > Latescibacterota > UBA2968 > UBA2968 > UBA2968 > JABIFK01. The sequence goes on from JBLHJX010000089.1 coordinate 11,596, forward strand.
GAAGATTTTGTCTAAGTCATCGTAGCGATTGAAAGGCAGGCGCAAGGGATGACGGTGGTGGCGCAGTGATTTTTGAATGGCGTTGCGAATCCACCACACGGCATAGGTACTAAACCGATATCCCAAGTTGGGATCGAATTTTTCAACGGCTTTGATAAGGCCAATATTGCCTTCGGCGATGAGGTCTGCAAAAGGCAGATCTGAATACGTATATTCGGAGGCGATTTGGATGACAAAACGCAGATTGCCTTCTACAATTTTGTTGACAGGGTCTTGATCACCTTTTTGTACACGCTCGATGAGATGGTCAAACTCGGTATCACTGAGTAAGGGGTATCGGTCGAGTTCGTTCATGTATTGTGCGGCAGATGTGCTGTGGGGGACGTGTGTCATGGTGTATTCCTCATAGATGGCGATATTAGACATTCACTATGGACAACTCAAATATGAAGAATTGTATATTTTTTGTCAATCATTTTATTAGACAATAAATATACAAAAAATAAACAATCGATATAAGTATTTATTTTTTTACAGCTTTTTTAGACAAAAAAAATCGGTTTGGATCTTGTCCAAACCGATTTTAAGGGTGTTTTTGGGTTTAAGTTGTGCGCAATCTGGCCAATTGTTGTTGCAATACAGATATATTGGGGATTTCAATGGCCCCAATTTCTTGTATGATCTCTCTATAATGATTTGCCACACATCCGCCAATCAGCAGGGGCATATTGTCTGGTAAGTTTTGTTTCAATTTTATGAGCTCTGATCTTAGGTTGGGATCATCTGCTGGATAAACCAAGCTGAGTGCGATGGCCTTTGTTGGTTTTTGAGTGGCGGCAAGTGCAATTTCTTCTGCGGGTAAAGAAGCACCCAAATAGGTGACTTGCCATCCATTGGCAGAGGCTATGGTGGAGACAATGGTTGCGCCCAGCTCATGCAATTGACCGGTAGGGGTTGTGACGATGATGTTGGGTGCTGAAGTCGAAATGGTATAAGAAGTGCTCAGATTTTCGAGAAAAGCGCGTGTGACAGACGAGGCCAAGTGTTCATGAGCAATGCGTAAATGTCCTTGGTGCCACAAGTCGCCAACTTGGTGCATGAAGGGTGTCACAACATGTTCGATGAGTAGAGGTTGGCTAAACTTTACAGCCGTTTGACCTAAGATATTGTGCAGTGTGTGTGCATCAAAGTCTTTGGTCGCTTGAATGGCTTTTTGTACATACGTTTCAAATGCCTCGTCGGTTTCAGTATTACCCATATTTTGCGGTGCCACTTCACTTTGGGCAATGAGTTCGCAGAGGACTTCTTCTGATAAATTTGCAATTTGCCCAATGCTGTGACCGCCTTCAATGGCACTTTTGAGCAGTTGCAAGCGGTCTATGTCTTCATTGCTATACAAACGTCTGTTGGTGTCTGTGCGTTTGGGCGTCACGGCATGATACCGTTTTTCCCAAACACGTATTACATGTGTTGAGAGGCCTGTGCGTTGTGCAACCGCTTTAATGGGATGCTTCAAGGCACTGGGTTCTGCTGTCGTATCATCGTTCATGAGGACTCTTTTGAAAGTATGTTGCGCCGTTATTACGGGTCAAATGCGAAATCAGTATATCCAACTGTTTATTTTATGTCAATGTTTAAAGCGATATTTTTCTGATATCGTTTTTTTTTTCGTCTAAAACATTGACATAAGTTAGACATCTTGATAAGCTCATGCGAAATTTGGAACCAAGACACATTTCTCAGATGAGGTTGTTGTGGGTATTGAACTGGATATGGAACCCAAAAAAAGGCATCAAAATAAGTTGATGGATGCAGAGGGTTGGGTAAATAAACGGATTGAACGGTCGTGGCATTGGCCCATTTCGCAATATTTCGATACGTGGGCAAAGTATCAAGACCAACCCCAAGCAAGTGGCGTCGATTGGGTGCGGGTGTGGCCTTTTATTGGGGTTCACTTGGCTTGTTTGGGTGTGATTTGGGTGGGCTGGAGTTGGGTAGCCATCGCGATGGCTCTGTTTTTATATGCGATTCGGATGTTTGCGATTACGGGATTTTATCATCGTTATTTTTCACATCGCACGTTTAAGACATCACGGGTTGCCCAATTTGTGTTTGCGATTTTGGGCAATGCATCTGTTCAACGGGGGCCTTTGTGGTGGGCTGGGCATCACCGTCATCATCACAGGCATTCGGATGATGAAGAGGATATACACTCGCCTCATCGGGATGGATTTTTGTGGAGTCATGTGTTGTGGTTGACGACGCGGGAACATTTTTCAACCGATCGCAAAGCTATGAAAGACTTGATTGTGTATCCTGAACTGCGGTTTTTAGATCGATTTGATATGGTGGTGCCTTTTCTGTTGGCGATAGGGCTTTATGGTTTGGGCATGGGGTTGGAGATGTATGCACCTGGTTTGGGTACTACTGGGCCGCAGATGTTGATTTGGGGATTCTTTATTTCAACAGTGGTTTTGCTGCATGCCACATGCACCATTAATTCTTTGTCTCATCAATTTGGCTCACGACGATTTGATACTTCAGATGAGAGTAAAAATAATGGGTGGTTGGCGTTGCTGACATTTGGTGAAGGATGGCATAACAATCATCACCATTATCCGGGGTCTGTAAGACAAGGTTTTTATTGGTGGGAAATTGATGTGACATTTTACGGATTGTGGGTGTTGGAGAAGTTGGGTGTCGTTTGGGATTTGAATCGCGTGCCAGAACGGGTCTATGAGGAAAATGACCTGACAGGCGGCAGACGAAAAATGGCAAGTGACGAACGGTAGGTGTCAATAAGCTGTTTGGGCATGGATGATGGGTTGGGAATTTGTTGCGTCATTCTTTTTGAACGATTGGATTTTCATATGGATTTGAAGAAGCGACAGAAGGTTGCGATTGTGGGGAGTGGGATTTCGGGGTTGGTGTGTGCGTATTTGTTGCATGATGATCACGATATTACGGTGTTTGAGGCTAATGACTATATCGGGGGGCACACACATACGATTGAGGTGCCAGTGGATGGAAAAGTGTATCCCGTGGATACTGGATTTATCGTATTTACGGAGCCGAAGTATCCAAACTTTGTAAAATTGTTAGATCGATTGGGTGTGGCATCACAGCCAGCAACGATGAGTTTTAGTGTGCGTGATTCGGCGACGGGTTTGGAATACAATGGCACATCTTTAAATACGCTTTTTGCACAACGGCGCAATCTGTTGCGGCCTTCGTTTTATAAGATGTTGAAGGATATTGTACGATTTTATCGCGAGGCACCTGAATTATTGGAGGGAAATGATGATGCGTTGACGCTGGGTGCATATTTGGAGCAGAATCGGTATTCGAGGGAATTTGTGCACCATCATATTTTACCGATGGGGGCGGCTATTTGGTCTGCTTCTTTGGATGATATGTTGGATTTTCCAGCGCAGTATTTTGTTCGGTTTTTTCATCATCACGGATTTTTACAGCGCAAAGATCGTCCGGCTTGGCGCACGGTGGTGGGCGGGTCTTATCAGTATGTGAAGGCATTGATTGAACCGATGGCAGATCGGGTGCGGTTGAACAGCCCAGTGAAAAAGATCATGCGTTTTGCTGAGGGTGTGGATGTGACGACAGATGCGGGTGTTGAACGTTTTGATCAGGTGATTTTGGCAGTGCACAGTGATCAGGCGTTGCGGATGTTGGTTGATCCGTCGGAAGATGAGCGAGAAATTTTGGGGGCGATTAAGTATCAGGAAAATCCAACTGTGTTGCATACAGATGATTCGGTGTTGCCGCGTAATAAGTTGGCGTGGGCAAGTTGGAATTATTTTTTGCCGCCCAAGTCTGTTGATCGGGCAACAGTGACTTACAATATGAATATGTTGCAGAATATAGATGCACCGGTGACGTTTTGTACGACGTTGAATCGAGATGAAGATGTGCACCCAGATAAGATTATTCGGAAGATGATGTATCATCATCCGCAGTTTACGCCGGGAACGATTCGGGCACAGAAGCGACATGGGGAGATTAATGGGGTGAATCGCACGTTTTATTGTGGGGCGTATTGGGGGTTTGGGTTTCATGAGGATGGCGTGCGGAGTGGGTTAGAGGTGACGCGGAAGTTTGGGAAATTACTATGATGAAGAGTTGTTTGTATGAAGGGACGATACGGCATCGGCGGTTTGGGGCGGTGGAGAATGCGTTTACGTATGGGTTGTTTATGGTGTATTTGGATTTGGATGAGTTGCCGTTTGTGTTTGATGGGCATCCGTTGTGGTCGGTGGAAAAAGCGAATGTGGCTTATTTTCGGCGACGAGATCATTTGGGAAGCCCGGAGGTGTCGTTGGCGGATGCGGTGCGGGAGCGGGTGTTTGAGGAGACGGGGCATCGACCTCGGGGGGCCATTCGGTTGTTGACGCATTTGTGTTATTATGGGTTTCGGTTCAATCCGGTGAGTTTTTTCTATTGTTTTAATGAGGCGGGCGATGAGGTTGAGGCCATTGTTGCAGAGGTGAGCAATACGCCTTGGGAAGAACAGCATCCTTATGTGTTGCATAGGGGAATAGATATTGGGATGGGGAAACACAAGCGGTATCAATTTGACAAGGTGTTTCATGTGTCGCCGTTTTTGCCGATGCATCATCGGTATGATTGGCATTTTAAAATGCCGGGTGATGCGTTGACGGTGCATATGAATAATTTAGATAACAAAGAGAAGCCGTTTGATGCGACGTTGGTGATGCGTCGAACGGAGATGACATCGGGTGCGTTGACGCGGGTTTTGGTTCACTATCCGTGGATGACGGCGAAGGTGATGGGTGCGATTTATTGGCAGGCTTTTAAACTGTGGTGGAAGAAGGCACCGTTTTATCCGCATCCAGATACAATGGATACCAAACTGGAGGTTGTCAAATGAGTGAAGCGGTGATGGTTGCTTCGGATCGGAAAATTATACCAAAAAAAATGGGTGCACTGGATCGGTTGGCGCGCAAGTTGGTATTGAATCAATTGGCTCAGTTGCAGTATGGGACGGTGTCTTTGGTTGATGGGGGAGATACACAAACGTTGGGTGAAGGTATGGGTGGTTTGAAAGCGACGGTATATGTGGATGGGGCTGAATTTTATCGGGGGTTGGCTTTTGGGGGCACGGTCGGTGCGGCAGATGCATATATCGATGGGTTTTGGCAATGTGATGATTTGGTTTCACTGTTTCGCATTGTGACGTTGAATCAGACGGTGATGCGCGATTTGAGTAAAGGGTGGGCGCGGTTGGGTGCGCAGGTGCAAAAGATGGTGCATGCCCTACATCGCAATACACGATCGGGCAGTCAAAAGAATATTGCGGCGCATTATGATTTGGGAAATGATTTTTATCGGTTGTGGTTGGATAAGACGATGATGTATTCGTGTGCGGTTTATGAGAATGAAAAGAGCACATTGGATGAAGCGGCTGTGAATAAGTTGAATCGTATTTGCAAGAAGTTGGATTTGAAACCAGAGGATCATGTTTTGGAGATTGGGACAGGGTGGGGTGGGTTTGCTGTGCATATGGCCGTGCATTATGGCTGTCGGGTGACAACGACGACCATTTCGAAAGAACAACACGCATTGGCTGTTGCGCGTGTGCAGGATGCAGGATTGGAAGATCGGGTGTCGGTGTTGTTAGAAGACTATCGCGATTTGGCAGGGCAATATGATAAGCTGGTATCGATAGAAATGATTGAAGCAGTGGGATATCAGTACTATGATACATTTTTTAAAAAATGCAGCGATTTGTTGAAACCTGATGGCTTGATGGTGTTGCAGGCCATTACAATGAGTGACTGGGCTTATGAAACGGCCAAAGATTCGATTGATTTTATCAAAAGCCATGTGTTTCCGGGCAGTTGTATTCCATCGGTAACTGCTATTTCAAACAGTTTGGCGCGGGTTAGTGATTTGAAGCCTGTGCATTTGGAAGACATTGGGACGCATTATGTGCGCACATTACACGATTGGTGTGCACGATTCTGGAATCAGTTGGATGCGGTGCGGGCACAAGGATTTGATGAGCGGTTTATTCGGATGTGGGAATATTATTTGTGCTATTGTGAAGGCGGTTTTGCCGAACGGTATATTTCGGATGTGCAGATAGTGATGGCAAAACCAATGAATCGACGAGAGAATTTGGTGCCTCAGTTGGATTGAGGATGCTTTGATGGTTTTTGGTTTCATGGGTTTGGTAAATTGGAGATGGCATGCTCGATTTTTTAGGTATGGGTTTTGGTATTACATCAGTGATGATGATGGTGTTGTGGGGGATCCAACAACGAACTGGGGATGCAGGCATTGTGGATGTGGCTTGGGCGGCTATGATCGGGGTGTTGGCTTTGGGGTTTGTATGGTGGTTTGATGGGTACGCACCCCGGCAATGGTTGGTGGGCATTTTGGGCGCTGTGTGGGCATTTCGGTTGGCCATTCATTTGTTGGTAGATCGGGTGCTCAAGGCTGATGAAGAGGATGGTCGGTATCAGATGTTGCGTGCGTCGTGGGGTGAAAACACACAGCGTAACATGTTCTTTTTTTTTCAGGTGCAGGCAGTTTTTGTGATTGTATTTGTTGTGCCCATTGTGTTAGGGCAAATGAATGGTGTGGCTGAACTTCATATTTGGGATGGTTTGGGTGTGGGGATGTGGTTTGTGGCCGTGGTGGGTGAGATGATTGCCGATGGGCAATTGGCGCATTGGCGACGGCAACCTGAAAATAAGGGCAAGACATGTCGGGCAGGTTTGTGGCAATATTCTCGACATCCCAACTACTTTTTTGAATGGTTACATT
>JBLHJX010000090.1:0-18339 GCA_047619225.1 Candidatus Latescibacterota bacterium
GGTGGGCAATCAAAGCGCATGCCATTGACACTGAAGTCGGCCAGTGCGACACGTAGGCCTTGCTCTTGGCGACTGTTGTATAGGGGACGAATGGTCAGGTTTTCTAAGCCACCTTTGGTTATTTCTGCGATCAATTCATGGTAGGCGGGATTCCCCTCAAATTGTGCACGTGCACCATAGTGTAAGATGAGAATGTCGCCCACTCTTAAATAATGGGGATCTCTACGGTCTTTGGTGCGAGAGACGAGGGGTTTTTTGATGTGTACGTTGCGCCCTAACTCATCACTGCCCAAACCCAATACGTCAGAAAAACCGAGTTCGAGCAAAACAGAACGGTTCAACTTCTCGTCTAGGTAGGGTTTGCTCACATGCACATGGCGCGTTTCTGATGGGTTGGTAAGAATGTCATGTTTAAAGGTGCGTACCAATTCTTCGGGTGAAAAGATAGCAGATAGCGTCAGGCCATCTTGCCCTTTGGGAGGTACAAGACGCAGATCATCAAGGCGATGTGCGATGGCCCCTTCTTCGGGGTAGGTTTGATCGGTGTCTTGAATGAACAAGTCAAAGAGGGTTTGTGGATAAACTGGCAATGCACCTTGGCCGGGTTGGTGTGAAAACCTGAGTGAACTGCGTTTGTCTTGCTTGGTAATGTCGCTTAACGGTGTGAGTTTGTATCCTATGGCCACTTTGGGGTCGAGAGTTGCCACCATGTTGGAAGGAAAGTGTACGCGTTCATCTACACGACATTCGACGATGCGCGGCACGTGTTCGTGTAAAAACCACAAACTGACGATGTCGCCCGCACCTCGGAAATGGTCCTGGTTTTCGGCTTTGATGTGGTCGGGTGTTGTAATATAGATGGCGCGGTTGCGAATGAGAAGCTTGCCATCTGATTTGAAGAACATGGCACGGCCTAAATCTTCGGGCTCTTCATGACCCTCCACATTGAGAATGAGGGTACAATTGGCCGAGCTCATATTGATGTCGGCCAGTTTAAGTAGGGTACGTGCCAATGGACTCAGGCTTGTCCCAGATTTTCGTTTTATGAAGAGATTGCTTAGCATAACAAAACCTTTTACAGGGTTCGTATTTCAAATATAAATGTAGGAGGTGTATAAACCTCTGTCAACATATGGTTTTGTCATAAAAAATGTTTTAGGAAAGGGGTTGATCACTTGCACGGTGACCTTTATATTGTGACACAGGCAAGAAAACACTTTGGCAAAGTAAAAACAGGTGATGAGAAGACGAAAGATTGACTTTTTAAAAGGATAGGCAGATGCCAGCTGATAATGCAGTGGTAGATAATTTTTTAGATTTGATTGGGCAAACATCCTTGGTGAGGCTCAACCAGGTGGTGACTTCGGACATGGCTGAAGTGTTGGTCAAGATGGAGGCGTTGAACCCAGCACGCACAGTTAAAGATCGCGTTGCTTTGTCTATGATTGATGCTGCTGAACGTGATGGGCGGTTAACGCCTGGGATGACGATTGTTGAACCCACCAGTGGCAATACGGGTATTGGTTTGGCAGTGGTAGCGGCAGCAAGAGGGTATCGTTTGATACTGACCATGCCCGATTCTATGAGCAGAGAACGACGTGATTTGCTCGAAAGTTATGGTGCCAAGTTGGTATTAACGCCGGGTGACTTAGATATGACGGGTGCAGTAGAAGAAGCACAGCGCTTGGTCGATGAATCTCCAGATGATATGTTTATGCCACAGCAGTTTCAAAATTTAGCCAATCCAGAAACACACCGGCAAACGACAGCACCCGAAATTCTGGCGGCTGTAGCGGGTCATTTAGATGCATTTGTGGCAGGTGTTGGGACAGGGGGCACGATTACAGGTGTTGGTGAGGTTCTGAAATTGGCGTTGCCTCAGGTGCAAATCATTGCTGTAGAACCCAGCAAGTCACCGGTTTTGTCTGGCGGCGAGCCCGGTTTGCATGGTATCCAGGGCATTGGTGCCGGATTTGTGCCTGAAGTTTTAAACCGAAATGTGATTGATGAGATTGTTTGTATAGATGATGGTGATGCCATTAAGATGGCGCGTGAGTTGGGGCGCAAAGAGGGGATTATGGCGGGGATTTCTGCGGGTGCCAATGTGTTTGCTGCATTGCAGGTAGCACGTCGTTTAGGCAATGGCAAACGGGTGGTGACCGTGATTTGTGATTCTGGCGAACGGTATTTTAGTATTCGCGAATTCTTAGAGGCATGAATATTAGAGGGGCGAAAGGGGGGGCTCGGCTCCTTTCTCGTCTTTGCCCGCTGGCGATTATTTGGTCATAGGTATTTCTCTTGGCAGCGTAACGTCGCGAATGAGTTCGCTTGGTCGCTGTCTAATAGATGAGGCTTGAAGCTGGATGTCATCGTCTTCTGGGGCTGTAAAAAGGTTTAAGATTTGCACGCCGTGTTCAACACCGAACATATCGATGAGGCTTTTAATGGCTTTAGGGGACATTTTTTCCTCCAAGGGGAAGGTTTTGCGTACTCTTTTTAAAAGGCGCAAAAGGGGATTTGCTAAAAAGTATTGATTTCTCGCGTTTTTTTGTGGAATATGACCCACTGGTGTATCTTATTCGCAATTGATGTGCCAAAGGATTTGCCGTTCATTTGAACTACGAGGGCCATATGGCAGTTGAACCCGAAGACTTACAAGAACAACAATACGAGATAGATACCACACGGTCGCCCTGGTGGGCGATTGCGTTGGCGGTATTGATTACCGTTGGTGTCAACACTGCAATACCATATACGCATCATTATATGCACACCATTTCGTTGGTTGAGGGTATGATCCCGATGGGTGTGTTGATGCCGTTTTTGGTGCTTATTTTTGTGCTGAATCCAGTGTTGCGCATCTTTGGGTATCATTTGCAACCGTGGGAGCTGATTGTCATTTTTGCCACGGGATATGTGAGTGTTCATATCAATGAATTGCTGGGGCGGGTGTTGGCTACCTATGCGGTGATGAACTATATGGCAACACCCGAAAATTTGTGGGAAGAGTATGTGTTTGGTTTGGTAAAACCGTGGCTGGTTGTTGAAGATGCGGGTGATCGTCTGGCGTGGTTCTATGAGGGATTACCCCGCAACGCTTCTCTGCCATGGGATATTTGGTTGCGACCCACATTTTGGTGGTTGAGTTTTATTTCGGTTTTGGGTATTGGGTCTGTTGCATTGGCATCTATATTGCGAAGGCAATGGGTAGAGCAAGAGCGGTTGGCTTTTCCTTTTGCACAGGTGGCAGAAGAATTGGCCGAAACCGCAGGCCCAAAGGGTTTTCCCGATTATATGAAACAGCCCCTTTTTTGGGCGGGTTTTGCCATTCCAAGTGTGATTGTGCTGTGGTATATCATTGGTTATTTTAATCCTGGATTTCCCGTGATTACGGTGGGCATTCAAAATTACAATATTCCATTGGGCAGATATGTGCCATCGATGTTTGGGCGCATTAATTTTTTAATTATTGGGTTTGCCTATTTTACCGATTTACAGATTTTGTTTTCGATTTGGGTGTTTTGGTTGTTCACCTGGTTGCAAATTGGGATGACCAATCGTTTGGGGCTTGCCGATGGGTTGGGTGAATTTGCTGGCACACGACAGCAGGCTTTTGGTGGGTTTCTTGTTTTTTGTCTTTGGGGCTTGTGGATTGCACGCACGCAACTCAAAGCCATATTTTTGCAGGCCTTTGGTCGATCAGAAGAAAAGATGGATGATACACACGAGTTGTTGTCTTATCGCACGGCCGTGTTTACATTTTTGGCGTGTATGTTGTATATGGTTTTTTGGTTGTATAAGGGGGGTATGGCACCGTTTTGGGCCGTTTTGGTGACGGTTTTTTGGTTTGTCTTTTATACGGGGTTTGCCAAAATTGTGGCTATGACGGGGTTGGTCTTTTTAGAGTCACCCAGCAGTTTGGGAACTGGTATTATGGCTTTTTCACCACCAGACTCCTTAGACTCTGGTACTATTGCTGTGCGTCAGCAGTTGGGCAGCTTGTATCAAAATGGCAAAAGCTTTACCATGCCAGGAGCGACGCATGCGGCGCGTTTGGGTGCCCCCTTGGGGGTGCGTGCGCGATCTTTGGGGGTGACAATTGTTTTTGCATTTGTGCTTTCGTTAATTGCGGCGGCTGTGGCAACCATTTATTTGGGCTATCAGGATGGCGCGTTTAATTTTGGATCGTATATGTTTCGGGTAGCAGCACCGAATTATTTTAATGGCATTGTGACATCCATTCGTGATATTGGCAAAGAAACACATTATGGTCTCAAAATGGCTTTTATGGCATTTGGCGCTATTGCGATGGCGGTTTTGACGTTTTGTCAATATCGGCTCACTTGGTGGCCTTTGCACCCCATCGGTTTTTCGGTGGTGACGTTTTACTCAGCACGCACAGCCATATTGTCGGTGTTCTTAACGTGGTTGATAAAGCTGATTATTTTGCGGTTTGGTGGCATTGCGCTTTATCGTCGTGCCAAACCATTTTTTATTGGAATGATTGTGGGATACACGTTGTCGCTGCTTGTGAGTATGATTGTGGATTTGATTTGGTTCCCAGCACAAGGTCATAATTTGTTCTGGGGAGATTGAGAAAAAAGGAAAAATGAGGAAACCAGATAGATTTACTGAGGATTAGGATTGGCTAAAAGAATCGGGACATTTTTACGCAATCGGTTGCGTGCACCAGAAGTGCGCGACCAAATTTATCGCGTGATCAGTATTGCGTTGATCGTGATTGCTGTGGGTGCGTGTGTGATATTGGTTGCCGCTTTTATGATGCAGTTGGATGTGCTGATTGTCGCATTTTCGGGTGTGTTGTCTGTATCACTGGCTTTTTATTTATTTGTAAGGTTATGGCCTCAAAAAGTGCCTGCTGAAAATGCGCCCGCTAAAGCCGCGACAAGACCCAAACCCAAACCACTTAGCCCAGAAGAGTACCGGCGGCAACGTGCCAAAGCACAAGAGTTGATTCGCGACAAAGCAGCACCGGCATTGGCAAAGGCCATTCGGGGTTATTTACAACAGGATGAGATGGTACAGAAAGAAGCGTGGCGGGAAAAACGAAAATAAGAGAGGATCAAAGGAAAAAGGAAAAAGCAGGAGATAAGGACAGGATAGAATCAAGGACAGAAGGCAGATATAAAGAAGAACGGCGATGAGCTCATGGGCTCATCGCCGTTTTATTTTTGGGATGACTCTGGAAATTTATAGATGTATATGGAATATCCGATGCGATCAATGGGATGATATTTGGTGAGCCAGTCAATGTCGAGGTTGTATTGTTTTTTTATTTTTCGAAACCAAGCGAGTTGGTGTGCGCTGATGGCATAATAACCGGGTTGTGGTTGGCGGATGTGTGTGGTATTTAAGGGCAGTTGTTCGGTTTGGACGCCATATAGTTTGGGAGGCAGGTTACCAAAATACATTTGTCTTAGAGGTTTTGCTGTGGGGTGGGTTTGTTGCCAGTTTGCAAGACCGGGCAAATCTTGCCCCCAGTCGATGTTGCTGTCGTCGAGCAAGTAGGGCCCTTTTGTGGGGCCGCCCACTGCTTGGTTGAAAAAAGATAAATGGTGGGGATAGATATAACCAGACTCTAAAAGAGTGAGGCAAAACAGTCCGGCAACAAATCCTTTGCGAAAGTAGGATGGGGTGTTGCTGAGCGCGTGGGCACAAAATAGAAGCAAAAATGGCAATGCAGGTAAGATGCGCCGGTAGCCCAAATTGCTTTTGTCAAAACAAGAAACAATGAAAATGAATAGGATGGGAAGGAGCAGGAAAATAGTTTGGGCTCTGTCGCGCGTTTTAAAAATAAGGGTCGTGATTGCAACGCCAATGAGTAGCAATGTGGCAATGGGGGTTTTGATGAGGAATGCGACGATATAATAATACCAAAAGGGTTGTTCGGATACGTCTCCGAGTAAATAGAATTGGTAACCCACGTTGGCATTGGCATAAATTTTTTGCAAACCGTCTAGATACAAGATGGGATTGAATGTGAAGTTGTAACCCGCACAAATGGTAAGCGTGAGTGTAAGGATGACAATGAGCCCCCCCTTGATGAGTTCTTTTGGGGGTAAGATTTTTTGCCAGACACAAAATAGACCCAATACAATAAACGTTGGACCGAGTAAAAGGGCTGTGTATTTGGTGAGCAACGATAGGCCGGTTATGAACCCGCACAAAAGCCATGTTTTCCAATGCGGATGGTGAACGACATACCAAAAGGCAAATGTGGCAAAAAACATAAATGCGGCACAGCCCAAATCTGTGGTGGCTAATTTGGCGTGGGCGAGCAGGTTGGGCGAGCAGGCGGCCAATGCCGATGCCAACAAGGCGGGCATGGTGCCATAAATTTTTTGTCCCCAAAAGAAGATGGCGAGAATTAAGAGGGTGCCAATGATGAGGATGGGCAAGCGCGCGCGTTGGCTTATGGTGTGCAGATGTTGGGCATTGGCTTGGATGAAGAATCGGCCATTGATAACATGTTCGGCACTTTGCCAGACTGTGTGGCTGGTATCGATTTGGCGCAACTTGAGGGTGAGCAACGGCAGAGCTTGGAGTTGTTGCAAGAAGGGGGGGGCTTCTGAATTCATGCGAAAGTCATTGCGGGTGAGGTAGCTGTAACCCGATGCAATAAAGACAGGTTCGTCCCACGTGAGTGACTTGGACAAGTTACCCAAATAACCTTGCATTAAAAAGGCGAGGGCAAAAACAAATGGCAGGGTGCGAATTAGGTTTATTTTCATTGGGTGGGAATGTACGATGGGGCGTTAAAAACGGCAAATAAAATTCATATATTGGCTGTTTTACAGTCTTATCTGATGTTTGTGGGTGTGGTTTTTTTGCGTGCTGTTGCTTGACAAACCTTATTTGCAAAAGTATATTCGATCACATTCAATTCACAGGGTCGTGCCATGATCCCTGATACAGTTCAATACTCTATTATTTAAGGAGGCCGAGTATGGCACGTGGAGGCGTAAACAAGGTAATAATTTTGGGCAATGTGGGTGCTGATCCGGAGTTGCGTTATACACCGGGTGGCGCTGCAGTAACAAATTTTAACATCGCAACCAACGAAAGTTGGACGGACAACAATAGTGAGAAGCAAGAGCGTACCGAATGGCACCGCATTGTGGTGTGGGGGCGCTTGGCTGAAATTTGCAATCAATATTTACGTAAAGGCAGCAAGGTCTATGTTGAAGGTCGTTTGCAAACGCGCAGCTGGGAAGGTCAAGACGGCCAAAAACGGTACACCACAGAGGTTGTGGCGCGTGAAATGCAGATGTTAGATGGCCGTGGTGAAGCAGAAGGCGGCGGCGGTGGCGGCGGTGGTAATAACTATAGCCAGCAAAATGCATCACCACAGGCCACATCACAAGGTGGTGGTAATAATAACTATAACCAGCAAAGTGCATCACCACAGGCTGCACAAGGTGGTGGGATGCCACAAGGTGGTGGTGGCTCATCAGAACCCGAACCACCCCCCTATGCTGCCGACGACGATTTGCCGTTTTAGCTTTGTTGTGAATGAAAAAATAAAAAACCCGCAGGAGCTCTCCCAAGCCTGCGGGTTTTTTTAATTAAGGGGTTCGCTGTGAGCAAATTGCACACAACGTGAATGGTGTGGGGAGTCTGTGAACACCGTGAGGTGTTCTGACTCTGAGCGGGGTATGTGTTGTATTTGGTATTAATATACACTACTTGATATATTTAAAATGTGATCCAGATCGCATTTTTGAAGAAAATTTGGATGAAATTCAAAAAAGAGATCAGAAACCGGAGATTGGAGAAGACAATCGCTATTGAATCTCATACTGAATTTGTCTATATTGCGACGACTATTACTCAATGATGGAGGATGATATGGGTTTTGAGCAGGTTTTAGATTTAACCTATCAGGGTCGTTGCTTGGGCGGTTCTCTCGATGATTTTGGTGAACTGAAGGTGTCAAATGACGCGCTTCATAATCGCGATGAGCTTGAGCAGCGCATGGAAAATGATGGGTATTTGTTTTTGAAGGGGCTGTTGAATCAAGACGAAGTGGTGGCCGCGCGCCAAGAAGTGATGAATCGTTTGATGGACGCAGGGGCGTTGGACAAACGCTATCCGGCTCTTGATGGTATTGCTGCGCCCAAAGAACAGATCGATGGTCGTGCAACAGGAACGTTTATGCCTGTGCTTGCGGGCAATAACCCACCCTTAGACAAGGTGATTCACGAGGGGCCTTTGATTGATTTTTACACGCATTTTTTGGGTGGCCCAGTGAATTATTTTGATTATACCTGGTTTCGGTGCAAGCGCCCAGGCGTGAATACGGCAACCACACCGCATTGCGATATTGTGTATATGGGGCGTGGTACGAAGAATTTGTATACCTCGTGGATCCCCTATGGTGATGTGCCCTATGAAATGGGTGGCTTGATGTTATTAGAAGGATCCCATAAGCTTGCCGAATTGAAAGCAACATATGGTTCAAGCGATGTGGATTTGTATTGTGAAAATGAGAGCGATGCCAAGGCTGTTGTGGAAGCGGCACAATCGGAAGGTCGTGAATTGACGGGGGAAGAAAGACAACAGGTTCGTTGGAATTCTTCGGGGGCTTATTCGTCTGACGCCATTGCCACACGTGAAGAGTTGGGGGGGCGTTGGTTGACCTCTAATTATGAGATGGGGGATGTGCTGGTATTTTGCATGTATATGATGCATGCCAGTTCGGACAATCATTCGAATCAATATCGCCTTTCTTCAGATACGCGGTATCAGCTTGCCTCTGAGCCTCAAGATGAACGCTGGATCGGCGATAATCCACCGGCACATGGGATTCGTGCTAAGCGTGGGATGGTCTGCTGAATGGATGGATATTGGGATGGGTGTAGGGAAATGAAAACTTAAAATAAAAAGCCGCCTCGCAGAATAAGTTTGCGGGGCGGCTTTTTATAATTTGAATGGATTTAAAAGTGCATGTTGCGTGCCAAGCCTGTGCGGTCTGGGCCAGCTTGGAGGCCTATATAACCGAAAAGTAATTTCTGGATAAACCCTTAAGGCCAGGTTGGGCGATCCATATCGAATGATTGTGTGACGTGTACATAATCAAGATAACCGAGTCTACCCACAGGTTGAATAACCGCAAGATCGAGTTTGCCATCTTTAATGACATGGTCTCGAATATGAATGCCAACGACTTGACCAAAGACGACCGTATTTGGGTTTTCTGGGTCATCGGTGGGCAGTTGTACGGTTTGTGTATAGACGCATTCGAGGTGAATAGGGCTTTCGGCTACACGGGGTGCTTTGACCATTTCCGAAGGTTCTTGTGTGAGTTTGGCATATTCAAATTCGTTGATGTGAGACGGGGCAGAGACAGCAGAGGCGTTCATCTGTTCGCGCAATGTATAGGTGACCAAGTTGACGACAAACTCGCCTGTGTCTTGGGCATTTTTGATGGAGTCTTTGTGACCGCCTTGTCTGTGTGAACTGGTGGCTGCGAACATGACTTGGGGTGGGTCGTAAGCGACGGCATTGAAAAAGGAATAGGGTGCCAAATTGGGTACGCCATTGGTATCGAGGGTAGAGATCCAACCAATGGGGCGTGGGACAACAATGGCGTTGAAGGGATCGTGTGAAAGTGTGCTGGGGTGATTGCCTGGGGTAAAAAACATGTGTGCTCCCTGAGGTTGGTGGGTGATTCTTGTTTAAGATGACAATTGTTATGATAAATAGGTATATATGAAAGATGCAGAAAACGGTGTGTAATCTGTGAGACCGCGTACGTCGGTATGGTTACCCGATTTAGATGAACATACGGTGCTAAAAGAAGAAAGACAAGACCGTAAAAAGGCAATGCTTGACATTCGTTTCAACGCACCCGATCATCTATTGTACTGTAAGAAGTGAGACGGCAGAAGTGAGAGGCACAGGTTTTCTGTTATGTGCTACTCTATAAAGGTATTTTTGGTTTCTTTTTTGTAAACTTATGAGAAGAGGTGGTGATGTGGCAGAACTGATTGGCGTTGAAAGGTTGTTCTCTGATGGTTATCACAATGCATTTACGGATTTGATATTTTGGCAGGGGCATTATTATTTGGGCTTTCGCACGGCGCAATCACACGGAATTGTACCGGGTGGCAATGTGGTGCTTTATCGGTCTAATGATTTGAGTCAGTGGACGTTGTGTGCGCAGTTTGATACGGGGGGTGATGATCGCGACCCTAAATTGATTGATGCGGGAGATCGTTTGGCGGTTGTGTTTGGCACGTGGTTTCCACGATGGGGCGATGGCAACAAAACGGTGTTGAATGCCGAGCACGATTTGATTTCTCATGTGGCTGTGTCACGTGACGGTCTCTGTTGGTCAACGCCTCGGCAAGTGTATGGGGTGAATTATTGGTTGTGGCGTATTTATGCAGATGGCAATGGGTTTTATTGCCCGGCGTACCATTTTGGCCGGCGCGATGACCGCGATATGCGTACCGTACATTTGTTGTATAGTGAAGATTTGTTCGATTGGCATTTGATTACACAGATGCGTTCTGGCGGTGGGCCGGGCGAACCGGTACTTTTTCGGACGGACGAAGATCGGCTCAGTTGTATTGTGCGAACCTTAGAACCAGATCATCATTCGTGGATTGGGCACAGTTTGGCACCCTATACCCAGTGGGCTTGGGCTGATTTGGGTGCGATGATTCACGCGCCTGTTGTGCTCAATGTAGATGGGCAATGGATTGTGGCTGGCCGATCACAGGAATGTGATTTGGCCGAGGGTGATTATGAAAAAATCGAGGGAACAGATCGCACACATCATACATCTGTGTGGCGTGTTGAAAATGAAAAAGCAGTTCATTTATTAACCGTGCCCAGTGCGGGTGATTGTTCTTATGCTGGTTTGGCACACGGGCAGAATGACGAAGTATTAATGAGTTATTATTCTCAACATAAATGGTTGCCTGTACCCGCCGAGCGCCCCACGCCTTCGGATGTGTTTTTAGCGCGGTTTAGGATATAAAATACACGCACAAATTAAAGAGGGTTATTTTATGATTTGGACACGAGAGCCTCAGTTGTTAGAGTCGTTGGATTTGGCGGTGCCAGATATTTTGGCGTCGCAAAAACCGAATGGACAGTTTGGTATAGAACCATGGATCAGTACAGATCAAAATTGTTTGTTGGCCTTGGCAGCTGCTTGGTCATTGGAAGACAGTTCACATTATCACAGCGAGCAGGTTGTTCAGGCGATTGTATTGGGTGGGGATGCGTTGATTGATGCGCAAGATGAAGTGGGTATGGTGACGTTTCGCAAAAAAGACCATTCGACGTGGGGGCAAATTTATATGCCCTGGGTGTATAGCCGATGGATACGTGCTTTTGCACTTGTGAAAGAGGCGATGGAAAACGATGCCCGTGAGCGACAGGGTGCTGCGTTGATGAAGGGGTATGATGGTATTGCACGCACGGCGATGGATCGCGTGCACAATATTCCAACACATCACGCGATGGGGCTTTATTGTGCGGGCGTTGTTTTTGCGCGCGATGATTGGAAGAAGCAAGCACGTGATTTTATGGGGCAAGTGATTTCCGAACAGTCACCTCAAGGGTGGTGGGCCGAGCACAAAGGGCCTGTTGTGGCATATAATTTTGTATATGCCGAAGCCATTGGTGTGTATTATGCTATGTCGGGCGATGATTCGGGTTTGGATGCATTGCGTCGGGCGGCACAGTATCATTCGGCGTGTGTGTACCCCGATGGCAGCTTGCTTGAAACGGTGGATGGGCGCAATCCGTATCATACAGGGGTGCGCTTGGGCAATGTTGGTTTTTCGCATACGGCTGAAGGGCGTGGCTTTTTGGCGCAACAACACGGGATTTATTTGGGCGAAGGTCAGGCATTTGATGCCGATTATGCGGCTCAAATGTTGCTGTATGGGGCCGATGGTGATGCGATTGCAACGGCAGCGGCACAAGAGCAACATGTGACGCGATTGGATGACGATGCGATAATGGTGCGGCAACGCCCGTGGTTTGTTGCCTTGTCGGGATTTACAACCGAGATTCCACAAAACCGATGGGGGCAAGATCGGCAGAATTTTGTGAGCATTTATCATGATGAAGTTGGGTTGATTGTGGGAGGTGGCAATACAAAACTACAACCGTTGTGGAGCACATTTACGGTGGGTGATGTGTCGTTGCTCACGCATGAAGCAGGTGATGAAGAACCCGACTTTCGTGCGAGAGAGGGATTAAGTCATGTGCCCGAGTGTGCAAAGGTACAAGATGACGACGCGCGACCTACGGTGACACTCAAATATGGAGAAGAAGATTGTCGGGTGACGATCAAGCCTGGTGGCGATAGAGAATTAACACTTATTTTGGCATCATCTGTAGAGACGGGTGCACATGTTGAGGCGCACGTGACATTGATTGCTCATTTGGGTGAGGGTGTGGGCTCTGGAACTGGGTCGGTGGATGTTTTGGATGAAGCAGAAATTTTGTGGGAAAGCCCTGGATGGATAGCGCATGCGGGCTGGCGCTTGACAGTGCCTGATGGTGGCCGGGTGGTCTGGCCTGTTTTGCCACATAACCCCTACCGAAAAGATGGCGCTGCAATGATTGAAGAAGCACGTATTGTGGTTGTGATTCCTTTTGATCAAAGTACAAAACGTCAAGAATTAACACTGACTGTTCAATAGGGCAGATGCTGTGTTTTTATCGCGTAAATATGTATGCTTAAGCCCATAACGATGACGAAGATAGGAGCTTGATGTGAGCGAGAAATTGGCAATTGATGGGGGCGAAAAGGTTCGCACGACGCCGTTTCCAAAACGAACGCCGTTTGGACAAAAAGAAGAAGATTTATTGATTCAGGCGGTGCGCAGTCAAAACCTGTTTGGCAAGAGCGGCACATTTGTCAAAGAATTTGAACAAAAATTTGCCGAGTTGTATGGCATGAATTATGCACAAAGTGCCACGAGCGGTACTGCGGCGATTCACTTGGCCGTGGGTGTGGTGAACCCCAACCCGGGTGACGAGATTATTACCGCACCCATTACCGACCCGGGCAGTGTGATGCCCATTTTGATTCAAAATGCAGTGCCCGTGTTTGCCGATGTGGATCCCGTGACGATGAATATGACACCGGAGTCTATTGAGGCAAACATTACAGATCGGACACGCGCGATTATTCTGGTGCACTTATTTGGTCGGCCTTGTTATGTAGACCAGGTGGTGAAGATTGCAGAAAAGTATAATGTGACGTTGATTGAAGATTGTAGCCAGTGTCATGTGACAAAGTATAAGGGAAAATATGTGGGCACCTTTGGCCATATGGGTTGTTTTAGTTTGCAACAGTCCAAACATATGACCACCGGGGATGGTGGCATGACGGTGACCAATGATGAGGATACTTACATTCGACTGAAGCTGTTTTCGGATAAAGGGTGGGATTATAAATATATGGGGGATCGCGATCATGAATTCGTCGCACCCAATTATCGCATGACAGAGATGCAAGGGGCTGTGGGGGTGGCACAGTTGGAGAAGGTTCGTGGGGGTGTGGTTGAAAAAAGGATTGCATTGGGGAAGCTGTTGTGCTCGTTGATTGAGGATGCGCCGGGGGTGACACCCATTCCGTTTGAAGAGGGTGTTGAGGTGTCGTGGTGGAATTTTGTGTTTCATATTACGGGGCACGACCCGGACGCTTTTTGTAAAGCAGTAAGCGCAGAAGGTGTGTCGATGGGGGCACATTATATCAAAGACCCCATTTTTATGCGGGGCAATTATTTGACAGAAAAAAAGACATATGGCACCAGTGGCTTTCCATTTCACCATGGGGTGACAAGCCGCGAGTATCATTACGGGCCAGAGATTGTGCCAGGGGCCGTTAAAGCGTTGTCAACGGTGGCATTGTGGGGGATGCACGAGCATATGGATGAGGATGATATTCGTGACGTGGCAACGGCAATTAATAAGGTGGCTCGGGCAATGTCGTAGGATTGAAAAGGCAAGGAAGAGGAAAATAGAAGGTAGACATTTAGAATAGGCGCGATAGGGCAACCTGTCGCGCTTTTTGTTTGTTGACGAGGGATGGGTGAATGGCTATTCTTGGGATTAGAAGTGAATTTATCTTTTAATTTTTGATGCTGTGAGGTGATGATGAGCAGGGTTAGTAAGTCGTGGGAACTATACGCGCGGGCATGTGACGTGATTCCACTGGGTACGCAGACGCATTCAAAGGCGCCGCGTGAAGCTTTGCGCGATGTGGAGCCGTGTTTTATCGTGAGGGGCAAGGGGTGCCGTGTGTGGGATGTGGATGGAAATGAATATATCGATTTTCGAAATGGGTTGGGTCCCATATCGTTGGGATATGGTTTTGATGCGGTGGATGATGCGGTGAAGGCACAGATTGATAACGGGTATGTGTTTGGTTATGCCCATCCGTTAGAAGAACAGGTGGCGAGGCGGTTGGTGGATGTGATTCCGTGTGCTGAGAAGGTGCGGTTTTTGAAGACGGGTGGTGAGGCGATGGCTGCTGTGCATCGGTTGGCACGTGGGTTTACGGGTCGTGATGTGATTGCAACGTGTGGTTATCACGGTTGGATGAATACGGTGA
This sequence comes from Candidatus Latescibacterota bacterium, assembly GCA_047619225.1. Taxonomy (GTDB): domain Bacteria; phylum Latescibacterota; class UBA2968; order UBA2968; family UBA2968; genus JABIFK01. The sequence goes on from JBLHJX010000090.1 coordinate 14,609, forward strand.
CGGGCAAAGGCACACCCAAAGCTATTGGGTCTGTGTATCGACAATTGCCGTGGGGTGATGTAACACCCTATGAGGATTTGTTTCGTGACAGTGGCAATGAGGTTGCGGCGGTGAGTGTGACCTGTGATTATCGCGATATGGAGAAAGGGCATACATTTTTGCCTGCATTGCGTGCATTAACCGAAAAACATGGCGTATTGCTTATTTTTGACGAGATTGTAACGGGTTTTCGGCTGGCACGCGCAGGTGCGCAAGAGTACTTTGGTGTGACACCCGATTTGGCTGTTTTTGCCAAAGGGATGTCAAATGGGGTACCGTTATCATGTTATTGTGGTCGTGCCGATGTGATGGATGTGGTGAAAGAGGTTGTTGTTTCGTCTACCTTTGGTGGTGATACGCTGGGTTTGGCCGCGTGCAATGCCGTGTTGGATGTGTATGAAAACGAACCCGTGATCCATACGCTTTGGGCACGCGGGCATCAGTTACACACAGGATTCAATGCCGCCTGTGCCGAATTGGATATGCCCGCAGGGTTTTGGGGCCTGCCTCCGCTTGGTATGTTGTCATTTTCCCATGAAGATGCCTCACGCAATGCGGATTTGTTTGTGCAATTTAATGGCGAAGTATTAAAACGCGGTGTGATTATTTATTCGGTGTGTTATCCAAATTATTCTCATTCGGAGTCTGATATTGATGATGCATTGGATGCGATGAAAGATGCATTGATACAAGTCAAAGAAAGCGGCTTGTAAAAACACGGAAGTAAATTTAAGCCTCTCGCGGCGAGCGAGAGACTTTCTTGCCTACTTCTTTGGTCTTTCAAAGAAGTAGGACGCCGTAGGCATAAAGGAATAAAATAATGGCCATTCAAGAAATCGGTGTTCCGGTTAGATCTGTCAATTGGGTGCGACTCCACGCGGGTGTCAACCAACAAGACCAGCCGGCTATTTATGCAACCATGGGTCAACAAGGCGACAACTTGTTCGTGTTGCAAATCGATCCGGAGACAGGCGCATTCCGGCAATTTGTATCTCCAGTGCCCAAATCAAATTATCCAACGGCAACGTTGATGAGCACATCGGGGCGGTTGTATGTGGGCAGTGCATATGCCGGACATTTGTTGTGCTTTGACCCAAAAGAAGATACGTTGTTAGACTTGGGTGCCATCCATGAAGAAGCGGCTACATTTCCGTGCCGGATTGATGAAGGTGCCGATGGGCGTATTTGGATTGGCAGTTATGGCACGGCTGATTTGACGTGTTACGACCCTCAATCAGATACCTTCACACCACATGGGCGAATGGATGAGGTAGACATGTATAACTATCCGTTTGTCAATGCCGATGGTTTGGTGGTGAATTTTGTGAAGATGACAAGGCCGCACGTTGTGGTTTTTGATCCGGCAACGGGTGAAAAACAAGCGGTGGGACCAGTGGTTGCAAAAGGTGAAGGTGAGATTAATGTGGTGAAGGGGGCTGATGGGTGGGTGTATGTGGTATCGAGCGAAGGGAATTACCGGATTGAAGGGATGGCGGCGATTGCGGTGGATGTTGTGCCAGAGGAAGAGGTTGTGTTGCAATTGCCCGATGGCAGCACATTTTCATTTGCGGATGCGGTACAACAGTTGAACCGGAAGTTGGAAGTGAAAAAGCCCGATGGTGAGACGCGTGTGTTTGAATTGGATTATGAGGCCAGTGGCAGCGATATTTTTGTGTTGCACGAAGGACCCGATCAATGTGTGTATGGATCGAGTATTTTGCCGCTGCATTTGTTTCGCTATAAACCAACGGATGGTGAGTTGATCGATTTGGGCAAGTGCTCAGAGTCGAGTGGTGAAGCATATTCGATGGCCAATTTAGATGGCAAGATGTATATCTCGTCTTATCCAGCGGCGCGTATGTCGGTGTACGATACCTCACAGGGTTATGTGTATGGCACTGATGAGGGCGCAAACCCGCGTGATATTGGGCGTGTGGATGCGGTGTCGTATCGACCGCGTACAACGTTAACGGGGCCGCTTGGACGGGTGTGGACGGCGTCATTGCCCGATTATGGGATCTGGGGTGGGCCGCTGTCTTATTATGATCCAGAAACCGGCCAAATGGGATCGTGCGGTGCGCTTTTTGGCGAGGGCAGTTGTTATACATTGGCGCATTTGGAAGCACAAAAATTGATTGCAGTGGGCACGAGTATTCACGGGGGCACAGGTACGCAACCCAAAGTTGATCAGGCACATTTGATTTTGTGGGATTATGAGGCGGAAGCCATTGTATGGCAAGGTACGTTGGATCGACCGGTGTCGGTGTTTAATGCGCTTACGGTGGGAGGCGATGGGCAGTTGTATGGCACGGTGTTGGGCACGGGTGAACCCGAGTTGTTTGTGTTTGACCCTGTTTCTCACCAGTTTGTCGATGCGGTGCCTATTTTGGACGGACACCCTTTGGATTTGGGATTGCAGACTGTGAATGGTGTCGTGTACGGGTTTACATCGCAGTATTTTTATCGGTTGGATGTGGATTCGTTGTCTGTGGGTGTGATTTTTGAAACAGATGATCCGATTCGAGCGGCAGGACCGGTTGTGGATAACACGGTGTATTTTGCGTGTGGGTGTCGGTTGATGGCGTATGGTTTGTAAGATGTAAAGATTTAACCTCTTAGGGGCCATCTGGAAATTACTTTTCGGGTTTTTTTAAAAAACAAAAGCGGTAGAAGCAAATACAGCTTCTACCGCTTTGTTGTTGTAATTTTCGAGTGACACTACTTCTCTTTTAAACAGCGGAAGCCAACGTTTTCTCGTTTGTCTGTGATGTCGAGCCACTGCTCCGCATTGAGTGTGAGATCAAACGAATTAACATCTTCCAGATAACTGCCCCCTTTGATGGGGGCTTTGTTGTCTTCGCGCACATCTGCACACCATTCCCACACATTGCCCGTCATGTCATATGCCCCATAAAGCGAAAAGGCGTCTTTGGTTTGAAACCCTTTTTGATCTCGGCCATTGTAATAACCCACTGGGGTGGTGCCTGGTTCAAAGGTGTCGCCACTGTTGAGGAAGTTGGCTTGTTCGTTGGTTATTCGGTCGCTGTGGGCAAAGCGACGCAAGGTGGTGCCACGCGCGGCAAAGTTCCATTCGGCCAGTGTGGGCAAGCGTCCACCGAGCCACTTGCAATATTGATCGGCCATTTCCCAACTGACACCCACAACGGGATGATCGGAAAGTTCTGTGGCCCTCACAGAAAAGACAGTGCCGTTAAAGGGTGCGGGCGTGAGACTAAAGGCACCGTTTTTGTTGGATAGAAAGAGATTGTATTGTCGATTTACAATTTCAGTTTTGGTCATATCATTTGGTAAAATGTGAATTTGTATAAAAAAAGCATTGATCTCTGTGACATAGCTTCCGCCATCAACAGGAACAAAGGTCACCTGGTCGCGTGCGGGGGATCGGTAGTAGATATCGTTGTTGACGCGTTGTGCGAAGAAAAAGGTGAAGAAGAGAAAGTCGTGCCAATCGACAAGGCCGCTTTTGTCAAAGTCAAATCGGCCGGCCTGTGAAGCCGGTAGCCCAAAGCTTTGGGCAAACAGCGTAAAATCTGACAGATCAACCACGAGGGAGTTGTCAAAGTCGAATGAAGTGGCTGTGAAATCAGAAACAAGTACTGGGGGCGGTGGTATAGGGGGTACGGTTTCTGTGGGTTGAATAATGCCGCCAAACACCACGACACGAACTGTTT